>JBDTLA010000086.1:0-17331 GCA_039935035.1 Rudaea sp. | reverse complement strand
CTGTCAAAGAACTCTTCAATCCACGGACGTTTCGTCCGCGGAGCCGCGCATTATACATCCCTATTGCACCTCGTCAACAGGTACCTCCCACGCAACCCACACCCCTCACCGTGCCGATAGGAAGATGTGATGGAGTAGCATGCAAACTCATGCGGCAGTCGAAGCCTACCTCCACCCCAAGTGCGCGCGCGACGGCAAAATTGCTGGCCGGCGCAAGCATTGTCGTGACCCGCCCGACTGCTACTGCCGCAACGCTTAAACGCGGCGTGCGTGCGTTGGGAGGCAATGCGATGAGTCTGCCGGGCGTGGTGTTGAAGATCATCGACCCCGCCTCGCCAACCAAAACCGAGCTGGCCGAGGCGCGACATTCCGACATTGTTATATTTGTCAGTCCTGCCGCCGTGCAGTTTGCGTTCGCGCTTCAGCCCAAGCTTCACTTTGCGGGTCACAGCGTGATCCTGGCAGTTGGAAGCGCCACAGCACGTGCGTTGACGCGTCGAGGGATGGCGGATGTGCGCCAGCCATCCGGGCAGCAGGATAGCGAAGGCCTGCTTGACTTGCCCGAATTGGCGCGCATACGCGGCAAGCATGTATCGCTGATCGGAGCACCGGGTGGGCGTGGATTGTTGGCGCAAACATTACGTAAGCGACGGGCGACGGTCGAGGCAATCCACGTTTACCGAAGAAACACACCGCGCTACACCCGCAGCCAACTGGCAAAACTGGAACAGGCGTCCCCGCCGTTGGTCACGCTTTTGTCGAGCGCGGAGGTACTGATGAACCTCCGCGCCAACCTGCCGTTGCATCTGTATGCGCGTCTGGCCGCCGGTGAGTTGGTCGTCAGCAGCAAACGCCTCGCCATCTTGGCGCGAAATCAACTTTTCTCCAATGTTCATATCGCCGCTTCCGCCGCACCGGCGGACTTGTTGCGCACTGCTTGCAACGCTTTGTCGCGCCACCGCCTTTAACTGGACGCAGAAATCCACGAACTTTATGTTGCACAGCCTCAAGACACGGCACTAGCATAGCCGCATGGACGAAACAGCCCACATCACCACTACCTCCGACGCAGTTCCCGAAAAATCACCGCATCGCTATCGGATGCTGCCTTGGCTGCTGCTCTTGCTGTCGCTTGCTGGCCTCGGTTTCGCAGGGTGGTGGCTCGTGCTTCGACCCAACGCGGCGGGCCCCGGTGCGGCCGCACAAGTCCAATCCCTCGACGACCGCATTGTTGACCTGCAACAAGCTGTGGCGCAACTCAAGGACCGCGACCATACCCTGCACTCACGCTTGAATGACGGCGAGCAGGTCGACAAGTCGGTACGCGCGCAATTGCTGACTCTTGACCAACGCTTGCAGTCGCTTGAAGACAGCGTCGGCAACCTTGCCGACAAGCGTCTGTCCGGCCACGACGCGCTGGTTCTGGACGAGGCTGAACTGCTGCTCACTCTCGGTGCCGAACGTTTTACTTTGTTCCATGACGTGCCGGCCACGATCGCTGCCTATCGCGCCGCAGACGCAGCACTGAGCCAGACCGACGACGCCGCATTTTCAACTGTGCGCGAGACTATCGGGGCAGAAGTTGCGGCCTTGAAAGATTTGCACGCGTCCGACCCTGCATCGATCAGTTCACAGCTTGCCGCGCTGCGTACGGAAGTGTCACGCATGCCGGCTCCCCGATCGACGACGACGTCAAGCACCGACGCTTCCACGTCTCGCTTGTGGCGCGTGCTCGGCGCACTGGTTCAAGTGCGCCACGACGATGACGTGCAGAAACAGTTCATCTTGCGCGACATCGGATTGGCACGTCATCTCATTGAGTTGGACTTGCGCGACGCTGGCGTTGCCGCGCTCGCACGCGACGATTCACGCTACCGCGAAGCCATCGCCGAAGCACGTGCCCAACTGACTGCGTCGTTCGGAGTCAATGAATCGGCAGTGCAATCGCCATTGAAACAGCTGGACGCGTTGCATGCCGCGACGCTGGCTCCGCCTGCGCCGGAAATTTTTGGCGCATCGATCAAGGAACTACGCAATCTACGTGCGACGCACGCCCTGCGTAGTCCCTCTACCCTGCCGCCGCAAGCCACCCAGATGAAGCCTTCGGTGGCACCGCAACCGGCCACGCCTGTGCCGGGCAAACCCGGGCCATCGCAGTGAAACTTTGGATCTTGCTGCTCGGTTTGCTGGTCGTCGCTTGTGCGGCCGCATTCGGTTGGCAAATGCTGGCGGCCGATCCGGGCTATGTGCTCATCCATATCGGTTCCACACGAATCGAGACCTCAGTCGTATTTGCGATAGTCGCGCTATTGGTGGCATGGGGGTTGTTGAGTGTGTTGTGGCGAGCGTTGCAATGGCCACGCAAGGCATGGACGCGGCGCGCAAGCAAACGCGGACACGAACGCATTGCCAGCGGGCTTATCGCGCTGGTCGAAGGTAATTACCGGCGTTCGCTACGCGACCTGGATCGCGCCTCTCATCAGACGGGCCTGCGCGCTCCAGCGCTGTTGGCTGCGGCATACGCGGCGCATGCGACGGGCGAGGGCAAATCCGCGCAGGATCTGTTGGATAGCGTATCTACCGAGGTTCCGGCTGCCGCGCAAATTCTACGTGCACGTTTTGCCCTGGACGCCGGTGACGCGAACGCCGCGCTGGCATCGTTCGACGGGCCAACCCAGGACAATGCGTTGGCACCCAACTCACGCCGATTGCAAATAGAAGCAGCGCTGTTGTGCGGCAAGAATGAACTGGCACTGGAATCAATCCAGACACTGATTCGACACGGCACTTCGAATGCGGCAACGTTGGATGCATTACAGGCGCGCGTACTTGTCGCTGCCTTGCGCGGCGCGAAAGATGCCGAACGTCTTGGCACATTGTGGTCCGGACTCAGTCGCGCTCAACGCGCAGTGTCCGAGGCAGTCTCGGCTTATGCGCGGCGAGCCGCAGCGCTGGGGCAAACGCTGGCGGCCATGGATGAGTTGGAAACCGCGTTGCAACGCAAATGGTCCGAATTGTTGATACGTACTTATGGAGAACTCGGCGAAGCAAACGCCGATACGCGCTTGCGCCGTGCTGAGAACTGGCTTGACAAGCAGCCCAACAGCCCCGGGCTTTTACTCGCGCTCGGGCGCCTGTGTATTCACGGTAACGTTTGGGGCAAGGCTAACGAATATCTGCTGCGCGGCCTCGCCTTGGCGTCGTCCGCGCCGTTATGGGAAGCCTTGGGCGATTGTCGAAGTGCACAAAACGCCGTTGCCGACGCGGCCGTTTGCTATCGCAACGCATTGCGCTGCGCCCGCGGGGAAGCCACACAGTCGCTGGCGTCGACAACGCGCGGACTGCTCGACACGCGTGCCAGCGCCATCGAACAACGCAACGTGCACGGCGTACCGCAACTGGACTTGCCGCACACGAAAGACTGACGCGTCACGCGGCACTCCGTTATCGTGCGATGTGCTCCACCGCTTCAGCGTGGCCATTGAGCATGTGCAAGACGTACAGGAAATTCCCGCCAAGATCGTAAATCCAGTCTTCGCGGGAATCGTCATATTGGCTATAAGCACCCGGACCAAATTGGCGCACTTGCGTGAGCGGATGCCGGTTCCGCGATTGCGGCTGGCCGCAATGGGCGATGACTTCGCCAGCGCTGGCTCCGCTGCTCAATGCGACCGGCGTACACGAACCACCGATATCGTCGACGCCACGCCCTAGCGTACGTTGGCGCACAAGGCGGCCATCGCGAAACAACAACTGCACCAGCAGCCGGCTCGGTCCGAAATTGTAGAACCACGCGGTGTAAACGGTTTGCTGGATCGTTTGCACGGGCGTATCGGTACCGGTCGCCAGCACTACGAAGTGGTCTTCGATGTAATACGGCTCACCACAGCGCTCGCGCACCTGAAAATCGTAATCGTCCGTACCCACGACACGATTGCCGCAGCGTAAAGCGCAGGCGCTGGGCACGGCAACCAGCAGCAGCAAGCATCCCAACATCAATTTGCCAACTGCGGTCATGCGTCGTGGATTCCGGCACGTGCCTTGAGAATCTGCGCCAATACATCCGGCGCGTAATCGAACGAGTCGTAATAGAGCCGGTCTTCAGGCAAACCCGCTTGCACGAAGCTGCGCCGCCCGGCGTCGATCAACGCTGGCGGGCCACTCATGTACACATCGAATCCCGACATATCCGGATGGTCTTCCAACACGACATCGTGGACGAAACCGATGCGTTCGCTGCCGACGCCGTGAGCTTGTTCGGGATCCGAGACCACCGGTACGAAACGCAATGCTGAATGTGCGCGCATCCAGCCCTCCGGCAGGTCGCGCAGATACAATTCCTGCGGCGTGCGCGCGCCCCAATACAGGCTCATGGGTCGACGTGTTCCGAGATGAAGAAAATGCTCGATCAAGGTTTTTATCGGCGCAAATCCGGTACCGCCTGCGACGAAAATCATCGGACGTTCGGAGTGCTCGCGCGGCACGAAAGTTCCAAGCGGGCCTTCGACGCGTAACAGCGACCCTACATTTAGATCGGTGAAGACGTGGCGGGTGAAATCGCCGCCCGCGACATGGCGTACATGCAACTCGATTTGCGTTCCCGAATGCGGCGCATTGGCAATCGAAAATGCCCGGCGCTTGCCGCCCGGCAACAACACATCCAGATACTGACCCGGCAGGCGCTTGAGCATTGCGGAACGCGGGGGCTGTAGCACGAGTTGCATCACCTCAGGTGCCAACAGGGTTTTCTCGATCAACTTCAGCGGCAGCGTGCGCCGTGGCATATCCGCAACCGAAGCCACTTCGCGCGCCGCCACCACGAGATCCGAAAGCGGCGCTGCCTGACACAGCAAAACCTGGTGCCGCGCCACTTCCGCTTCATTCAACCCACTGGGCGGATTATGCGGGTAGTGGCAATCGCCGGAAATCAGCGTCGCCTTGCAACTGCCGCACACGCCCGAAAGGCAGCTATAGGGCAACGCCAGCCCAACGCGCCGCGCCGCATCGAGCACGCTCTCGCCGGCTTCCACGTCGAAGCGTTTGCCGCTGGCTTGCAAGGTAACGGTATAAGACACGATGCCTGCGATTGTGCCCGATTGCGCCACGACGTTGATATAGTCGTGCTTTCAACTGCCATCGGAGCAGGCACATGTCGCCATGGAAACAAGACACTTCGCTGGATCGACTCAATGCCTGGAATCGCAGCACGCTGTGCGACACGCTGGGCATGCGCATTACCGAGATTGGCGACGATTTCGTTCGCGGCACGATGCCGGTAGATAGCCGCACTCGGCAGCCATTTGGCCTGCTGCATGGCGGCGCTTCGGTGGCGCTGGCCGAAACCCTGGGCAGCCTCGCAGGCAATTTGTGCCTGGATGCGGAAAAGGAACTGGCCGTGGGCCTGGACATCAACGCCAATCATGTGCGCGCAGTTACGCATGGCGAAGTCACTGGCACGGCGCGCGCCTTGCATCTGGGCCGCAGCACACAAGTCTGGGAAATCCGCATCGAAGATGGTCACCAGAAACTGGTCTGCATCGCCCGCCTCACCCTCGCCGTGGTGCCGCGTCAATCGCTGCAACTGGCCAGCGGATGAGCAGCACGACAACGCCGTATGCGGGTCTGAGCCCCGACGCCGTCCTCACTGCGGTCGAGTCTGCCGGGCTGCATACGGACGGCCGTCTGCTCGCACTCAACAGTTTCGAGAATCGCGTCTACCAAGTCGGTATCGAGGATTCGACGCCGGTCGTGGCCAAGTTCTATCGCGGCGGGCGTTGGTCGGATGCCGCGATTATCGAGGAACACGCATTCGCGCTCGAACTGGCCGATGCGGAGTTGCCGATGGTTGCGCCGCGACAGTTCGGTGGCCACACGTTGTTGCAGCACGCAGATTTTCGGTTCGCCATTTATCCGCGTCAAGGTGGCCGCGCACCCGAGTTGGAATCGGCCAACAACCTCGCCTGGATGGGTCGATTGCTTGCGCGCATGCATGGCGTCGGCTCGCGCGATGGATTTTCGGCCCGCGGCACGCTGGATCGGGCGAGCATGATTCACAATCCGTCGCAGGCAGTGCTGGCATCAGCACTGCTGCCGCAGCCGCTTCACGAGCGATATGCGCGCGTTGTTGCGTCGCTTGACGCACGAATCGCGCAGCGATTTGCTGGCGCAGGAAGCATTCGGGCTCTGCGTTTGCACGGCGACTGCCACCCCGGCAATGTGTTGTGGACTGACGCCGGCCCGCATTTCGTCGATCTCGACGACGCACGCATCGGCCCCGCGATACAGGACTTGTGGATGCTCGCTCCCAATCCGCGCGAGCTGGACTGGCTGCTTGAGGGCTACGCCGAATTCCGCGACTTCGATCACCGCGAACTGACCCTGATCGAACCGTTGCGCATCATGCGCCAAATCCACCACGCCGGCTGGATCGCGCAACGTTGGGACGACCCGGCCTTCCCACGCGCCTTCCCCTTCGCCGCCGAAGCGCGCTGGTGGGAGCAGCATGTGGAAGACCTGAACGAGGCACTCGCCAACCTGAACGATTGAGTAGCTAACGGCGCAAATTCGCGAGCGATGGCCGGCTTTCGCTGGCGATGCGACCAGCGCTTGGCTACCATGCACGTAGATGAATTCTTCTGCAGACACCCTTCCCACGCCTTCCCATGATTGGCTGCGACCGTTGCGCTACCTCTGGCGCACGCCGTTGTTGTTGCTGCACGCGGTGATCGCGTTCCCGCTGGCGCTGGTGGCGTTCAATCCGTTGGCTCGGCGCTTTTCGATTCGTGGGGAACGCTTCGATCATGTGATGACGCGCTGGTGGTCGGGCCGGATCGTGCGGATTTTCGGATTCCGCATCCGCCAGTTCGGGCAGCCATTGCCCGGCGCGGTTTTGTTCGTGGCCAACCATGTTTCGTGGCTGGATATCGAGCTGATGCACAGCAAGCGCATCATGTGTTTCGTGGCCAAGGCGGAAATTGCGCGCTGGCCGCTGATTGGCCCGCTGGCTACGCTCGCGGGTACGATTTACCACCAGCGCGGCAGTGGCCACTCGTTGGCTTCGGTCATGCAGCGCGTCGTTGCGCGGCTGGGTGAAGGCAAGGCCGTTGGCGTATTTCCGGAGGGCGGCACCGGGCCGGGTAATCGCTTGCGTACATTTCATGCGCGGATTTTCCAAGTTGCACAAGACGCGAACGTGCCGGTGCAACCGGTCGCTTTGCTATACGGACGCGACACGCAAATGGATTTGCGCGTGCCGTTCGGCGCGAACGAGAGTTTCTTCGCCAACTTTATCCGCTTGCTCGGCGGCCCCGGTATGGACGCGGAGGTGCATTTTCTGGAGCCGCTGGCGCAACATTACGAAGGCCGTCGCCAGATTGCGGCCGATGCGCGCGCGCGCATCGGAGCAGCACTCGGGATCGCCGACGCATGAGCGAAGTGGATGAGTTTCAGCCACCGTTGTGGCTGCGCAATACACACGTGCAATCCATTCTGACTTCCAGCGGTTTGCGCCGATGGGCGTTTCGCCATCGCCATGCAGCGCTGGAAGACGCCGCGAGCGAACACATTGTCGACTGCGGCGGCGGTGTACGCCTACAGGGCTTCTACACGCGCCAGCATGTCAACGACAAGGCGCATGCGCTGGTCGTGCTCCTGCACGGTTGGGAAGGCTGCGCGCAATCGAGCTATGTGTTGCATACCAGCAGCCGGCTGCTGGATGAAGGTTGCGACGTGTTTCGGTTGAATTTTCGCGATCACGGCCAGACCCATCATCTCAATCCCGGGCTGTTTCATTCGTGCCGGATCGATGAAGTCGTGGGCGCGGTCAAGAAGGTCAGCGAATTGTTTCCACAACGTCCCTTGATAATTGGTGGATTTTCGCTTGGCGGAAATTTCGCCTTGCGCGTTGCCTTGCGCGCACGCGCGGCAGGCATTCCGCTGGCATGGGTATTTGCCGTGTGCCCGGTCATCAGTCCACGCGCCGGGCTGCGCTCGATCGAAGATGCACCGTGGTTTTACGAGTGGTATTTCATGCAGAAGTGGCGTGGCTCGTTGCGCCTCAAGCAGCAACTGTTTCCGGAAAATGAGTTCTTCAGTGCTACGGAACTGCGCGGAAACATGCGCGAGCTCACGCGCAGCATGGTGCAGCGGCACACCGACTATGGCACGCTGGAAAATTATCTGGACAGTTATTCGATCGCCGGCGAGATACTCGCCAAACTGGATATCCCGGCGACAATTCTGACCGCCGAAGACGACCCGGTGATTCCGATCGCGGACTTTCGCGAATTGAAACTCGCTCCAACAACACAGTTGCGCATCGTCGCCCACGGTGGCCACTGCGGGTTCATCACCGGCATTTCGCTGCACAGCTGGGCCGAAGATTTCATCGTCGCGCAGATGAACGCGGTGCTGGAGTCACCAATTTCAGTTGACGGAAACGGTGCGTCCGGCTGCCCAGCCGCGTAGCGCAGCGACTGGTTCAGCCATCAGGATCGACAGCGGTCGCGTTTCCTTGAGCGCAACCACGACATGGTTCTGATCGACCGCAATGGTGGCCGCGGCTGCAGCATATTGCGCCGACACAATGGCTTGCTCGATTTCGGCACCGGAGAATCCGTTGCTTGCTGCAGCCAAAGCGGGTAAGTCGAAGGTTTCCGGCTTGAGTCCGCGTCGCAGCAGATGAATGCGGAAGATTTCTTCGCGCGCGGATGCATCCGGCAGATCGACGAAAAACGTCTCGTCGAAACGACCTTTGCGCAGCAGTTCCGGCGGCAATTCCCGCACTTGATTGGCGGTCGCGGTGAGAAAAATCGAATCGCGCCGCTCTTCCATCCAGGTCAGCAGATAGCCGAGCACGCGCCGAGACACACCGTCGTCGCTATCGCCGGTGGCCAACGCCTTCTCGATCTCGTCGATCCACAATACGCACGGCGCAAGTTTTCCGGCACGGCTCAACGCATCGCGTAGATTGCGCTCGGTCTCGCCTTGGTATTTGTTGTACAGCACGCCGAAGTCGAGCCGTACCAGCGGCACGCCGAGACCTCCGGCGATCGCTTTGGCTGCGAGACTTTTGCCGCAGCCTTGCACGCCGAGCAGCAACACGCCCTTGGGCGGATCAAGGCCTGCGGCACTTTTCAAACCAAGGAACGCGCCGCGGCGCTGGGCGATCCAGCGTTTGAGTCGATCCATACCTGCAACGTCGGTGAATTGCGTGGTATCCGCCTCGAAGCTCAGCAAGCCATCCTTGTTCAACAGGTTGAACTTGTCGCGCATGATATTGGCGACATCACGCAGGCCGATCGCGCCATCGTCGTAGATGGCTTGGCGCAGGATGCGACGCGCGCTTTCCAGATCCAGCCCGCGCAAGTTGCGCACCACGGCACGCGCCGCATCGGCGTCCACGTTGACCGGCTTGCCGTTGTGGTCGCGCGAATAAGCGAACGCCTCGTCGCGAACCAACTGCGCCAATGCCTGTGCGTCGGGCAGCGGCAACGAATAGCGCGTCGCTGACGGTTCGAGCTCGGGCGGCAATTCAAGTTGCGGTGCGATCAGGACCAGCGTATGCATCGCGCAGTCTTCGCGCTGACAGATTTCGCGCAGCAAGCGCAGCGTCATGCTGTAGCGCAGATAAGGCTGGAAATCGAGCAGCAGGTAGATTCCGGCATCCTTACTGCGCTTGATGGCCATCAAGGTTGCGCTGGCGTCGGGCGCGGCACGCAGGCTGTCGTCATCGCGCGTGGCTGCGATATCCAATCGCCGCAAGCCATCGGTAATGCTCCAGCGATACAGCGGTCGCAATACCTGCGCAATGGTCTGGCGGAACGCGGCGATAACGCGGCTTTCCTCCGCAGTCTCGATCACGAGCAATGGCGTGGCTGCGCGAATCAGCGTGGGCAGGTCTCGATTTTCGGTCATGGAGTCGGGCTTTTCGATCCGGCGCGTAGGGTAACCGAAGCAGCCGTGGGCTGCCTGCGGCATAATGCGCGTTGCGCCACGCCCACCATCGATCCTTCGACCGCATGATTCTTGAACAAGCGCTGGAACTACACCGCAGCGGCGATCTCGCCGCCGCTGAAAACGGCTATCGCGCGTATCTGCAAAGCGACGGCGATAACATCGATGCGCTTTATCTGCTGGGTGTTCTGCGCCATCAGCTCGGCGATTATGATGAGGCGGAGAGTTTGTTGCGACATGTTGTGGAGCTGGTTCCGGATCACGCCCAATATCGATTGGTATTGGGCGGCGTGCAGTTGCAACGTGGCCAAGACGATGCCGCGCGTGCGAATTTTGAGAGCGCCTTGAGCCTGGATCCCAACTGCGCGCAGGCATACGCCACTCTTGGCCATCTCCACTTGCGCAGCGGCGATGTAGCTCAGGCGGAGACCCGCTTTAGTGTGGGTCGCCGCATCCAGGATGACGATCCGGCCATGTTGCTCGGACTCGGCACCATCTATTTGCAGCGCGGTGAAACCGACAACGCCGTCAAGTTTCTGTCGCGCGCGGCCCAGAACCAACCCGAGGATGCTGCGATCCAGGCAAGCCTGGGACAGGCATTGTTCGAGCAAGGGTCCTATGCATTTGCCGAACAAGCCTTGCGCAATGCACTGCGCCTGCGTCGGGATCTTCGCCTTGCGCGCATTTATCTGGGCCGATCCCTGATTCGTCAGGATCGCGTTGAAGCAGCACGCGAAGAATTTGCGACGCTTTTGAAACGCAACGATCAAGACCCCGGCGGATTGATCGGAATGGGCGATGTTGCCAACCGGCAGGGCCACTATGGTCGTGCGATAAAATTCTATCGGCGCGCGCTCGCCGTCGAGCCGACCGACCCCGGTGCCGCTTTGGCCTGTGCGGCGTGCATGGAACGCTTGAACGATCTCGACGCGGCCGTGCAAACCCTGCAAGCGGCATTGCAACACGCGCCCGCGGCCAGCGCCGAATTGCGCGCACCGCTTGCGTTGTTGCTGGACAAGCTGGGTCGCCGCGTCGAGGCGCGGGCGCTGCGCAAGTCCGAATAGCGATCTTTCATTTCAGAGATATCCATGAACGCTCCCAACACGACAAGCGGCAATGCCGCGCCTGACGAAATCTTGCTCAGCGCACGCACCTGTGCCGAACAACGCCGGATCGACGATGCCGCCGCGTTGTACCTGAAGGTATTATCGATACAGCCCGATCACGCCGAGGCGTTGAATTATCTTGGCGCGCGCGCCTTGTCCGCCGAACAACCGGCGCAAGCGATTGACTATTTGCAGCGCGCCGCCGCACTGTCCCAACCGGATCCGGAGTGTCTGTGCAACCTGGGACTGGCCTACGTCGCGACGAATCGCCTGGACGACGCGCTGAACACGTTGGTGCGTTGTATCGATGCGGCACCCAGCTTTTTCCGTGCGCGCTTGCACATGGGCCGCGTGATGGAGTTGCTGGGCAAGAACGATGAGGCGGCCACGCACTACTATGCCGCCCTGATGCATGCACAGCAGCAAGGTCGCTGGCTCAACGACGCCACTACCGCGCCCGGACTGCGCGATCTGGTCAAGCACGCCACGCACAGTGCGCGCAGCGCGCGCAAACGCTTGTTCGAGGGCGTACTACAACCCTATGTGGCTCGCCATGGTGCCGCGGAAATGGCCCGCGTGACCAAGGCCCTGATGGGTTACCTTGGTGAAATTCCGATCGACTACCCGGATGCGAGGCAACGGCCGAAGTTTTTGTATTTTCCCGATATGCCGACCGTACCGTATTTTTCGCGTGAGCTGTTCCCGTGGTACGCGCTACTCGAGGATAACTTCGACGCAATTCGTGCCGAGCTGCTTGCCGTGCTTGCCAGCGACGACGCGCTGCAGCCGTTCCTCAAATACCACCCCCAGCAGAACATGGGCGAATATCTCGGCGGAACCGCAAAGCCGGCGTGGGACGCATTCTTCTTTTATCGCCACGGCCAGCGTTTCGACGACAACTGCGCGCGCTGCCCGCGCACCGCGTCCGTGCTCGACAGCTTGCCAACGCTGGCGCGCGTGCGCGATCACGCCCCCGAGGTGTGCTTTTCGGTGCTCACGCCCGGAACCCACATCCTGCCGCATCGCGGTGTGACCAATACACGTGTCGTTACCCACCTTCCCTTGATCGTGCCGGACAATTGCGCACTCAACGTCAGCGGCGACGAACATGCGTGGCAGGAAGGCCGCTGTGTGACGTTCGACGATACGTTCGAGCACGAAGCCTGGAATCGAAGCGATCGCACGCGCGTCGTGATGCTGATCGATACCTGGAATCCTTACCTGACCGCCATCGAGTGCGACGCGGTGAAGGATCTCGTGGAAACGATTGGAGACTTCAATCGCCAGGCAGACAGCGAAGAGCACTGATCAATCAATATTTGCACCAGATTCGTGCAACTATCCTGAATATTCGCTCTTGGTTGGTGCGAATCGAGCTGCATTCTACTGACGATCACGCTGTGTTGCATTGATAACCATACATATTTTCACTTGGCATCAGGCTTGCTCTGTTTGTGGGGATTTCCCAAAACAAAGGCTACCCATGTCATCCGAAAAAGTTTTCGATCTGATCCGCGAACACAAGATTGAGTTCGTCGATCTGCGTTTTACCGACATGCTCGGTAAACAACACCATGTCACTTTTCCCGCGCACGCCATCGACGCATCAACCTTCGAGGACGGCAAGATGTTCGACGGCTCGTCGATCACCGGCTGGAAAGGCATCAACGATTCGGACATGGTGCTGATGCCCGATCCGGATAGTGCGCTGCTCGATCCGTTCAGCGCGCATCCCACCCTGATCCTCATTTGCGACGTGCTCGAACCGACCACGATGCAGGCGTATTCGCGTTGCCCGCGTTCAATCGCACGCCGCGCAGAGGCGTACCTGAAATCCACCGGGATTGGCGACACCGCCTTCTTCGGCCCGGAGCCCGAGTTCTTTATTTTCGACTCGGTGCGTTGGAACAACGACATGAGCGGCTCGTCGTACTCGATCGAGTCCGAAGAGGCCGCCTGGAGTTCCAACCGCAAGCTCGACGGCGAAAACTCCGGGCATCGACCCGGCGTCAAAGGCGGCTATTTCCCCGTGTCCCCGGTTGATTCGCTCGGCGACCTGCGCGGCGAAATGTGCAAGACGCTCGAAGCCATGGGCCAGATCGTTGAAGTGCATCATCACGAAGTCGCCACCGCCGGGCAATGCGAGATCGGCGTTCGCTTCAGCACACTCACGCATAAGGCCGATGAGCTGCAGACCCTGAAATACGTGATCCGCAACGTTGCCCACGCCAGTGGCAAGACCGCCACGTTCATGCCCAAACCCATCGTCGGCGACAACGGCTCGGGCATGCATGTGCATCAATCCCTGGCCAAGGGCGGCACCAACCTGTTCGCCGGCGATTTGTACGGCGGCCTGTCGCAAACCGCGTTGTATTACATCGGCGGAATCTTCAAGCACGCGCGCGCACTCAATGCCTTCACCAATTCCACCACGAACAGCTACAAGCGCCTGGTGCCCGGTTACGAGGCACCTGTGATGCTCGCCTATTCCGCACGCAACCGCTCGGCCAGTTGCCGCATTCCGTTCGTCCATTCGCCCAAGGGCCGCCGCATTGAGTTGCGCTTCCCGGACCCGATGAACTCCGGCTATCTGATTTTCACGGCGCTAATGATGGCCGGGCTTGATGGCATCGTGAACAAGATCGATCCGGGCGCGCCAATGGACAAGGACTTGTACGACCTGCCGCCCGAAGAGGAAAAAAACATTCCCCAGGTCTGCGCCAGCCTCGATGCCGCACTGGATGCGCTGGACAAGGATCGCGCCTTTCTCAAGGTCGGTGGCGTGTTCAACGACGATTTCATCGACGCCTACATCCAGATGAAGATGGTGGAAGTTACCCGCTTCCGCGCTTCCACCCATCCGATCGAATACCAGATGTATTACTCCTTCTGACGCGCATTCGAACACTACCAACGTAGTGTGTTCATTGAGCAAGCAAAGTCTGTGCTCGAAGACTACTGAAGACACACACTATGCGTGTAAAGCTACAAGCATAGTGTGTACTTCCTATTCCAATTCGGCTGAGCACCAATACCAGCAATCTCCGATCGTCATTTCGGTACGAGCCTTCGCGCTCGCCTGCGCAGGAAAGAGCAAAATCAAAAGTCCGCTTCGTGCCCATTGCGGTCACCGGCGAACGGCAGCTATCCGGCAGCGGAATCAGTCCTTATCGGCGATACGGAGGGCGTCGCCGGATTCATCACAGCGTCGCATCGAATCCGTTCGCGAAAATGTAGTCGCCATCGAACTCGAAAGCGCCGACGTCGCACTTGCCGTCCTGCGGACGCGTGACGCCGCGGGCGTCGTATGCAAGCGTAGTCGTACCGTCGGCTTCCAGACAGCTTGATGCCGTGTTGTAGACCGGGCTGTTTGAGCCGATCGGCAGCACAGGTAGCGGGTTTGGAGAATCACGGTATCTACTCAGCGATCCGAGCAATGGATCGGACGAGCTTGGCAACGTGCCGCTCTGGGTAACCCCGGCAACCGTGTACGACTGCTGCATGAAATTCTTGCCGGAATACACCAGGTTTGACGTATTGGACTGATTGCCGGCGACCACATTGGCCACGACATCGTCGCCCAATCCCCCATGGGTGCCGCGCACGATGGAATTATGAATAATTAGCGACGCCGTACTTGCAAGACCAGTCTTGATGTCGTTGCCGTAGGCCAGCGAATAGACCGTGCCGTCGGCCGGGCCCAAGTTATCGGATTGGCCGTTGCTGTGAGCTAGGCTGTTGCCGGCCAATGTCGAAAAATCGATGGTGACGCTGCCGTTGAGGTTGAACAGCACGGCGCCCAGGCCGCTGCCGTTTTGACTTGGGTCGTTGCTAACACCGCCGTTCGCGGCATTGCGGCTTGCGGTAACATTGAGCATGCTGACCGTGCCTGTGTGGTTGAAGATCGCGCCACCCATGCCTGCGCCACCCGTCGCGTGCGCAGCCTGATCGGATCCGCCACCGAAACCGCCACCACCGACGCTACTGCTCCCCGATCCGCCGCCACCACCAAAGCCTCCGGATGCACTAGATACATTGCTGCCGCTGATGGCGCCGCCGCCGCCGCCGAATCCGCCGCCGCCACCACCGAACCCAATGATGCTGCCAGAACCGCCGCCGCCGCCGACGCCGCCGCCGCCACCAGCAAAATCTCCGCTCCCGCCGCCGAAGCCAAAGTTACCACCAGCACTGCCGCTGCCGGCGGAACCACCCCCGTAGCCGCCACCACCACCGCCATCGCCTGCGGCACCACCGGTACCATTCCCGCCGTCGCTGCCGGCTCCGCCCAGACGACCTTTCCCGCCGCCCGGAGCACCATTCATTCCATTAAAGCCGCCGTTAGCCCCAAGAACAAATCCACCACCGCCACCAGAGGAGGGGATCAGCTGGGAGCCATTGCCGCCGTAACTGCCACCCAAGATTCCGCCAAAGCCGCCACCGCCGTTAACACCACCGTCCTGTCCCATACCTCCGCCACCTGACCCAAGGGAGCTGACAATATTTCCACCTTGCGCAGTATTGCCAATCAGGCTGACGTTGCGCATCGTCAGGCTGCCTTGGTTGAAGATCGCACCGCCCATCCCCGCCCCACCACCGCCATTACCGGAATCCCCCCCTTTTGCGTATCCACCTTGCAGCGTCATGTCGAATAGGGTCAACGAGCCGGCGGACAATTCCATGCCGCCGGAGACATAGAAAAAGCGGAATGCATTACCTGTGGCCGGCGCAGGGTCGCCGACATGCAATGCAACCAGCGTGGCTCCGGTGCCACCAATAATTGTAGGGCCGATGATGATCGGACTGGCAATCGGCGGTAGCGCGTTAGGGCCGTACCAATAGTTGTCGGCGGCCGTGAGAGTGATCGTCGGCCGGTTGCTAAACGTAATGATGTTCGTGCCGCTGGCGGCGCCAGTGCAATTTCCCGCGGGCGTGACAGAACCGACCGACGCGATCGTGACCCCATTGGCGGAGTTGGCCGCATTGATTGCTTGCGCCAAGGTGCAGCTCGATCCTGAGGAGGCACCGGTATCGGTGACGAGGATAACCTGAGCGTGCGCGGCAAAACCCAGGCTCAGCCCCGCCACGACCAAGACAAGCAGAGCGAACTTCCGGGTAAGCGTATGCGCATGCCGCATGACTTTGCTATCCATCATCGAACCCTCCTCCGGCAACGACGGCTCGAGTGGAATTTGCATACGTCCGAGCGACTGGCTGGCGTCAGCAAACAACGTCATGCGTGGATGGAATATACACGCGGCCCTGAGAGCCCACAACAAGACATGGCCTGGGCCACCAGACTTACAGAAGGAAGATTTCATGGCGTACGAGCACACAAATTAACCGGCCAAAGCGCAGGCGCACAGGGTTCGATCGCGGCGCGAGGGAACCGCTGAGCACATGCAGCGGGATCACCTGGAAGTCGAAGGGCAGCTTTGGAGCGGATTGATTGAGGCGGTGATTGGCAACTCGTGGCCGGACCGTGCCTTTCACTAGGTACATTTATAAGCGCCCGTGACGGGGTGACGTATCACGCACCTGATCGCGCTCGAGCAGCAGCCGCACGTAACGGGTATAGGGGATGCCTTGAGCTTTTGCCTTGAGCTTCAGGGCATCCAGCAGTGGTGCCGGCAGGCGCATGGTCAGCGTCGCATCCTTGGGTGCGAACTCGAAGTGCTGCGGCTTGAAGCCGGACAAGTCGTACTGCGACAAGTCTGCCGTCTCCACAAACCGCTCTGCAGCCGCGTCGCTGCGCAAGGTCGGCATGCGTTTAGATTTGGCTTTCATAGTGGTCAACCTCCTTCTGGTGCATGTAGCGGGCGCTGATGGGGCGGAGCCTAGTCTGACCGTCAACGTCCCGGCGCATGAATACCAGAAAGACGTAGCGCCCGGCCGACGTCTTTCCGATAGCCCGCATGCGCGGTTCGTCGGGGGCAGGATCGGCCATAACGGCTGGTTCGCCCGACAACACCTGTTCAATTTCCTCACGCGATACACCGTGCTTGCCACACTTTGGCCAGTTGCCTGTGTCCCAGTCGAATCCAGCTATCGCCATACGACAATGATATTACGTTTGTAAATACAAACGCAAGACCGCCAAGGCGACCTTCGGGCAGGGACGCGGGTTTTGCGGAGAGGTAGTGGGTCGCAGGCCCAGGGCGTGAAAGGCTCGCCAACGAGGTTGTCGCACCAAAGGTGCGCTCCGTTCTCGCCGTTCGGCGACCGGCCGCTTTGCGGCAAGCCGGTTGAGGCAGCGATTGTCCGCAGTTGGCCG
>JBDTLA010000085.1:0-2617 GCA_039935035.1 Rudaea sp. | reverse complement strand
GGTTGGTGGTGCAAGTCGCTGGCACGGTGTTGCCATGGTTCAACGTGTCGGAATCAAACCTGCGTGGACTGGTGATCGTTCCGCCAGTCCGTAGGTTGGGCTGAGCGCAGGGATGCCCAACAATGGGCGCTTTCGGGACATATGTGCGTTGGGGTTCGCAAGCCCACTCCAACCTGCGCACTACGCTCCCGGCGAACGTAATGATGGATAATTCGTACCGGTTAAATGGAATATGGAAAGTGCTATCATTTTGCTGTCATCCCTTCCCGGAGTCGATCATGGCCGCGCTGACTATCCGCAATCTGCCCGACAAGGTTCGTGACCGTTTGCGCAAACGTGCCGCCGCAGCAGGCATGAGCATGGAAGCGCAGGCACGCGCCATTTTGGCCAAGGCCAGTCTGGAACGCGCCGAACCTGAACCCGCGGCCAGTTTGCAGAAGTGGGTGGATCGTCTGTATGCAGGCAACAAACCGGCGACGACGGTGAAGCAATTACTGGCGGAGCGTCGCCGTGAGGTGCGTGCGCAACACAACAGTTTAACCAAGCCGTCCGCCTCGGCCAAAGCGCGCAAGTGATCGTGCTCGACGCTTCCGCGTTGCTGGCTTTCCTGTTTACCGAACGCGGTCACGAACAGGTTGCTGCGCAATTGGATGCGTCGTGCATCTCCACGGTCAATCTGACCGAGGTCGCCTCGCGCTTCGCCCGCGACGGTCACGACCCGCGCGCACTGTGCAGGCGTATCGTGGGGTCACCAATTGAGATCGTGCCGTTCCTCGCCGGCGATGCTGAAATTGCCGCGGCATTGACCCCACTCACGCAGGAACACGGCTTGTCGTTGGGCGACCGCGCATGCTTGGCGTTGGCCATGTCGCGGCAAATACCCGCACTGACCGCCAACCGCGCATGGGCGTCGCTGGATTTGCCGGTGACCGTGCAATTGATACGCAGCGGTGCAACCAGATGAACCTCATCGCCGAACTCAAACGCCGCAACGTGATCCGTGCCGCCGGCTTGTACCTGGTTGGTGCGTGGTTGCTGGTGCAGGTGGCGAGCACGGTGTTCCCCGTGTTTCATGTACCGGACTGGACGCTGCGCGCTTTGATCATCGTGCTTGCGATCGGCTTCGTGCCGGCCATGGTTATCGCCTGGGTGTTCGAGCTGACGCCCGAAGGCATGAAACGCGACGAGGATGTAAAACCCGAAAACTCGATTGCGCCACAAACCGCGCGGCGCATGGATCACCTCATCCTGATCGTGGCCATCATCGCGATCGCGTATTTCGTCGTGGACAAGTTAGTGTTCGCCCCGCGACGCGATGCCGCTCTGGTCACGCAGACCACCGCGCATGTCACCGCTGAAATCGATGCACAAAAATCAAAGGTCGATCCACGTTCCATCGCGGTGCTGCCGTTCGAGAACCTGTCGACGGAAAAGGCAAACGCCTACTTTGCCGATGGCATCCAGGATGAAATCCTCACGAGCTTGGCGAAGATCGGCGAACTCAAGGTGATCTCGCGCACGTCCACGCAACGCTACGCAAGCCGCCCCGACAACATCGCGGAAATCGCAAAACAACTCGGCGTCGCCAACATCCTCGAAGGCAGCGTGCAAAAGGCCGGCAATCGCGTGCGCATCAACGTGCAGTTGATTCGGACCGACACCGACAACCACTTGTGGGCGGAAACCTACGACCGTTCGCTCGACGATATCTTCGCCGTGCAAAGTGAAGTCGCGCAGAAGATCGCTGATTCGCTGGCAGCCAACCTCACTCACGATGAGCGTGTCGCACTGGCTCAACAACCGACGCAGAATCCGGCAGCGTATGCGGCTTATCTGAAGGCGCGTGCACTCAATATCGGAGTGGTCGCCTCGAAAGCCCAGACTGATGCCATCCTTGGTGCGTATCGCGAGGCTGTGAAACTCGATCCTGATTTTGCGTTAGCCTGGGCCGAGTTGGCACGCGAATGCCTTCGCACGTATTGGGCCGGAATGGATCCCACAGGCGATTTGCGCACGGAAGGCGAATCGGCGCTGGCACGGGCGCAGCAACTGGCTCCGAACCTGCCGCAAACCCAGCTGGCACAGGCCGTCTATCTGTACTACGTCAAGCTCGATTTTGCGGGCGCTTTGGCAGCAATGACACCTGTCAACAAGGCGTTGCCTGGATACTCCGATGGCTGGTTATTTTCCAGCTATGTTTCACGCCGCCTGGGCCGATGGGAGGAAGCCACAGCAGATTTTGAGCACGCGCGTTTACTTGCGCCAGGGAGCGCGCTTGTTGCGTATCACATCGGTGTTACCTACGTCTCGATGCGCCAATGCGATCGTGGCATACCAGCGCTGGATACCAGCCTTAAATTGCAGCCCGATAACGCGGCTGCATTGTGGGTGAAACTGCAATGCGCATGGGTTGACGCCGACATGGTTCGTGCCGACCGGATGCTGGCGGACACGCCGTTGCAGACAGCCGGCTTCACTGCACTGCGCGCTGAGCAAGCACTATTCAAACGCGACTATGCACAGGCATCGCAGCTGTATCGGCAAGCCATCGACAACGCTGGCGATCTTCAATTCGATTCGGGGTTTAACGGCTATATTCCTACAACGGTTGAATGGC
>JBDTLA010000084.1:0-78236 GCA_039935035.1 Rudaea sp. | reverse complement strand
GGGCTTCATCAACAAAACCCTCAGTCGTATGGCTGGGGGTTTTGCCTTTTTAGGCATTCCCGCACGTGACCTACTTGCAAGGTGTGCGCTGTGCGCACCAGTGCTGCGTTCCGGCGCCACGCAGGCGCGGTCACTGCCAGGGGCTTCATCACTTTGCTTCGCATTCGGCACCGGGCAAAAAGCCAAGTCGCTGGATTCCCGCTAAGAGCATGCGGGAATGACGAGAAATGATGGTTTCGTCGTTCTTCAAGTGCTGAGGTTCGACACTAATCAGGAAGATCAATCCAGACGCATACGTTTGAATGTAACTACCAATACGTCTGCGCTATTTGCCCGCGCCTATCGTTCGATCGAACAGACGATAGATGCGCTTGTATTCGTCCAACCAGGAATCAGCGTTGCTGAAACCGTGTCGATCCAGTGGATACGGTGAAATCCAGAAATTATCCTTGTGCAGTTCGATCAGGCGTTCGTAAAGTCGCATGGAATCCTCAAACAACACGTTGTTGTCGATAACGCCGTGGCAGATCAGCAAGTCTCCCTTCAAACCATTGGCAAACTCAATTGGCGATGAGCGTTGATACGCGATGGGATCGATTTGCGGGCGATTGAGGATATTGGCGGTGTAGTCGTCGCTGTACTGGGTCCAGTCGGTTACCGGGCGCAGCGCCGCACCAGCGGCAAATTCACCAGGCGCGCGAAACATTGCCATCAACGTCATGAAGCCGCCGTACGATCCACCGTAAATACCGACTCGTTTTGGATCCACGCTCCAGTCTTTAACCAGCCATTGCTTGCCGTCGAGCAGATCTTCCAATTCCGGGTGGCCCATGTCGCGATAGATTGCAGTGCGCCAGTCGCGGCCGTAGCCCTCGGACGCTCGATAGTCCATGTCGAGCACAACATATCCGTGTTGCAGCAGCAGGTTGTTGAACATTTGTTCACGAAAGTAATACGACCAGCTCTTGTTTACATCCTGCAAGTAGCCTGCGCCATGAACGAAAAGAACCGCAGGATGCTGTACGGATTTGTCGTAATCGACAGGCTTGTAGAATTTGGCCCAGACACCGCCCTTGAAGTGCGACGAAGGCACTTTGATGAATTCAGGCGTAACCCATTGCATCGCCTTGTACGCAGTCGTGCGGGTATCGGTCAGTTCCGTGGGTACGGATTGGCCACCGGCATCTACGACCGCCAGCTGTGCCGGCACGTAGCTGGACGAGTGCACAACCAGCAACTTGGTTCCATCGTGAGACAATATGAAGTCGTCCATGCCCTGATAGTGCGTGATGCGTTGCAGGTCTCCACCAGTCACGGCAACACGATAAATATCGTAAGCGTAGGGGGACTCGGCATTGCTGCGAACATAGAACCAGCGGCCGTCCGTGGACAGCACGGGGTGAGAGATTTCGAATTGCCCCTGGGTCAATGCGTGCGCCTTCCCGTCTAACGGTTTGGAATACAACTGTGCAAATCCGGTTTGTTCGGATTCGAACCACAATGTCTTGTTGTCGTTCTCCCAACCGAAGGAATTGAACGTCCAGTTGATCCACGCATCGTCGTGCAGGCGGTGTTGCAATTTCAACGTTGTATCGGATGCAGTCAACGTGGCAATCCAGCGATCTTTGTTGTCGATGGCACGCAATTGCACGGCCGCAGTAGAGCCACTGCGATTGAAAGCGACGCCGACAACCTGGATGGTGCGATCTTCAGGCTTCTGTGTTTTCTCAGCCTTGTTGTGGTCGCTGTGTTTGCCGGATTTACCCTCATCCATTGCTTTCGAATCGCTGGCCTTTGCGTTCTCTTCACGGACTGCAATCAAAGGATCGTCATGAATGCCAGACAGATTGGAATAGTCCAACTTGGTTGCCTTGTGCGCGGTCAGATCGAATAACCACAAGGTTTGCGGCGCCGGACCGTTATTCCCCACGCGAACGCGCACCGGCTCAAAATCCGCGTAGCCGGAGTCGGTAACGTATCGGGTGAGTTTGCCCTTCTTGCCCTCATCAAACCCGACCGCTTGCGTGGTAACCAGCATCCAGTGTGTGTCGGGAGAAAGTTGCGTGTCGACAATCCGGGCGTCTGTTCCGAGGTAGAACGGCAGTGCTGCGCGCGTCGAGTCTGCACTCTGCATCGCCTGCGCGTGTTCGCGCGCAGTCTTTTTGTCGCCATCGACCTTGCGCAAGGTGGAAAACAAACGCAATTGCAGATCGCGAAGTCCGTCGTCTTTTGGTGGATCGGCAGGGTCTCTTTCGGTCTTGAGTACTGCCGCAGGTGCCGTTACGGCGCAGGCGAGATCGTAAATGAACCAGGAGTTGTGGACACGAAAGCTCAGCTTCAGGCCGTCCGCAGAAAACTGAGGCGACGATTCGTGTTCCTCGCTGCGCGTAATCTGAACCGTTTTGCCACTGTGCAAATCGCGCAGGAACACATTCCCGCTACGGATAAACGCGGCATGGGTATTCGTTTGCGCATAGACGGCTTGGTAGCCATCGACGGTGCTCATCGAACCGGCGCCGATCACGTCATCCTTGCCGTCGCCGAGATCAATGTGATGCAAATCGGAAATAGGCGAACCGCTGCGTTTGAGCTGGTAATACACGGAATTGGCGTCGACGCTGAAATACGGCGCGCCACCGCTCTCCTCAAATTCCTCAGGAACCTGAATTTGCCCCGCAATCCAATCCGGATCGGCCATGATTTGTTCCATGGTCAGACCTGTAGTTGCCGTGGTCCCCGGCTGATCGGCAGCGGCTGCGAACGACAACAAGGCCAGCATGAAGGTAAGCGCGATGCGCGAGATAGTCATTACGAAAAATCCATGAAGGTTTTGGGCAAGTCGTGCAGGATAGCGCAGCACGAACGCATCGCAAGCCGCCGAAAGTCACATTTGGGTCGGGATCGCTGGCGAATATGAAGCGAATGCGGCAACATCACGTTCTACCAATGACAAGCTGCCCGCATGCCACTGCCTTGTGTCGAAATCGAAACAGCGCCAAATCCAGGACATGCGCTCATCTGGCTGCACGGTTTGGGCGCCGATGGCAACGATTTTGCCCCGATCGTACCGCAATTGATTGATCGCACATGGCCGCCGCTGCGCTTCGTGTTTCCACATGCACCGACCCGCCCGATTACCATCAATGGCGGCATGTCGATGCGTGCGTGGTATGACATTTCAGGACTCGAAATCGCACAGCGTCAGGATGAGACCGGTATTCGCGCATCGGTCGGATTGCTGGAGGAACTCATTGAGCATGAAGGCATGCGCGGTATCAGCCCGGAAAATATTTTGCTTGCCGGATTCTCCCAGGGTGGAGCGATCGTCCTCGCCGGCGGAATTCGATACGCGAGAAGGCTCGCAGGCATCATCGCGTTGTCTACATATTTGCCGATGGCAGAAAGGACCGATGCAGAGGCCGCACCCGAGAATCGCAAAACACCGATCTTCATGGCCCACGGTAACCTTGACCCAACCATCTCGCATGCGTTGGGAGAAATGAGTCGCGACTACCTGCAACAACGTGGATATCCCGTCGATTGGCACGCCTATCCGATGGCGCACCAGGTCTGCATGGAAGAAATCGCCGACCTCCAGCGCTGGATCGGTGCGCGCCTGGTCTGAACCGAGCATGCCTCGCACCACCGCATCCGAGTTGCCGGCTGAAGCGCCGCGGTGGTTACCGGATTTTTGTAGTTTGCCCGTACTTTTCGCCGTCATGGTCGTGGCGGAATTGCTGGTGTTGGCAATCCTGATTGCGCCCAGCGATGAAACGCGTGCACTGTTGCCGCGATTGGCCACGACAAGCGTCTTCGTGCAATGGCTCGGGTTGGTGTGTGCCGTGTGCTTGTGCAAGTTGCGTCCGCAGCTGCAACAGCTGGCCCCGGGGATCGGCGTTTTGGCAGCGTATATCCTGATGTTGCTCGTTACCGTGCTGGGCAGCGCCATCGTCTTCGAGATCGACCACCAGCTCAACCTGGGTTTGACCTTGCCTGTGCAATTCGAGCAACGCTTCATCTGGCGCAGCGCGGCGCTATGCGCGTTGCTGGGCGCAGCATTGCTGCGCTACTTCTATGTCATCGAACAATGGCGAGCTCGTGTTCGGGCCGAATCGAAAGCGCGTTTCGAAGCCTTGCAGGCACGCATTCGTCCGCACTTTCTGTTCAACAGCATGAATACCATTGCCAGCCTGATTCGTGCGCGACCAAAAGAGGCCGAGCGCGCGGTCGAAGATTTATCCGACCTGTTTCGTGCCGCGCTTGGCAACGACAAGGCGCTGAGCACACTGGGTGCAGAGATCGATTTGGTCATGCGCTATCTGGACATCGAGAAACTGCGCCTCGGCGACCGCTTGCGCGTCGAGACGGACTTCCGCGATGTACCTCAGTTGATGCCGATGCCCGTGCTGTTGCTGCAGCCATTGGTCGAGAATGCCGTCTACCACGGTGTCGCGGCATTGCCGGATGGAGGAACTATTGCCATTTCTGCACGTCGTGACGAACGCGCGGTGGAAATAGAAATTCGCAATCCGTGCCCGCCACCTGGCGAACGCGCAGCGCAGCGGCATGGCATGGCGTTGGCAAACACGCGATCGCGCATCGCATATCATTTTGGCGCGCGCGGTACACTGGACATTGACGCTGGCAAAGATTACTTCGCCTGCAAGCTGAGATTGCCCGATGAAAGCGCTGATCGTTGACGACGAACCGCTGGCGCGCGAAAGGCTAGAAGCCCTTTTGCGCGATTATGGTGGCGTGGAAATCGTCGGCCATGCCGGCGATGGCCGTGCCGCAGTGGAAGCTGCGGCGCGTCTGACACCGGATCTGGTGCTGCTGGACATCCGCATGCCGGTGATGGATGGGCTTGAGGCGGCACGGCACCTGGCTCGATTGGACAACGCGCCGGCGATCATTCTGTGCACCGCCTATGATGAGCATGCCCTCGCAGCATTCGATGCCGGTGCAATAGACTATCTGGTCAAACCCGTGCGCATGGAGCGATTGGGCGCGGCGATTGAGCGCGCGCGCCGCTATGCACCGAGTGAAATTGAACGTGTCGAGTCCAAGGCGTTGCCGCAGCGACAGCGTACGCATCTGTGCGCGCGGGTTCGCGGGAATCTGGTATTGGTGCCCGTGACCGACATTCTCTTTCTGCAGGCCGAAGACAAATACGTGGTCGTTCACCACAGCGGCGGTGAAGTATTGATCGAGGAGACACTCAAGTCGCTGGAAACAGAATTCGAAGACCGTTACGTGCGTATCCATCGTAATTGTCTGGTAGCGCGCACGCGTTTGTCAGGTCTCGTTCGCGCGGCCGATGGAACCGTCTTCGTAAAACTCGACGACAGTGCCGCATCGCTGGAAGTCAGCCGCCGCAACCTGCCCGCGCTGCGCAAGCTGGTGCGTAGTCTGTGAGCGCGCCGCTGCGCATCGCCACGCGACGCAGCGCGCTTGCGCTGTGGCAAGCCGAGCACGTCGCCGCATTACTACGCAGCGCGCATTCCGGCCTTGTTGTCGAACTGGTGGCTTTGACGACGCGTGGAGACGAAATTCTCGATCGGCCATTGGCCGACATTGGCGGCAAGGGCCTGTTCCTGAAGGAACTCGAGGTCGCGATGCTGGAAAATCGCGCTGATATCGCCGTGCATTCCTACAAGGACGTTCCCATGGAACTGGATGAGGACTTCGAGATCGGTGCCGTACTCGAGCGCGCCGATCCTGCTGATGCGTTCGTATCTCCGAATTTCGCGCGCCTGGATTTGCTGCCTCGCAACGCCGTTGTTGGAACCTCATCGCTGCGTCGTCAGGCGCAACTGCGCGCCGCGCGCCCGGATTTAGAACTGCGAGACTTGCGCGGCAACGTCAACACGCGCCTGAGCAAACTCGATGCCGGCGACTACGCCGCCATCGTGCTGGCTTGCGCGGGACTGGAGCGGCTCGGGATGGCCGCGCGCATCCGCAGTCGCTTGCAGGCACCGCACTGGCTATCGGCTGCGGCGCAAGGTGCGATTGCGGTCGAACAACGTCGCGGCGATGCGCGAATTGGTGCGTTGCTGCAACCACTGCACGATGCTGCGGGGGCGCGCTGTGTCGAAGCCGAACGCGCCATGACTCGAGCTCTGCAAGGTAGCTGCCAAGTCCCGATTGCCGCGTTCTGCATCGAAACAGAAACCGGATTGCATTTAAGTGGACTGGTCGGCGACGCTGCAAGTGGCCGCCTGCTGCGTGCCGAAGCTGACGGCGTACATGCACAGGAGTTGGGACAGGTCGTTGCACAACGCCTGCGTGAGCTGGGTGCCGACGAGTTGCTTGGGCGGAAATAGCGATTGCTGGTCTCAATCGTTGAGGCTACGCGCCCCATTCGATGCAATCGGGGTTTTGTGTCGGACGACTACGTCACTCCGGCGTTCGCGGGAGTGACGAGTTCTCGAACCAACTAATCCTGAATCCCAGCGCTAAAAACTGTAAACCAGATTGGTCGTCAACAAGGTATCGGTCTTCTTGAAGCCGGCCTCCACCTGCGAGTTGCGGCGCACCTGGTAGGCGACTTTTAATGCCAGCATGCTGGTCATTTTTACGCTCACCCCGGCTTCGTTCTGCATGAATTTGTTGCCGCTGCCAGCCTCGACTACGAAGGTGTCGACAAACGCCGTCGTTGCATTGAAGGAGTGCTTGTAATCCATCTTGCCGCGCAACACGACACCGCTGTCGGAATCGGGATTGATTTCGTTCAGGGGTGGCGGCGGTGAAGTATTCGGCACGAAGAATGATGTCGGCTGCACGACTTTGTAACCTGGCCCGACTTCAAACGACAGCTCATCGCTGGCGTTCTTCAGCACCTGGTAACCGTACCCTATCGAAGCGACGTACTGGTAATCGTAAGGCGAAAACTCGTCGTGCTCGTAGCGCAAAGCACCGACGATGTAGCTGCGCTCGTCGAACTTGTAGCCTACCGAGCCTGCCGCTTCATAACGGTTGGCGGTCAAATCGTAGCGCGAACTGCCATCCGGATTGACGACGCTGGCTTTGTTTCGCTGTGCTGTGAAGGTAAATACGTCCTTCCACGTGTCGTCGTTGTACTTGAGGTCGAGCTTGGCGTTCACGTTCTGCGACTTGGTATTGCCGCTGGCAATGGCCAATCCCGCCTCGCCGCTACCCGACCACCCTTGCGCTGGCGGATCGGCAAGTGCGGCGAGTGGCAGGGCGAGCAAAATGGCGGATGCAAGCAGGGTAGATTTCATGCGATCTCCTTGATCAAAAAGCCGTCGAAGTAACGGGCGCGACATTGTAACGAGGCACGATGTTGCAATGTGGACTTTTGCGCAGATTTGCGCCGGGCGATTTGGCCGGGATTCAGGCGAAATCTGGTTGCGCGACGCCGTAGTACAGCATGACGACGTGTTTGGCTTCGGCAAAAAACAGCCAGCGCTCAACAAACAAGCCGGCCGTTGCGGACAAGGCCGCGATACCTGCGCACACAGTCATGAGCATCGGCGCTACCGGCGTCAGCAACCAGGCTGCAATTGCGGCCATTATCGGCAGGGGTGCAATCAGGATTGATGCGATCGCGCGCAGCGGCTTTGAATGTTTGCGTGCGAGCCTGAAGCCCATTTCGTTGGTAAGGTAGTTCTGCTCGGTATGCGGTGCTTCGACGCTGTGAACGTGGCCGAAGCGTCCCAGGCCCGTTGCCGATTCAGTCGTGGCCGGATGCTTCGTGGTGTCGATGAATTGCCAGTACATACGTTTGCACACCACGCCGGAAAGTGCGGCGGCGATGACCAAACCAGACAAGCCGGTAGTCAATATGTCATTTGCGGTGGCGTGACCAAGCAGCGAATTCAGCGTAAGCAGCCAAGCCGATCCGCCGAGCAGGCCAAGCAGCAAATAGCCCGGCAGAACAAATCCATTGTGCCAGGCATGGATGGTTTTCAGTGACGAATAGATTCGCGCCGTACAGAAAACAGTGGCGATCGCAAAGATCGCAAGCGTCGCACCTAGCGAGCGCAGCACCGTCCCATCATGGCCTTGCCACAAGGTCATCCCCAGCAGCAAGGCAGGTACGAATCCGCACATCGCTACCACGCCTTCGCGCGACAGCCACGAGCTGCGCCATTGGCTGAACGCACGCCACGCACGTTGTGGTTGTCCAAGATGCAATGTGGAGGACAACAACCCGGCACTGGCAAATACCAGCCCCGTTGCCAACACGACCAAGGATTCTGTGCGACCGATCATGCCGGGATCGACTGCAAGGCAAAGACCGAGCAAAAACAGCAGCCCGTAGCCCGTTCCGGAAGCTACGGTGAAAAAAATGACGGAAAGTGCTGGATTCATCGTCAATGCTTGAACATGCAGGAAAACGGCAGGGGCTGTGTGGTTTGCGTAATGCGCAGCATTATCGCGACAGCATTCTATCCAGCCAGCGCAACAACGGTGGTGCGGCCGATACGTCTATCGATTCTTCTAGAACGACATCGGCTCTGCGAGTATCGCCAGTGCGACGCGGCCGTGGCGGCAAATACTTGTTCACCGGTTTGTACCCCATCTCGGGCATGAGGTCGTAGCCGTTTCGTTGCGCGACCAGTTTGGACACGTCCGAATCCGGATCGCCCAGATCGCCGAAGTGGCGCGCGCGAGTCGGGCAGGCCATCACACAGGCCGGTTGGCGGTCGACCTCGTCGAACGATTCGTTGTAGATTCGGTCAACACACAGCGTGCATTTTTGCATGACGCCGCGAACCTCGCTGTACTCGCGCGCGCCATACGGGCACGCCCACGAACACAATTTGCAGCCAATACATTTGTCCTCGTCGACCAGCACGATGCCATCTTCGGCGCGTTTGTAACTCGCTCCAGTCGGACACACCGTCACGCAATCCGGCGTCTCGCAATGCAGACACGAGCGTGGGAAGTGGACGGTCATGCCGGTAGCTGGGAGCCCGGAGCCGGTAGCCGAAGAAGTCGCCAAATCTGCGTGCTTTCCGAGTTCCGAGTCCCGAGTCCCGAGTTCCGCAACTTCGTAGCTATGCACCCGATTGAACCAGACGCCTAACGGTTCTCGACCGTAGGCATCTTCGTCCGGCAGCGGCCCAAACTGGCCGCCGTCGTTCCATTGCTTGCACGCGACGGCACAGGCATGACAACCCACACAAATATCCAGATCGATCACCAGACCGAGTTTCTTCTGTGTTGGCGGCGGCAGCATCGTCATGGCGACATCGATCAGGCAGGCATCAATCAGTCAGGGATTAAACGGCCAGAAGTGTGGAATCAACCACATCGACAGGGCGCAGAACAACAGGATCATCGGAATTCCGACCTTCATGAAATCGGTGAATTTGTATCCGCCGGCAGCGTACACCATGGTATTGGTAGGATAACCCACAGGCGTGGCGAACGATGTCGCGGCGGCGAACGCCACGGTAATCACGAACGGAATCGCGTCGACATGCATCGCATGTGCGATGGAAATCGCAATCGGTGCCATCAGCACCACCGACGGATTGTGCCCCATCATTTCGGTGAGCAGCGCGGTCAACAAGTAGACCATCAATAACGCCGCCAGCGGTCCGTGCGGGCCGACTACCGACATACCGGCATCGACAATTTGGCGCGCCAGACCGGTTTTGTCCAACGCGATTCCGAGCGGCAGGATGGCACCGAGCAGAATGACGACCTTCCAATCCATTGCCTCGTAAACGTCCTCGAAGCTGAAGCAACCGGTAACTGCCATCGCCGCGCAACCGATCACCGCGCTGACCACGATTGGCAACACGCCAAAGCCGGCGAGGGCAATGACAGCGACCAGGATGGCTATCGCCAGTGGAGCCTTGCGTCGCGATGCGCGTTTGTCGCCGCGTTCGCTCAAGACCACCAGGCCTGAATCGTTGCGCAAGTGACGCAATGCCGGTTCGTCGACCAGCAGCAACAAAATGTCGCCGACGGCCAAGCGCGCGCGTTTGATCTGCTCGCGCACGATCTGGCTGCGACGCTGCACGGCGAGCACGCTGGCTTTGTAATTCCAGCGAAAATCGACTTCCTCGACGGTTTGACCGAGCATGCGCGTGCCCGGCGCGACCATGGCTTCGATCAACACGCGGCGCTGTTCAGTTTGCGGCGCATCTAGCATCTCGGCGACCGGGGCGATTTCCAACTTCAGGCGCTGCCTGAATTCCTGCAGACGTGTCCAATCGCCGCGCGTCAGCAGTACGTCGCCTTCCTGCAATTTCTGCGAGCGCGGCGCCCAGAGATGCTGTTCGCCACGCAGCAGTTCGAGTATGTAGACGCCGTACTTTTCGCCCAGCTTTGCTTCGGCGATCGATTCACCGATCAATGGCGATTCGGCCATCACGCGCAGTTCGGTGACGAACTTGCCAAGATTGAAACTCTCCGCGAATTCGGTGTCGAAGTTGCGTGGCAGCAGCCAGCGCCCGATCAGCATCAGATAGATGATACCGACAACCGCCAGGATCGCACCCAGGCGCAGGAAGTCGAAAACGCCGAAGCCGGGCAGCCCGTGCTGAATCGCCAGGGAGTTCACCAGCAGATTTGATGAAGTGCCGAGCAAGGTGCAAACGCCGCCCATCTGCGCGGCATAAGACATGGGTATCAAAACGCGCGCAGGCGACGTATGGCTGCGTGCGCACACGCTCAACGTGACCGGCAGGAAAGTCGCAACGAGCGCCGTGTTTTTCACGAATGCGCCGAGCACGCACACCACCAGCATGATCGACAGTGTCAGCAGCCACGGACGTCGAATGCGCGAGAGCGCGCGAATCAGCGGATCAAGGCCACCAGTGCCGACGATGCCGGCATTGAGCGCGAACATGGCCGCAACCACGATCGTCGCCTCGTTGCTGAAGCCGGACAACCCTTCGGCGGGCGTAATGATGCCGAGAATCAGCAATGCGGACAGCACCAGCAGTGCCACCGCGTCGTAGCGCACCTTTTCGCTGACGAACAACGCCATCGCACCGATGACGATGCCCGCCACCGCCCAAGCCTGCCACGTCACGCTACGGTCTCCATTGCCGGATAAACCTTGACGCGTAAATCAAACCACGCTGCCTGACCGGTCACCGGATCGGCGTTGGCATAACGATAACCATCCTCGCGCGCTGGCAGCAGGTCGTCGATGGTGTGATTGAGCAAAAATCCCTTGGTGTACTCAGGCGCATCGGCCTTGAGTTTCCATGCAGGGTTGTGTTTGCCGATTGCGTTCCACGTCCACACCGTGCCTGGTGCCGTGCCCGCGTGCAGTTTCGCCTGGGCACGAACGCGCGCATGCGCCGATTCAACCCAAACCCAAGCACCATTGGCAATGCCACAAGCGGCGGCCGTATCCGGATGCAGATACAAAAAGTTGCGCGCCGCAATTTGGCGCAACCATGCGTTTTGCGAGCCCCACGAGTGATACATGAACATCGGTCGTTGGGTGATCGCGTGCAAGTTGAAGGGCTGCGGGCTAAGTGCTGATTGCTCGGTCTTGGCCTCGGCGCTGTACCAGAACGGGAGCGGATCGAAGTACATTGCCACGCGCTCACGTTCGCCGTCAGGCGGCTGATGCTCGCCGTGGCCAAGCGCTGCGAGACGGAATTTCTGCAATCGTTCCGAATACAATTCCAGCACAATCGCATTCGTCGATCCGACGAACCCCAGCGATTGCGCCCACTGCAGATAGTCGCGATTGGCCATCTTGTAATAGCGCCCGGCGGTGGGAACCAGTTCATGCCAAAAGCAGTTGTTCGCCTTGTAGCGGTCGAGTTGATCCGGATTCGGTTCGCCGATACCGGACTTGCTTCCATCTTTGCCGCGCCAACCAGCCAGCAATCCTACGCCCGGAGCGCGTTCGTGTCGGGTGATGTAGTCGGCGTAATCGCGATAAATCGTTTGCCCATTGGCGTCGACCATGCCGGGTAAACCCAGGCGCGCACCCAGATCGAGCAGCACGTCCTGGAATGGGCGCACGTCGCGGTCTGGCTCGCATACTGGTTGACGGATCGCATCGCTGGCAGCATCCGCATCCGAAATGGGGCGATCCAGCAGCGAGATGCAATCGTGGCGTTCCAGGTATGTGGTGTCCGGCAAGACCAGATCGGCGAAAGCTACGGTTTCCGACGAATACGCGTCCACATAAATAATGTGTGGAATTTTATATTCGCCGCTCTTCGCATCGCGATCGCACAGCATTTCGCGAGTCTGTGTCGTATTCATCGACGAGTTCCAGCCCATGTTGGCCATGAACAGGAACAGCGTGTCGATCGGGTACGGATCGCCGGCCCAGGCGTTGCGAATCACGCTCTGCAACATGCCGTGTGCGGCGAGCGGATACTCCCATGAGAAGGCCTTGTCGATGCGTCGCGGCGCGCCGTTCGCGTCGACGACGAGATCTTCCGGCGCATGCACATAGCCCAGCGGACCGGCATTCAACGCGCCGTTGTCCTTGCGCGATTTGGCCGGACGATTCGCCGGTGGAACCGCTTTCGGATATGGCGGCTGGTAGCGAAAACTCCCCGGTGTATCGATGGCACCAAGAAGCATCTGCAACGTGTGCAGCATGCGGCAGGTATGAAATCCGTTCGCGTGCGCGGCGATGCCACGCATCGCATGCATCGAAATCGGTCGACCGATCATTTCCGTGTGTTGCCGACCAAATGAATCCGTCCACGGCTGCTGCACGTAAATTGCCTGATTGAACGCGACATCGGCGATTTCCGCGGCGATGCGCCGGATGGTATCGGCATCGATCCCGCAAGGCGCAGAGACCGTATCGGCGGCGTATTCGTCGCCAAGAAAACGTTCCGCCAGCAACTGGAACGCTGGCACGGCTTTGCGCCCATCGGGCAAGGTGTACTCGCCGGCGATCAGGGGTGCGATGTCAATGGAGTCCGCACGCACGAATTCATGCTCCCTCTCCCCCGACGATGTCGGCGGAGAGGGCTGGGGTGAGGGGGCAGCGCCTGCGTCGGCTTCAGTGCTCCGAACGCCGACGTGCTTCCCGCTCAACCAACCCTCTCCCCGATCGCTTGCGATGGGGGAGAGGGTTTTACGTGTCGCGCACAGCGGACTGCCGTCAGTGTCGCGTGCGATCAAGCCATCGTCCGCGCCGCCCGGATTGCGCACCACCAGGTGATGCGCATTTGTATACCGAACCAGATAGTCGAAATCGATCCAGTCGTGAATCAGCAGCTCGCGGATCATTGCGCCCACGAACAAGCCATCGCTACCGGGGTTGATACCAATCCATTCGTCGGCGATCGCGCCGTATCCGGTACGCACCGGGTTGATGGTCACGATTTTTGCGCCGCGGCGCTTGAGCTTGCTCAAGCCGAGCTTGATCGGATTGGAATCGTGATCCTCGGCCACGCCGAACAGCAGCAGATATTTCGTTTGATCCCAATCCGGCTCGCCGAATTCCCAGAACGAGCCGCCAATCGAATACATCCCCGCTACGGCCATATTGACCGAGCAAAAGCCACCGTGTGCGGCGTAGTTGATCGTGCCGAATTGTTGCGCCCACCACCCAGTCAGTGCTTGTGATTGATCGCGGCCAGTGAAGAACGCGAGTTTGTCCGGATCCGACGCGCGAATGTCGCCCAACCACTTCGTTGCCAGCGCCAGTGCCTCGTCCCATTCGATTTCGCGAAACTCGCTTGCGCCGCGCTCGCCGACACGCAGCAACGGCTTCGTCAGACGCGCCGGCGAATAATGCTGCTTGATCCCCGACGAGCCTTTCGCGCAGAGCACGCCCTGATTGACCGGATGTGCGCGATTGCCTTCGATGTAGCGCACGCGGCCATCTTTGAGATGCACTTTGATGCCACAGCGACACGCACACATATAACAAGTCGAGGTTTTGACTTCGTCGCCGGCAGGTTCGCTGAGTTTGAGGTTAGCGTGTGGCATGCGCGTGCATCCTCGCCATGTCAGAAGATCTGCGCGTTGTGCGAACCGTCCCTGGTGCGTGGCACCGGCCCACGCATCCCTGCGCGGTCGCTCGCGTCCGCACGCAATGCGCTTCAACGCATCGCGTAAGCGCGTCCGCTCGCCCACATCGGCACGCACACATATAACAAGTCGAGGTTTTGACTTCGTCGCCGGCAGGTGCGCTGAGTTTGAGGTTGGCGTGTGGCATGGACAGGATTCTGGTACGTCCCTACATGGTAGCGGATACGCGCAGGTGTGAGGCTATACTCGTTGCATGGACCGTTACGAACGCATCTCGACCCTGCACCGGATTCTCAAATCTGCGCGTTATGGCGTACCCCTGGCGCGGCTCATGGATGAATTGAGTTGCTCGCGTGCGACCGCGTACCGCGACATCGCGTTCCTGCGCGATGCGCTCGGCGCCCCCGTCGACAGCGACGGCGACCAGGCCGCGTTCCGTTACGCCGCCGATGAGGCCGAGCGTTTCGAATTGCCGGGCCTGTGGCTCAACAGCGAAGAATTGCAGGCCTTGCTCGCGCTCAATCAACTGGTTGGCCGCACCGGCCCCGGTATTCTGGCCACCGCGCTTGAGCCTTTTCGCTCGCGCATCGACAAGCTGCTTTCCAATCAGTTGGATGGCAAGAATTTTTCGCTGGAGCGTATCCGCGTCATCGGCAGCGGCTCCCGGCATGTTGACGAGGCCACGTTTCGCCACGTGGCCAGCGCTGTGCTCGAGCGGCGTCGCTTGAAGTTCGAGTACCGCGCGCGTTCAACCGATCAGCCCACTGCACGCACGGTTTCACCGCAGCGACTCACCCACTACCGCGACAACTGGTATCTCGACGCCTGGGATCATGGCCGCGATGGCGTGCGCAGTTTTGCTTTGGATCGCATCGTTCGCGCCGATGTGCTTGACGCTACAGCCGAGGATCGTGACGACGCTGAACTCAATCAACATCTCGCATCAAGCTACGGTATTTTCTCCGGCGCACCGAAGGCAACCGCGACAATTCGATTCTCGCCACATGCTGCACGCTGGGTTGCCGATGAACACTGGCATTCGCAACAGAAAGGCGAGTGGCTCGACGATGGCCGCTACGAGCTCAAGGTGCCGTACAGCAATTCGCGTGAATTGCTCATGGATGTGCTGCGCTATGGCCCCGATGCTGAAGTCGTTGCGCCGGTGTCGCTGCGAGAAGAACTGCGCATAATGCTGCAATTGGCGATCGGGGCGTATCAGTGATGATTTGCGAAACGAGAATGTCTCAAGGCATGGTCGTGCGCACAAGTTCCAGGATGCGGCCAGTAATCGACTGAACCCGGTATGGATCGATGCCGCCGGCGTCGCTGTTGGACATCGCGACAACGACGTAAGGATCCTGCCCTGTGTTTTCCAGCATCCAGGCGTGGGTAAGCACGTTGTAACCCGCGCCTGACGACAGACTGCCGCCCTTGTACCAGACCCGGTCCCAATAATTGCGCACGTCGGGTTGGGCGGTGGCCGAACCCATCGCGTGATTGACCAGGTCCATGGCGTCGGAACCTTGAGGCAAACGTCGCAGGTGGGCGAACGCGGCGCAGATGTCCATTGGCGTCGCTCGCCAGGTGCCTGCGGTCAGGATCGATGTGTTGGCATAGGCTCCGCCGGTGACTGGCAACAATGGCGCAATCTGTGTTTGCAGGAAGTTCTGCTGAAAAACCTCCGTGCCATTGACGTAGCTCATCGCTGTAGGCAGATCAAACGAGTAGTACAACGAGAATTGCTCGCTGATATCGAGCAGCGGAGTCAGCACCAGCGGTTGAGCCACGCCGTAATCGTTGACGACTTGGTCGATCAGGGTACGCCCGACCAGCCCGTGCAGCAGGTCAGTGGCGGTGTTGTCGCTGATGCCGATCATGAGTGCTGCAAGATCGGAAATCGGAAACGGCGTGTTCACCGGTTCGCTGTTGATCGTGCCCGCCAAGGCCAGCTTTGAAGCGACCATCGGTACCATCTGGCCTGTCGTAATCGTATTGTTGGCGACCGCACGCGCGACGGCCCCCATGACCCATAGTTTGAATTGCGAGCCAGTCGCCCGCAGCGCAGTGGAATTGGACTCAACGACAGTCGTGCATTGATTATTGCTGCCGATACGTGCGACCAGAAGCGCTGGCGCGGTGGACAGTGTGTTGAACTAGGTGACAGATTGGTTGAGATCGCGCGCATGGTCGTCGGGATATTGCACCGAGGTATAACTGCTGACCCCAAGCGAAACGATTTTCTTCCCTCCCGTGTAATGCGCTTGCAGAGTCAGGAATCCATACGGTGCCCCGGTATTGGGCGTGTCGATCAAGACGGTAAGCTCAACCGGCGTTATCGCAATGACGTCGGTTACGACAGCATGTGGAATGGATGTTTGAATCGACGCGATGAAGGCCGCCGTATCGCTGAACGAATAGCCGTAGTTGGCGTCGAAATGTGCTGCGAACTCGGCATTGGTAAGCGCCATACCGGATTGCAATTTCGTCAGCAGCCAGTTCAACTGGTCCACCGCAGGCCCTGGCGGCAGTTGGTACGGACCACCGACAGTGGCGGGTGCGAATAGTGGCGTCAGTATCGGTTTCTCAAAACCATCCGAGTAGATTCGATCTGCCATGGTCGGACCGCAGCACACGATTCCAAGCAGAACCATCCAGTAGCGCCTCATCACAGTCCCCAGTCATGGCGTGGACGCAACAACAACCAGCAAGTCAGAAATCACTGAGTTCAAGGCCAATGTGGCAAACTCGGCCCACGCCAAAATCTGCTATGCCGGGCCATCCTACCCCGGTTGTTTGGGATTGGCGAACTGAGGCAACAGCGCTACGGCGCAAAGATCACGGCTGCACACTAGAATAGGCAAATGAGCGCTCCCACGGTTTCCCTCGTCCTCGGCTCCGGCGGTGCACGCGGCTATGCGCATATCGGAGCGATCGAAGAATTGCTTGCCCAAGGTTACGACATTCGCTGCATCGCCGGCAGCTCGATGGGAGCGTTGATCGGCGGCGTTTATGCGGCGGGCAAGCTCGACGAATATCGCGACTGGGTGCTGTCGTTGCAGCGCTTCGATGTGCTGCGCATGCTCGATTGGACGTTTCGTGGCGGCGGTCTGATCAAGGGCGATCGCATCATCGACAAACTGCGCGAGTTGATCGGCGATGTGTTGATCGAAGACTTGCCGTTGAGCTACACCGCCGTGGCAGTTGACCTGTCGGCACAACGCGAGGTCTGGTTTTCGCGGGGGCTGCTATTCGACGCGATACGCGCATCGATCGCGATACCGGCGGTGTTCCGACCGCATCATTATCAAGGTCGCATGCTGGTCGATGGTGGCCTGCTCAATCCGGTACCGGTGACGCCAACCTTGCGCGACCTGACCGATTGTACGATTGCCGTGGATGTGAATGCGGCGGCAGAAATGCACCGTGCCGGCAGTCAGCCCGAGGCGGTTCCGAACACGCCGGTGGCTGAAGGCGGCTCGGAAGTGGCGAATAAGGATTCCGACGACGAAGCCAATTCGCCCGTCGTGCTGCCGGCAACAGCACTGCAGGTGGCTGATTCGAAACGGAGCGGCTACCGGCAGGCGCTGGCAAAATTTTATCGCCGTCTCAGAAGGAAACACGACCCCGTGCCCGCGCCGACCGGCGATCCTGGTCTGCTCGAAGCGTTTGCCTTGTCGCTCGATGCCGTGCAGGGAACCTTGACTCGCTTCAGGCTTGCGGCGCAACCGCCCGATCTGCTGATTTCAATCCCGCGCACGGCTTGTGCGTTCTATGAGTTTCACCGCGCTGCCGAGCTGGTCGAGCTTGGGCGTGAGCGCACGCGCGAGGCGTTGAAAAGTTTCCAGGCGCGGCGCAGGAGTTGATTGGCGGCAGCCGAGCAATTGTCGGCGGGGTGATGCAGTTGCTGTGCGACGTGAGACGTAAAATCAAAAGTTCGTCATTCCCATCTCGCGGGAATGACGGATACTTTTATGCTCTTCCCGATTCCCGATTCCCGATTCCCCGCTCCTGCCCCTACTACCGCTTCATCGAATTGAAGAACTCATCGTTCGACTTGGTATTCTTCATCTTGTCGAGCATGAATTCGATGGCGGCCATTTCATCCATGGGATGCAGCAGCTTGCGCAGGATCCAGATTTTCTGCAGCAAGTCCGGTTCGATCAGCAACTCTTCGCGGCGCGTGCCGGAGCGGTTGATGTTGATCGCCGGGTACACGCGCTTTTCCGAAATGCGTCGATCCAGGTGCACTTCCATGTTGCCGGTGCCCTTGAATTCTTCGTAGATCACTTCGTCCATCTTCGAGCCGGTTTCCACCAGCGCGGTAGCGAGGATCGTCAGCGAACCGCCTTCCTCGACGTTGCGCGCGGCACCGAAGAAGCGCTTTGGACGTTGCAGCGCGTTTGCGTCTACGCCGCCTGTCAGCACCTTGCCGGAGGCCGGCACCACGGTGTTGTAGGCGCGTGCCAGGCGCGTAATCGAGTCGAGCAGGATGACCACATCTTTCTTGTGTTCGACCAGGCGCTTGGCCCGTTCGATCACCATTTCGGCGACCTGCACGTGACGCACGGCCGGTTCGTCGAACGTGGACGAGATCACTTCGGCGCGCACACCGCGCTGCATTTCGGTGACTTCTTCGGGGCGTTCGTCGATCAGCAAAATGATCAGATGCACGTCGGGATAGTTGTGCACGATCGCCTGGGCGACGTTCTGCAGCATCATCGTCTTGCCGGCTTTCGGCTGCGACACGATCATGCCGCGTTGGCCGCGCCCGACTGGCGCGATCAGATCCATGATGCGGCCGGTGATGTCTTCGGTGGAACCATTACCGCGTTCCAGGCGAAACATCTTGCGCGGGAACAGCGGGGTGAGGTTCTCGAACAGAATCTTGTTCTTCGAGGCTTCCGGCGGCTCGCCGTTGATGTTGTCGACCTTGAGCAGCGCGAAGTAACGCTCGCCTTCCTTGGGGTGGCGCACGCGTCCAGTGATGTAGTCGCCAGTGCGCAGGTTGAAGCGGCGAATCTGGCTGGGCGACACGTAAATATCGTCAGGTCCGGCCAGATAGGATTCGTCCGGACCGCGCAGGAAGCCGAAACCGTCTTGCAGGATCTCAAGCACGCCTTCGCCGTAGATGCTGCCGCCAAGACGTGCATGCGCTTTGAGGATCAGGAAGATGATGTCCTGCTTGCGCGCGCGCGCAACGCCTTCCTGAATGCTGAGGCTGTCGGCCAGGTTCAGAAGCTCCTGGGCGGGTTTGCGCTTGAGTTCGTTCAGGTCGATGACGACGCCGGAATTCGGACCTTCGCGCAATTCGTAGGGCTCGTCACTTTCGTCGCGTTCGCGTTGTTGCGGTTGGTGGCGCGGGCCGCGCGATTGGCGCTGGCCGCGCTCGCGGCGGCCGCGATTGTTGTTCTGGCGGCTACCGCCGTTACCGGCATTGTTGCCACCGTTGTTCTCGCCTTCCGCATTGTTGCTGGCGGAAGGCGATTCGCCGCTGTCGGCATTTTCGTTGCCGGAGTGCTCGGCTTTGGGTGCATCGTCTTTTGGCACGCGTGGTTGCGGCTCGGGACGGGTTTCGGCAGGGCGATTCTCGCCGCCATCTTTATTATCGGTATCGGACACGGACGTACCTCATGGGTACCGTTGGGAAACGGAAGGGTTTGGACTCTAGGAGACGAAAATCTGCAGGATGCTGAAAAAGCCTACCCGGGCTTTCTCACTCGCTCTGCGCGGGCAGGGCCTGCGGAAAGATTCACATGGGGGCGACTGCCCCACTTTGTCCAGCTACGCTAACACTCCCGTCGCCGCCAGTCCAGCGTTTTTGCATGCTTCGCGGGCGACGGATTTGCGGGGTTTTCTTGCGCTAATCGGCAGAGGGCGCCGAACTTAGGTTATGCGATGGTCTTGTCGATCAACTGCGTCAACTGAGTTTTGCTGACTGCGCCGACCTGAGTGGCTTCGACCTTGCCATTCTTGAAAATCATCAAGGTCGGGATGCCGCGCACGCTGTAATTGCGTGGGGTCTTCTGGTTGTGGTCGATATTGATCTTGGCGATCTTGAGCTTGCCGGCATAGGTTTGCGCCAGCTCGTCGAGAATCGGCGCAATCATCTTGCACGGGCCGCACCACTCCGCCCAGAAATCCACCAGCACAGGTTCGCTGGATTTCAATACCTGTTCCTCGAACTGGTCGTCGCTTACCTGGGCAATCGCTGTGCTCACGTGGGTTCTCCATCTGTTGGCTTGAATACCGCAAAAGCGGCGGTCGGGTCGCGCTTGGGCTACACTCGCACCATTGTACGACGCAAAAGGCCCTGGTTCCGGTCCCCGAAACCGCATTTGAGCCCAAGCCGCGATGCAATTCAAGTTGGGCCGGACGCCGTCGATTCAAGACCGCGGCACGGCACGCATGCTTTCAGCCTGGCCGCTTCCGCGGCCGATCGACGACTTCCCGAGAATGCCACAACAACCGCTTACCGACATCTTCTTCGACAGCCTTGAGCTGCAACCGAGCCTGCTCTCCGGCCTGCATGCCGCCGGATTTACCCGTTGTACGCCGATCCAGGCGCTGGCCTTGCCGGTCGCGCTGCAAGGCCGCGACGTGGCCGGCCAGGCACAGACCGGCACCGGTAAAACCGCCGCGTTTCTGGTTACCATCGCACAGCGCTTGCTGACCCGGCCGGCGTTCAATGAACGCGGCCCGGCCGATCCGCGCGCTCTGGTGATTGCACCGACACGCGAACTCGCGATCCAGATCGACAAGGATTTCCACAGCTTGTGCGCTGGCACCGGACTGACTTCCGCGCTGATCTATGGCGGCGTGGACTACGACAAGCAGCGCCAGCAATTGCGCGATGGCGTGGATATCGTCATTGCCACGCCGGGGCGCTTGCTGGATTACTTCAAGCAACACGTGTTTGCCTTCAGCGCCGTGGAAATCATGGTGATCGACGAAGCCGATCGCATGTTCGATCTGGGTTTCATCAAGGACGTGCGCTACATCTTGCGACGCCTGCCGGAACGCGATCGCCGCCAATGCCTGCTGTTCTCGGCTACGCTCAGCCATCGCGTGCTGGAGCTGGCCTACGAACACATGAACGAGGCCGAGAAGCTCACTGTCGATACGGAAAACATCACCGCCGACCGCGTGCGCCAGGTTGTGTACTTCCCGTCGACAGAAGAAAAACTACCGCTTCTGATCCACTTGCTTTCGCGTATCGATACGCACCGCAGCATGGTGTTCGTCAACATGAAAGTCGCCGCGGAAAAAGTCGCGCGGCGTTTGCAGCGCCAGGGTTTCCGCGTCGGCATGCTGTCCGGCGACGTGCCGCAGAAGAAGCGCCAAAGCCTGTTGGCCCGGTTCCAGCGTGGTGAAATCGAAATCCTCATCGCCACTGATGTGGCTGCGCGCGGGTTGCATATTCCCGATGTCAGCCATGTGTTCAATTACGACCTGCCGCAGGATGCCGAAGATTACGTGCATCGGATTGGCCGTACCGCGCGCCTGGGTGCCGAAGGTGACGCGATCAGTTTCGCCTGCGACATGTACGCGCAAGGCCTGCCGGATATTGAAGCCTATATCGAGCAGAAAATTCCAGTTGAGCGCGTCACGCCGGAACTGCTGGAAATACCGCCACCGCGCGAATCGACCACGCCGCTCAGCGACGACGAGGTGATCGTCAGCGCGCCGCCGCGCCCGCGCAGCGGATCGTCACGCACGGGATCACCACGCACGGCATCACCGCGCAGTGGTTCGAGTCAGCGTCCGCCGCGACGCGAGTCGTCGCCGCGCCACCCGCCGCGGCAGGCGTCGGCTTCCACCGCAGCGGTTGTCGCCGCGCCTGTTGCCACAGCCGAAACGGATGCCGCCAGCGGTGCGCGCAAGCGCAAAAGTCGTGGTGGACGGGGACGTCGTCGCGGTGGCGATGGTGCGCAGTCGGCCGCTGCGAATCCGAGCGACACACAGGGCTTACCGATTCGCGCGACTTCCGACATGGCGGTCGCCAAGCGCCAGAAAAGCGTCCAGCGCAGTCGCGCCGGAATGGATCGAACGGCAAATCCTGCATCGGCCGGGCACGGCACGGAGGCGCCCGCAGCCAAGCAGAAGAAACCAGGATTTTTCCGTCGTCTCGGGCGCATGTTCAAGCGTTCATAGTCAATCCTGCTACAGTTCGCGCGTGCGCCATTGCCGACGTCATATTGAATGCTCAATTCGCTGACCCGTGCCGATCAAGCCCGCCTGTCGCGATACGCCGCGTTAAGCGTTTGCGCACTGGCAGCACTGGCTTGCCTGTGGCTGCTGGTGCGCTTGCTCTGGCTGGTTCTTGCACCCGCAGGCAGCAAGGTCGCTGTCGCGCCGCTACCCGCGCCTGCCAGCACAGCGGCTGCGTTGTCGGTGGCCAAATGGCATCTGTTCGGCAATCCGCAAAACGTCGCGATGATGCGCCTGACGCACAACGCGCCGACGACGACGTTGCGCCTTACCCTGCGTGGGACCTGGGCGCTGGACGACCCGCACCGAGGTCTGGCCATGATCGAAGACGAACACGGTAGCGAACACGCCTACAAGATCGGCGCGGAAGTAACCGTCGGAGTCAAGCTCGTCGAGGTGTATCCGGATCGCGTGGTGCTCAATCACGAAGGCGTTGACGAGACGCTGCGCTTGCCGGTTGCGGCCGCGTCGGCGCCGCCGTTGCCGGCAGTCAACCAGCGCAATCTGGCCAACGGGCAGAGCCAGCATGCCAGCAGTATCCCACCCACTTTCGTGCCGCCGAGCATGGCGAATGGCGCGATTGACTGGAGCCGGGCGCAAAAACAATTGCAGATCGATCCGACGGAACTTGCCCGGCAGGTGCACATCGCGCCAGTGTTCGAGAACGGCAAGATCGCCGGTGCACGCCTGTCCGGTGGCGGCCGCGTTGCCGAGCTGATGCAGCAAGCCGGGCTCAAACCGACCGATCTGATTACCGCCGTCAATGGCACGACCCTGTCGAGTCTGTCGAATCCGCAGGAATTGATGGACAATCTGAAAGACGCAGCCAGTTTGCAGGTAACCGTCATGCGCGATGGCAAACCCGCGACGCTGACGTTGAACCTGCATTAACTGCATAACTATATCTATAGAGAAGTACACAATGATCCGTTTTTGCCTTGCTGCCGCCTTGACTTTCGCCACGCTCACTGCTGTAGCGCAGGCACCAACCGTGAAGCGTGCTGCTGCGGTCGATTCGTCCGGCCTGCACACGTTGAACCTGAAAGACGCCGACATCCAGACGCTGATCGCCACGGTGTCCGAAATTACCGGCAAGAACTTCATTATTGGACCGAACGTGCAGGGCAAGGTCACGGTGATCTCGGCCAAACCGATGAAGGCGGATGAAATCTACGATGTTTTTCTGTCAGTCCTGCGCGTGCACGGCTATGCAGCGATCAACTCCGGCAGCATGGTCAAGATCGTGCCCGAAGCGATGGCCCAGCAGGATGGCTCCGGCGGCTTGAACGGCAAACACGGCCATGAACCCGATGAACTGGTCACTCAGATCATTCCGGTACAACACGTGCCGGCCACGCAACTGGTGCCGATCCTGCGGCCGCTGATGCCGCAGGGCGCACAACTGATCGCGCATCCGGCTTCGAATTCCCTGGTGATTTCCGATCGTGCCGGCAATGTCGAGCGCATGATCAGCATCATCCATCGCATCGATACCGTATCCGACGCCGGCGTCGAAGTCATTCCACTGCAACATGCCAGCGCTTCGGAACTCGCACGCACGTTGACCCAGCTTGCCGGCAACAACGCAGCCGACGCCGATCAACCACGTGTGTTCGCCGACGAGCGCACCAACTCGATTCTGCTTTCCGGCGGCAAAAGCGGGCGCTTGCGCATGCGCGCGTTGATCGCACACCTCGATACGCCGGTCGGCGGCGGCGGCGATACGCAGGTGATCTATCTCAACTACGCAAGCGCCAAGGATCTCGTACCGATCCTGCAAGGCGTGGCTGCAACGCTGACCGGTGACGTGCAGCCAGGCAAGGCCGCGGCGGGCGCGGCAGTCAGCGCGGGGAGCGGTGCATCCACCGCCACGATCCAGGCGCATGAAGGCGACAACGCGCTGGTCATCAGTGCGCCGCCAGCGGTGTTTCGCTCGCTCGCCTCCGTGGTTCGACAACTCGATATTCGCCGCGCGCAAGTATTGATCGAGGCGGTCATCGCAGAAGTCTCCAACGAAACCGCGAACGAACTCGGCGTGCAATGGCAGTTGCCGCTGGGTGGCAACAACCACATCATCGGCGGTACCAATTTCACCGGCCCGTCGGCCGGCAACAACATTTTTACTGCGACGGGCGGGTTGAACAACGTCGCCAGCGGTGGCGGCATCGCGCCAGTCAGTACCCTCGGAAACGGCTTCAACCTAGGCTACCTCGACACGATTTCGATCAACGGCACCAAGCTGCTCAGCCTCGGCGCGCTGGTCTCGGCGCTGGCCAGCAACGGCAAGAACAACGTGCTTTCCACGCCTTCGATCATGACCCTCGACAATCAGGAAGCAATGATAAAGGTGGCCCAGGAAGTTCCGTTCGTTACCGGTTCCTACACGACCAACACCGGTGGATCCAACGGCGGCACCACCGGCATCGGCAATCCGTTCCAGACCATCCAGCGCAAGGATGTGGGCCTGACCTTGACCGTCACGCCGCACGTGAATTCCGGCGATGCGGTGCGCCTGGATATCCATCAGGAAGTCTCCAATCTTTTGCCGCCGGTACAGGGCGCGGTGGATCTGGTCACGAACAAGCGCGAACTGAAGACCACTGTGATGGTCAAGGACGATTCGCTGCTGGTACTCGGCGGCTTGATATCCGACAACGTCAAGGACAACGTGCAGAAAGTGCCGGCGCTGGGTGATATTCCGCTGATCGGCAATCTGTTCCGCTATCGCAGCAACGATCACCTGAAGCAGAATCTGATGGTATTTCTGCATCCGAAGATTTTGCGCGATGCGGCCACCGAAGCCTCGGTGTCGCAGGAAAAATATAATTTCCTGCGCACCGAACAATTGCAGATGCGCGAGAACCAAGAATCGATCACGCCGCGCGGACAGCAGCCGATGCTGCCGGAAGTGCACGACTTCCTCGCTAGCCCTGCACTCGACGTTGCGCCCAAGGATGCGCGCGACGGCAAGAAGCATTGAATCGCGCGATGACGCCGGCGCAAACCAAATTGTCGGCGCGACCGCCACGGCCGAGCTTCGGTTTCGCCCGGCGTAACGGCGCCACGCTCACGGCGTGGCGCGACGATGCGGCCGAAGTCGCCTGGCGCGAAGGCGTCAAACCTGAAGTGCTGGCCGAGCTGCGGCGCTATCTCGGCGCACCGTTAAAACTCACGCGCTTTGATGCGGCTGGATACGAACGCCTGCTGCGCACGCTCTACGAACAGGGCGACGATGCGCGTGCGATGGTTGCGGATTTCGACGACGACATGGATCTGAAAACCCTTGCCGACGAATTGCCGGAACCCGAGGATCTGCTCGAATCCAAAGACGACGCACCAATCATTCGCCTGATCAATGCGCTGCTGACCGAAGCGGTGAAGGAAGGCGCGTCGGACATTCACATCGAGCCGTTTGAGAATCGCCTGCTGGTGCGTTTCCGTATCGACGGGGTGCTGCGTGAAGTGCTCAGCCCACAAAAAGCTATCGCCAATGCCGTTGTCTCGCGCATCAAGGTAATGGCGAAACTCGATATTGCAGAAAAACGTCTGCCCCAGGACGGCCGCATCGGATTGAAGATTGCCGGACGTCCGGTCGACGTACGTGTATCGACGATACCAGCTGGGCACGGCGAGCGCGTCGTGCTGCGTCTGCTCGACAAACAGGCTGGAAAACTTGATCTGGCGCAACTGGGCATGGCGCCGGTCACGTTGGCCACGCTTGCAGAAACCATCGAGCGTCCACATGGCATCTTTCTCGTCACCGGCCCAACCGGTTCGGGCAAGACCACCACGTTGTACGCCTCGCTGCTACGCCTGAACGATTCCAGTCGCAACATCATGACCGTGGAAGACCCGATCGAGTATTACATCGACGGCGTCGGCCAGACCCAGGTCAATACCAAGGTCGAAATGACATTCGCGCGTGGACTGCGTGCGATCCTGCGCCAGGATCCGGACGTAGTGATGATCGGCGAAATTCGCGACCTGGAAACCGCGCAAATTTCGGTGCAGGCGTCACTCACTGGACACCTGGTGTTGTCCACGTTGCACACGAATTCGGCGGTCGGCGCGATTGCGCGCCTGCGCGACATGGGTGTGGAACCGTTCCTGCTTTCGTCGAGTCTGATCGGCCTGCTCGCCCAGCGCCTGGTGCGCGTGCTCGATCCGGCCACGCGCGAAATGTATGCCGCCACGCCACGTGAACTGTCCGCGTTCGGCAAACCCGCCGACTCGCGCGCGAACCTGTATCGACCCAGCCCCCAGGTTGCCGGGCGCCACGCCGGCTATCGCGGGCGCAGCGGCATCTATGAATTCGTTGCCGTCGACGAAGAACTGCGTCGCCTGATTCACGCCAACGCCGCCGAAATCGAACTCGAGCACCGTGCCCGCACGCGCACACCCAGCATCCTCGCCGATGGCTGGGACAAATGTATTGCCGGAATCACTTCGGCTGAAGAAGTGCTGCGCGTGACGCGCGAGGAATAATCACATTTACCGGGGAGAACGCATGAGCTTTATCGCAAAAATCACGCGGCATAAATCCGTCGAAGCGTTGCAGGCTGAAGCAGGCACGCGCGGCGATTTTCGTCGCGTGCTGGGCATCTGGCAGCTCACGGCGATCGGCGTCGGCGCGATCATCGGCGTGGGTATCTTCGTGCTCGCCGGGCAGCAAGCGGCGGCGAATGCGGGACCAGCAGTGGTATTGAGTTTCATCGTCGCCGGCATCGGCAGTGCCTGCGCGGCAATGGCGTACGCGGAATTCTCGGGGATGATTCCGGTGACCGGCAGCGCCTACACCTACGGTTATGCGGTGCTCGGCGAGTTACTGGCCTGGGTGATCGGCTGGGATTTGCTGCTTGAGTATGCGTTGATTGTCGCGGTGGTGGCGATCGGCTGGTCGGGCTATGTGCAGGCGCTCCTGGCGCAACTGCTCGGCGTGCATTTGCCGATCTGGTTGCAGGGCGCTTGGGATCCGGCGCACCCACACAGCGGCAAGGTGTTCAATGTCATTGCCGCGACCATTTCCCTGCTGATCGCGTGGATGCTTACGGTCAAGACGGAGTGGGGTGCGCGTGCCAACACCGTGATCGTGGCGATCAAGGTGATCGGCGTGATCCTGGTGATCGTGGTCGGCGCGTTCTATGTCAACCCGGCCAACTGGCATCCGTTCATTCCTGCGGCCGTTGTCGGCGCTGATGGTGCATCGCACTTCGGTTGGAGTGGCGTGCTGGCAGCTTCGAGCATCGTGTTCTTTGCGGTGTTCGGTTACGACACGCTGACCACGGCGGCGGAAGAAGCCAAGCATCCGCAGCGCGATTTGCCGCGTGCGGTGTTGCTGTCGCTGGCGGTGTCAATGACCTTGTATCTGCTGGTGTCAATGGTGCTGACCGGCATGGTGCCGTATGCGCAACTAGCCGGCGATGCGCCGGTCGACGCGGCATTCAAGGCGCTGAATTTGCACTGGGTACGCGGCATCATCAATATTGCCGCAATTGCCGGCCTCACCAGTGTGATGTTCGCGTTCATGCTCGGCGCGGCGCGCATCTGGTTTGCGCTGTCTCGCGATGGATTGTTGCCACGCTGGTTTGCACACGTGCATCCGAAATATGGCACCCCAGCTCGCCCGACGCTCATTCTCGGCGTGTTTACCGCGATCGTCGCCGGATTCCTGCCGATCGGCGAGGTGGCCGAACTGGTCAACATCGGCACCTTGAGTGCATTCATCGTGATCTGTCTGGCCGTGTTGATCCTGCGCGTGCGCAAACCGAACCTGCAACGCAGCTTTCGCACGCCGATGCTGTGGCTGATCGCACCGTTGGGCGTGGTGTTTTCGCTGTTCCTGATCATCGGTTGGCCGTGGTTCTCCGATGGCCATTTCCAGTTGCTTGGCGGCTTGCCGATGGTCACGATCTGGCGTTTCGTGATCTGGATGGCTCTCGGGCTGTTGGTGTATTTTGCTTACGGCATTCGCCACAGCGCGTTGGCGAAAGCCGACTGATTGCGTCATGCCCGCGTATGCCTACCAGGCACTCGATAGCGGCGGCAAGACCCAGCGCGGGGTGTTGCAGGGCGACACCGCGCGTGCCGTGCGCGGGGTGCTGCGCGAACGTGGATTGAATCCACTCGAAGTCACGCCGGTCACCCAGGCACAACAACGTGGTGGTTTTTTCCGGCGTGGATTGAGCGGTGCGCAACTGGCATTGCTCACGCGCCAGCTGGCGACTTTGCTGCGCGCAGGTTTGCCGGTCGATGAGGCCCTCGCAGCACTGGCGGAGCAGGACGAGGAGCAGCGCACGCGCGCGCTGGTCGTGTCGTTGCGATCGCGCGTCATGGAAGGATCGAGCCTGGCCGCGAGTCTGGCCGATCATCCCGAAAGCTTTCCGGAAATTTATCGTGCATCGATTGCGGCAGGCGAACAATCCGGGCGATTGGATCAGGTGCTCGCCCGCCTGGCCGATTACAGTGAAGCACGCGATGCGCTGAACCAAAAAGTGTGGGCAGCGTTGGCTTACCCGATCCTGCTTAGCCTGGTTGCGGTTGCGGTTGTGAGTGGCTTGCTGGTTTATGTTGTGCCGCAAATCGTGGGTGTATTCACGCAAATGCACCAGGCGCTGCCATGGGCGACGCGAGCCTTGCTCGGCTTGAGCAGCTTCGTCAAAGCCTGGGGTTGGTTGTTGTTGGTGTTGTTGGCGTTCGCGGCGGTCGGCGGCAAGCTGGCGCTGCGTACCCAACGCATTCGTTTTGCGTGGCATCGATTCGTGCTGCGTTTGCCGTTTGTCGGCGGATTGGTTCGCGCCGCCAACACGGCGCGTTGTACGCGCACGCTTGCACTGCTCACCGCCAGTGCCGTGCCGTTGCTCGATGCGCTGCAAATCGGCGCACAGGTGATGCCGAATCTGCCGATGCGCGCAGCGGTCAAACATGCGGCACTGAAAGTGCGCGAAGGCGGCAGTTTTTCACGTGCACTGGGCGATAGCGGCTATTTCCCGGCGGTGGCGTTGCGCCTGATCGCCAGCGGCGAACGTGCCGGACAACTCGAACACATGCTCGACGAAGCCGCCAGTCACCAGCAACGCGAACTGGATCGCTGGATGACTGCGCTTACTACTATCCTTGGGCCGCTGGTAATTTTGCTGGTCGGCGCGATGGTGTTGTTCATCGTGCTCGCGATCCTGTTGCCGATTTTCGACATGAACCAGATGGTGAAGTAAAGCAGGGAAGCAGTGAGACGTGAGACGTGAAAATCAATAATTCGTCATTCCGGGGCCGCACGCATTGCGGAACCCGGAACAGGATTCCGGGTTCCGCTTCGTGGCCACGGAATAACGGGCTCTTGATTTTACGAATCCCCAATCCCCAATCCCCAATCCCAGCTGTCCAATGATCCGCTTTGAACACGTCAGCAAACGCTATCCCGCCGGGCATGAGGCGTTGCGCGAATTGAATTTCGAGTTGGGTGCGGGCGAGATGGCATTCGTCACCGGGCATTCCGGCGCGGGCAAGAGCACCTTGTTGAAACTCATCGCTCTGCTCGAGAGGCCAACCCGCGGCCAGGTGCTCGTCAACGAACGAAACCTCAATGCCGTGCGTCGCCGCGGGATCGCCCAGGTGCGGCGCGGCATCGGCATGGTGTTTCAGAACCATCGCCTGTTGATGGATCGCAGCGTGTTTGACAATGTCGGTCTACCACTGGTGATCGCCGGAACGCCGCGCGAGGAAATCGGCAAACGCGTGCGCGCAGCGCTGGACAAAGTCGGCCTACTTGCGCGCGAACAGGCGTTGCCGGAAACCCTGTCGACCGGCGAACAGCAGCGTGTAGGTATCGCGCGCGCAATTGTGGGCAAGCCGCCGCTGCTGATTGCTGACGAACCTACCGGCAACCTCGACCCGCAGTTGTCGGAAGAAATCATGAGCTTGTTCGCGCAATTCCAGCAGGTTGGCACGACGGTTCTGATCGCCAGCCATGATCTGGCTCTGATCAAACGCATGAACAAGCGTGTCCTTGTGCTCGATCATGGAGCGCTGATCGATGATTTCAGGCCGCAGGCGGTGCTTGAGCGATGAATCGGCGCAAGCAGCAAAATCGGATGAAAGCCGACGCACCCTTGCGCGCCGCCGTCGTGCCTCGGGCATCGCGCCCCGGCTTTCGTGCATGGCGTGCGCAGCATGCGTACGGACTCACGACGAGCTTTTCACGATTGGCGCGGCGACCGGGTGCAACGGCATTCACGTTGGCGGTGCTGAGCGTGGCGCTGACGTTGCCGTTGCTGTTCGGGTTGCTATTGAGCAACGCAGGCAACTTGAGCGGTAGCGTCGGCACGGCGCGTGCGATCAGCGTGTTCCTCAAACCCGATGTCGATGCGGGCGCAGCGCAGGACCTGGCAAAGACCTTGCGCGAGCGCGGTGATGTCGCTGGAGTGACGCTGAAAACGCCCGAGCAGGGCCTGGAAGAATTCCGTCGACGCTCGGGCTTTGCCGATGCATTGCAAGTGTTGCACGACAATCCGTTGCCAGCGGTGTTGATTGTGGATTTGCGCAAATCGGAGAACGATCACAGCGGCACGCCAGCGCTGATCGGTGAGTTGCGCAGCAACGCACGGGTGGACCTGGTGCAGTACGATGCGCGCTGGCGCGAACGCCTCAATGCAATTCTGGGCGTGGCTCGTCGCGGTGCGGCCGTGCTGGCCGTGCTGCTGGCACTGGCGGCGTTGCTGATCGTGGGCAACACGGTGCGTCTGGACATTCAAGGCCGCAGCGAGGAGATCGCGGTGATGCAACTGCTTGGCGCCAGCGATGGTTTCGTGCGGCGTCCGTTTTTGTACACGGGATTGTGGTACGGCGCGCTTGCCGGCCTGCTCAGTTTGCTCTTGATCGGCATGGTCGAATGGGGCCTGGCTGGACCACTGGCGGAACTGGCTGCAAGCTACGATCATCGCTTTGGCGTGCATGGGTTGTCGTTCGCTGGCATGCTAATGGTGTTGGCAGCCAGCACGTTGCTTGGCTGGCTTGGTGCGGGGGTTGCCGCCTCTCGTCATATTGCCCATGGCCAACCGCAATAAGCTGCACGAAGGAGTGTTGATGGAAGTTGTGCTGACACGCCATATCACCAGCGAGACGCCGCGCGTCATGGTGGTGGATGGATCCAAGGTGGTGCGCCGGCTGATCGAGCAGTTGCTCAAGGCCGATCTGCCGAACGTGACCATCCTTTCCTGCGAGACCGGTGCGCAAGCGCGCGAACAGCTCGAAACCGGCGTCGTGGATCTGGTGACCACAGCGTTGCGCCTGCCGGACATGGACGGCATGGAACTGGCGCGGCACGTGCGTGAACACGCGCCGCAAGCCTATATCCCGATCGTGATCGTATCCGGTGATGTCAACGAGCGACTGGCCAACCGCGAATTCTCCGAGCATGTGACCGATTATTTCGACAAGTCGCTCGGGTTCAATGCGTTGTCGGACTTCATTCGCGGCTATATCTGCCCGCAATCTGCAGCCAGCGGCGACGTGTTGTACGTCGAAGACAGCCGCGTCGTGGCTTTGGCGACCCGACGCATGCTCGAAAAATACGGTTTGACCGTGCTGCATGTCACCAGTGTCGAGGACGCTGTTGCTTTGCTCGAAACCGCAATGGCGCAAGGTCGCGTGCCCGGTGTCGATATCGTTTTGTCGGATGTGAACCTGAAGGGCGAGTTGACCGGCGGCGATCTACTGGATCGGCTGCGCAACGAATTCGGATACGGCAAAGGCCAGCTGCCGGTGCTGATCATGACCGGCGACGACAACCCGAAGAATCAGGCGGCCTTGTTGCGCGCCGGTGCGAACGACCTGGTGCAGAAGCCGATCGAGGAACGTCTGCTGATCACCAAGCTGCTGTTCCAGATGCGCGTGTCCGCACACATGCGCGAGCGCGATGCCGGCGCGGCGTGAGCGCGGACCGACTCAAACTGCACCCATCCTGGAAGGCAAAGCTCGGCGACTTTTTTGATCGCCCGGAAATGCAGCGCTTGTCGCAATTCCTGCGCGCGGAAATTCGCGCAGGCAAAACCATCTACCCGCCACCAGCACGCATCTTTGCGGCACTGGATGCGACGCCGTTCGATCAAGTCAAGGTGGTGATCCTGGGCCAGGATCCGTATCACGGCCCCGGCCAGGCGCATGGATTGTGCTTTTCCGTGTTGCCCGGAGTGCCGACGCCGCCTTCGCTGTTGAATATCTTCAACGAAATCGCGCGCGACCTGGAAATTCCGCGGCCGGGCCATGGTTGCCTGCTGCCGTGGGCACGACGCGGCGTTTTACTGCTCAATTCGGTGTTGACGGTTGAACGTGGACGCGCCGGCTCGCACCAGGGAAAAGGCTGGGAAGGCTTCACGGATGCGGTCATCGATCGGCTCAATCTCGAGCGCGATGGCCTGGTATTCGCGTTGTGGGGCAGTTATGCCCAGGCCAAGGGCAAGTTGATCGACAAGCGCAGGCATCGCGTGCTGACCGCGCCACATCCTTCTCCCCTGTCGGCGCATCGCGGCTTCATCGGCTGTGGCCACTTTGGCGAAACCAATCGCTACCTGACCGCCCAAGGGCGCGATCCGATCGATTGGCAATTGCCACCTGCCAGCGAGCTTGTCATCGACAGCTAATTGACCGCTGCAATATTCTTTGTTTTCCGTAAGTTGCCTGCCGCTGGCATTTTTTGTAGTTTGGTGTACCATACGGTACATTAATCGCGAGAGTTGCTTCTCGCTGCGGAACCATCAGCGCCTTTGGCACTCAAAGTATGCGAGTGCTAAAATCAATCCATGGAGGCTCAAGACATGTCAACTGCGTTGGTAGCGAACAATATTCCGGTTCTGGGTGCCTTGGGTAGCCTGGATGCTTACGTTTCCAATGTGCACCAGATTCCAGTGCTTACGCTCGAGCAAGAGCAGGACTTGGCCCACCGCTATCGCAATGAAGATGATCTGGATGCGGCCAAGCAGCTGGTGATGTCGCACCTGCGCTTCGTCGTGCATGTTGCGCGCGGCTACAACGGCTACGGGCTGCAGCTTGCTGACCTGATCCAGGAAGGCAATATCGGTCTGATGAAGGCGGTCAAGCGCTTCGATCCGGAAGTCGGCGTGCGCCTGGTGTCGTTTGCCGTGCATTGGATTCGCGCGGAAATGCACGAATTCATTCTGCGCAACTGGCGCATCGTCAAGGTCGCTACGACCAAGGCGCAACGCAAGTTGTTCTTCAACCTGCGCAAGTCGAAAAAACGCTTGGGCTGGATGAACGCAACCGAGGTCCGAACCGTGGCCAAGGATCTGGGCGTGAGCCCGGCCGACGTGCTCGAAATGGAATCACGCCTGAGCGGGCGTGATACGGCGTTTGATGCGCCGGCTGATAATGAGGACGATGTGCGTCCTGCGCCAGTCGCTTATCTGGTCGATCACGGAGCCACTCCGTACGAGTCGCTGGAAAGCGACAATCAGGAAGCATCCGATCTGGACTCGCTCAAACATGGATTGGCGAAACTTGATCCGCGTTCGCGCGACATCATCCAGCGCCGCTGGTTGGGCGACGAGAACAAGGCGACTCTGCAGGAACTGGCCGACGAATACGGTGTTTCAGCCGAGCGCATTCGCCAGGTCGAAGTCAACGCGATGAAGAAAATGCGCGCGCTTTTTGCGGCCTGAGCACCGGCTCGGGGAATAGAAACAACGCGCAAAGTATTTTTAAGTTGAACGATTTTGCAACGGCCGCCACGTGCGGCCGTTTGCATTTGCGATAGCCAAATTTCAAGAGAAGCATCAACGGGGCCGTGCGGAAAGGCCGGATGCTCTTCACGATTCACGATTTCCCGACCTCAATATAAATCGGTGGGATCCACATCCAGCGACCAGCGCACGCTGCGCGCTTGCGGAAGTTCGCGCACCTGTTCGATCCAGCGCGGCAAGAACCCGTGCAGGTCACTTCGCTTTTCGGCGCTGAACAACAATTGCCCACGATGCATGCCTGCGCGGCGTGGCATTGGTGCTGGCATCGGCCCGAGCATTTGAATGGTCTCTGGTCGCGGTGCAGCTTGCGCGGCTTGGGCGAGGAATTCCTCGACTTTTGTCTGTTGCGCGGCTTGCACACGCAGCAGGGCAAGATGTGCGTACGGCGGCAATCCGGCAAGGCGACGTTCACCCAGCAAATCGTGCGCGACACGCGCATAGCCGTGCTGGATAAGGTCGCGCAACAACGGGTGTTCCGGCTGATGAGTTTGCAACAAGACCGTACCGGGCTTGTGCGCGCGGCCGGCACGCCCTGCGACCTGCACGATCAGTTGCGCGAGTCGCTCGCTGGCGCGCAAGTCGACACTGAACAGGCCATCATCGACGCCAACCATCACGACCAACGTCAGGTTCGGCAAATCGTGCCCCTTGGCCAGCATCTGCGTGCCGACGAAGATTCCCGGTTGATCCGGTCCGATGCGACCGAGCAAATCGTCGACATTGTCACGCCCGCGTGTGGTTTCGCGATCGATGCGCACGACCGAGGCGTCGGGGAATAGTGCAGTCAAACCTTGCTCCATGCGCTCCGTGCCCAACCCTTGCGCGACAAGAGGCGCATTGCCGCAGTGGGGGCAATCCGTCGGCACGCGCTGGTCCGCTCCGCAATGATGGCAGCGTAGTCGTGCCGCACCCCGATGCCAGGTGAATGGTTTGTCGCAGCGCTCGCAGACCGCGTGCCAGCCGCAACCATGGCACATCAACACTGGCGCGTAGCCGCGGCGATTGCGAAACACCAGCGTCTGCTCCCCGCGCGCCAGGCTCTCGCGCAATGCCTGAATGGATTCCTGGGCCAGACCCTCGCGCAACGGTTTGCCGCGCAAGTCGACACACCGGATTGCCGGGACACGTGCCGCACCGGGGCGTGCAAGAAGCTTCAGCCCGTCATAGCGTCCGCCGTCAAGATTGGCGAGCGTTTCCAGCGAAGGAGTGGCCGAGCCGAGCACCACCGGAACGCGCAAGGCTCTGGCGCGGACCACGGCAACATCGCGCGCGTTGTAACGCATGCCTTCTTGTTGCTTGTACGACGCGTCGTGTTCTTCGTCGACCACGATCAATCCGGCCCGAGGCAATGGTGCGAAAATCGCCGAGCGCGTGCCGAGCATCACGCCCGGCTCGCCATTGGCCGCGGCCAGCCATGCGAGCGTGCGTGCGCCGTCGGCCAGATCCGAATGCATTACGTGGATCGGACCGGGCAGGCGTTCGCGAAATCTCCGCAACAACTGGGGCGTCAGCCCTATTTCGGGCACCAGTACCAACACTTGTTGGTCGCGAGCAAGCGCTTGTTCGGCCAAGGCCAGATAGACCTCCGTCTTGCCGCTGCCGGTAATGCCATCGAGGACGAACGGCGCGAACTGACCAAATTTTTCGGCCACTGATGAAATTGCCGTTTGTTGGTCGATCGTCAGCGGTGGTGGGTCGATGCGCAAACGCGGTAGTGGCGTCGACGAAGCGAGCCGCGTACTCGTTATCAGTCCACGCCGGCGCAAATTGGCCGCAGCCCCGCGCCACTTGGGCATGCGCGTATCGAGCGCAGTGTGGCTAAGCGGGCCATGTGCAAGTTGCGCAACCAACTCAAAACTATTGCTGCCGGCACGCACCGCCGCTTGATCGACGCCTTCGACCAGCATCAGCGCCAATTCGCCGGTTTGCGGCAATGCGCGCGCGCGACGCAGGCCCACCGGCAATGCGGTTTCCAGAACCTCGCCCAGTGGGTGCAGGTAATACTGTGACAACCAACGCAAGGTATGCAGCAATTCCGCATCGAGCAGTGGATTGGCGTCGAGCAGGGCAATGGCTTTCTTCAACTTTTCGGGTGCGAGCTTCGTCTGCGCCGCGCTTTCGACGACGATACCTATTCGCTTGTTGCGGCCAAACGGAACCAAAATGCGCGAGCCCGGAGCAATGGCCCGAGGGTCGATATGGTCGGGCGGCAGATAGTCAAATAACTGCGGCAACGGCACCGGGATCGCGACTCGTACTACGCCAGACATGGGCAGCTTTCCAAGGGCCGAAGCCGGTGAGAGTCCGCAGGAATCACGGGTTGGCGAAAGATCGTAAGTAAATACTGATGAATGTTTGCCATCTGATTGTCATTGAAAGGTTTCTTCGCTTATCCACAACGCCTGTGGATAAGCCTGTGCATGGCCTACCGGACAGGCGCGCGCAGGGCGCATGGCAGCGAGGCCTGCAACGCCTTGGCGAAAGTTTAACCATCCAGAAATATTCATTATGAATCAATGCCTTGCAAATAGAAACTTTGTATATTTTGTTGCAGTTCAGGCTCACTGACCGGTGCGGCAGGCAACCCCATCGGGGTTGTGCACAACCACAAAGCCTTTGAGTTGCGCACAAGCCTGTCAACCCTTGGCGCGCCAAGCCGTTGTAGTGGGTGGCAGTCAGCATACGATAGCAACGAAATGACGCATACAATTGCCCTTGAGCCCTCAACCTGCAAGCCCCTCGCCAGCAGGTCCGACAACAGCAGGCCCGTTAACAATTGGATGACTGAGCGCGTGGATGCGGCCAAAGCAGACGAGCAAACGCTTGATGCGTTTCTCAAACACGTCGAGCGACGTGGCTTTCGCATGGCAGAGCTTGCCACTGGCAACCGTGAAGATGCACTCGACGTGGTGCAGGACGCCATGTTTGGATTCGTCCGCCACTATGCGCGCAAACCCGCCGAGGATTGGGCACCGTTGTTCTTTCGGGTGCTCGACAGCCGCCTGAACGACTGGCACAGGCGCAAGCGTGTACGCGCTCGTTGGACCACTTTTTTTGGCCGCGCCGCCAGCAATGACGAAGACGATGAGATCGCGCGCGCGCAGGACCCCAACGATCCCGGGCCGCTACGGCGCGTTGCCGGAGACCAAACGGCGCAGGCGCTGGATGGCGCGCTCCAGCGACTGCCACTGCGCCAGCGTCAGACCTTCCTGCTGCGCGTATGGGAAGGCTTCGATGTGGCCAGCACCGCGGAAACGATGCGTTGCAGCGAAGGTAGCGTGAAAACCCACCTTTCGCGTGCGCTGACGGCATTGCGGCGTGAATTGGGAGACTATTTATGAACACACCCGAATATCCCGAATGGACCCGGAAGGCCAAGGCACTGCTGGATACCTCGGCGCTGAATCTGGATGCCCAGACCTTGTCGCGGCTCAATCGCGCGCGACAGGCAGCCCTGACGCAACGGCATCGCTACGCGACGCGGTGGTTGCTGCCCACGGGCTTGGCCAGTGCGTGCATGCTCATGCTTGCATTCGGTGTGTGGCAGGTGCGCACGCAACAACAGCCTGATACCTCGACCGCACATACTTCGAAAACGCTTGCCAACTTCCAGCCGGACGATCTGGAAATGGTCAGTGGGGACGACAGCCTGGATCTTTATCAAAATCTCGACTTCTATGCCTGGCTGGACGCTCAGGACAGCGATGGTGAGGGATGAGCGTGACATTTGCGCTGTGGATTCTCTGCGTCGGCCAGGCTGCCGCACCCGCACCCGCACCCGCGTCACCACCGCCTGCCACTGGCGAGTCGAAGCATGTAGCGAAAACGCGCGTCGATCTGCAGTCTCAATCCACAACCACAGCTGCTAAACGCATTGTTCCAAGCGTGGCACTGATCGGCTTTCTCGCCGATTACGGCGACGCCGCCGACGGCTTGGACCCCATGGGTCTGGCCGAACATCCCGACGTGAAGCTGAACCAAGACAAGGCCGAACACAAACCATGAGTCTGACCCGAAAACTCGCCCTGAGCTGCCTGCTGGCGCTGGTCGCGCCCGTCATGCCATGCGCCATTGCGGCGCCGCCATCGGCAACGACCAGCCAAGCCACGCCATGGTCTGCGTTGAGTGCCGATGCTCAACAGGTGCTTGCGCCGATGCAGCAAAAGTGGGATGAGCTTTCAGCATCCGCGCAACAGCGCCTGATTCGTGGTGCGCAGCGCTGGAGCACGCTGTCTGCCGAACAACGCGACAAGTTGCAGCAGCGCTTCGAGAAATGGAACAGCATGACTGCCGAGCAGCGGGCGCACTTGCGCCAACGCTATGACCAGTTTCAGCAACTGCCGCAGGAACAGCAGCAACGAATTCGGCGTGCTTTCAAGCGATTCAACGGGCTTGCCCCCGCGCAAAAGGAAAAGCTGCAGGAGAAATTCGCGCAAATGACACCGGCCCAACGGCGGGCTTTCATGGACGGGGCAAAAATGCAGCAGCGTGCGAGCAACGCCCGTGAATTCTTCCAATCAATCCCGGCCGAACAACGCAAACCGGTGCGTCAGATGCTGCGCGGCTTCAGTTCCGACCAGCGCCATGCATTCCATCGCGCATGGAGTAGCCAACAGCCGGATCAGCGCGCGGAATGGTTACAACGATTGCTGCCCATGACCCCGGAACAACGCGCTGCCGAGTTGGCCAAAAATTCGACGCCATCTGCACGGTGACCACCGCTGTTCAGGTCGTGGCGAGGCTGACCACGAATGCGGCGCTGATACCCAGTGCGATCATGAGCGTGTAGCCGATGCCGATCGTGCAGTACTTGAGCACGGTCAAGATCCAGCCCTGTTTGTATACTTTCTTCTGCATCAGCAACAAATAGATCGGCAGCCACCAGCCCATCAGGAAAATCGCCCAGCCCATTACGACGGCGAGCCAAGGTGCGGCGGTATTGGCCCACATCTTTGTGAGCCCAGCCAGGGTCAGCAATATCAGCGACACGAAAATGAAGCTGTGGCTGTTCAGCGCGACGATAAGATGCTCCATGTACAGGCGGCGTTTGAAGAAGTAGAAAATCTTCAACATCAGCGCAAACAACGGCATCAGAACGAACAAGACGCCCGGCAGCACACCCAGCGTGCCGACGAAGAATGGGAGCGGGTTTTTCTTGATGCGAGGCAGATTGTCGTGCAGGTGGACCGCGGCGTTGTTGATTCGATTGTTGGCGAATTCGGGCAACCAGGCGATGCGGATCGGATTGGCCCGCGGATCCCATTCCTCATCGCCAAGCTGGACTATGCCCTTTGGATTTGACTTGGGTGATTCAACGTTTTGTTCGGTTGTCGTTTGCGCGTTGCCCGGTCGTTCATCTTTCAGTTGCGCCAAGCGGCGCTCGGCGTTTTCGTGGATTTCGCGCGTCGCTTGGTTTATCGCCATGGTCGGGACGAAGGGAAGGTGCTTTGCCGATTTGAGTGCCGCAAGTGCCGAATCGCTTTGAGAGACGACTTGTTGCGCGGTTTTCGCATTGGCAAAACTGTTGCCGTCCCCGGGATCAATCACAATCATGTTTGGCAGTTTGAACGAATCCAGACTCACCTGAATCAGCAGGAATGCCGCGACGCTGAGAAAAAAATACAAACGAAATGGCGTGACGTAGCGCACGCGACGCCCGGAAAAGTATTGGTTGGATAAATACCCGGGTCGGAAATACAACGGGTACAGGGTACGGAAGATGCGCGAGTCGATATTGAAGATTGTGTCGGCGATATCACTGAGCATACTCGACAACGGCCGGATCATCCCCTTGACCGGCTGACCGCAATCGTGACAATGCGTGCCACACAATTCGGCACCACAGTTTGCGCACAGTGCTTTGGCGTGCGGCGTTGTGACGCTGCTGGCGTTTGTAGCAGGCGTGTCGGTGTCGGAAACGTTGGCGTTCGTGCTTTTCATCGCGAATCACTCTAACGCAATTGCCTGCATCGGGGAGAGGCGAAAGTCATGCCATCGGATACACTGCGCACCCCGACGATTTCCACCCATGTTCCTGCCACTTGACCAGCCGCAACGCCTACGTCGCGAATTCCGAGAAACGCTGATTCTGGCGGTTCCGATCGTGCTTGGGCAACTGTCGGCCATCGGCATGAATGTGGTCGACGTCGTGCTGGCCGGTCACTACGGCGCAGCTACGCTTGCCGCTGTTGCGGTAGGTGCCAGCATTTGGTCGCTGGTCATCGTGGCGGCAATTGGGGTGATGTTGGCGTTGCCGCCCACGGTTGCGCAGTTGTCCGGTGCAGGCAGCGAGGCGCGCATCGGTGTGGTGTTTCGTCAGGCGCTGTGGTTGGCCTTGATTCTCGGTGTGATCCTGTTTTTTGGCGTACGCCATGCCGGGCTGTTGTTGCGTGTCATCGGCATCGATACGGCCATCATCGCGGATACGCAAAAATTCCTGCATGCGCTGTCGTGGGGTGCGCCCGCGTTGACCGGCTATTTCGCTTTTCGGGGATTGTCCGAAGGGCTGGGTTTAACGCGCCCGACCATGTATTTCGGCTTTTTTGGGTTGGTTATGCTGGTTCCGATCGGCTACGTGCTGATGTACGGCGGCTTCGGCTGGCCGGCGCGCGGCGCCCAAGGTTCGGGCATGGCCACTGCCATCGTGTTGTGGCTGCAGTTGGCTGCGTTCGGCAGTTACCTCGCATGGCGTCGGCACTACCGGCCGTATCGGTTGTTCGCCCATTTCGTGCGCCCCTATTGGGGCGAGATTCTCGACTTGCTGCGCCTGGGCGTGCCGATGGGCGTATCGGTATTGATGGAAGCCGGCTTGTTCGTCGCCACCGCTTTGCTGATCGGCTCGCTGGGAACCGACGCGATCGCCAGTCACCAAATTGCCATCAATGTCGCCTCGGTCACCTTCATGGTGCCGCTGGGCGTGGCCATGGCCACCACGGTGCGCGTGGGTCGTGCGGTCGGTCGCGGCGATGCCGATGGCGTGCGCTATGCCGGCTATATCGGCATCGCCACGTCGCTGATTACGCAGACGCTTTCGTGTGCGCTGATGGCGTTGTTTCCGCATTGGATAGCCGGGCTGTATACCGACGATGCCAGCGTGACCGCGCTGGCCGCGCAATTGTTGTTGCTGGCGGCGATCTTCCAGTTTTCCGACGGTATCCAGGTTACCGCCAACGGTGCGTTGCGCGGTCTGAAAGACACCACGGTTCCAATGATACTCACCAGTCTGGCTTACTGGGGTATCGGCATGCCGGTGGGTTATTGGATGGCATTTCACGCCGGCGCCGGCGTGCGCGGCATGTGGGTGGGATTGATTGTGGGTTTGAGCGTGGCTGCGGTGTTGTTGTTCTTGCGTTTCGCTCGCCAGGCACGCCAATTTCGACCCTTGCAGTTAGCGCGACGTTGAAAAACACCGTATTGAAGCGATGCCGGGATGCAGCGCACGTCTTGCGTGGGCTTGAGCGGCTGATAAATTTCTGCATGGACTTTTCCAGCAACCCGTGAAGCAATGCATGACGGGTGGCGCGTGCCAGCGCTGGCGACTTCCGGTAGGCTGGACATCAGGTTTGGTATAGGAGTTGTTCGACATGGTGGACAAAAAACGTGGCGTGATTGCCCGGTTCTTCGTCGGCATCTGGGTGGTATTCAACTTCACCCGGCGTCTGGTTTTCGGCATCATCGCCCTGTTCCTTTTGATTGTGTTTTTTGCGGCATTGCATCGCAGTACGCCGCAATTGCTTGACCGCACGGCTTTGGTATTGGATCCGAAAGGCTCGATCGTCGAGCAATACACCAATGACGCGACTCAGCGCGCCTTGTCTGGTGCGTTCGGCAACAGGCTCCGGCAGGTTCAATTGCGCGACATCATCCACGCCATCGATGCGGCGCGCGACGACAAGCGCATTGCGCGCATCGTGCTGTATCCCGATGGTATTGAAAGCGCCGGCATTTCCACGCTACGAGAAATCGGCGCGGCGCTGGACCGCTTCAAGCAATCCGGCAAGCAGGTTGTGGCCGTATCCGACGGCATGACCCAGGGCCAGTATTACCTGGCTGCACATGCGAACACGATCCTGTTGCATCCGGATTCGATGGAAGGCGTGTTGCTGACCGGCTTTGCCTCGTATCGAACCTATTTCAAGGATGCCCTCGACTGGCTGGGTGTCGACGTGCACCTGTTCCGAGTCGGCGAATACAAGTCGTATGCGGAACCGTATATTCGCAACGATGCGTCAGCGGATGCCAAGCAGGCCGACCTGTACTGGATGAACGGCGTATGGGACGACTTTCTGAAAGACATCGCGGCGCAACGCCACCTTGATCCGGTGAAGGTCACCGCATTGATTGCCACTTACCCCGACGCGGTCAAGGCGGCGGGCGGTGACATGGCCAAGCTTGCCTTGGATAACAAGCTGGTCGACAAACTTGCTACGCGCGATCAAGCCAACGCAATGTTGATCGCGCAGGGCACCAAGGATGAACACACATTCCGCCAGATCGACTTCAGTGATTACCTCGGTACGCTGCCGCCTGACTCGCCGCTGGATACGCGCCCGCAAATCGCGGTTGTTGTTGCCGAAGGCGAGATTCTTCCGGGCGATCAGCCGCAAGGTACGGTCGGCGGCACGTCCACCGCGCGACTCATCCGCGAGGCGCGCAATGACGACAAGGTCAAGGCGGTCGTGCTGCGCGTGAATTCCCCTGGCGGCGATGCGTTTTCATCGGAGTTGATCCGGCGCGAAGTTGAATTGACCAAGCAGGCTGGCAAGCCAGTCATCGTGTCGATGGGCAATGTCGCCGCGTCGGGCGGCTACTGGATATCCATGGACGGCACCGAGATTTTTGCCGAACCGACCACCATCACAGGGTCCATTGGAATCTTCGGTTTGTTCTTCGGAATTCCGAATACGCTGGCGAAAATCGGCGTGCATACGGATGGTGTTGGTACCACGCCGCTGGCCGATGCCATTGATCCACGCCGCGCGCTCGATCCGAATGTCGGCGCCACCATCCAGGCAATGATCGACAAGGGTTATCAGGACTTTATCGGCAAAGTCGCCGCCGCGCGCCACAAGACCAAGGAAGAAATCGATGCGATCGCGCGCGGTCGTGTATGGAGTGGCGAGCAAGCCTTGCAGCGTGGGCTGGTTGACAAGCTAGGCGGTCTGAAAGACGCCATAGCCGCAGCTGCACAAACAGCGAATCTTGGCGATAAATATCGCGTGGTCTATGTTGAAAAGCCACTGTCGGCGTGGGAAAAACTGGCTTTGAACATGAGCAACGACGCGCTTGCGCATTTCGCCAAAGCGGTGTTGCCGGATATGCCGATCAGCCTGCTGTCGCAGCCTCAGGTAGCCGATCAACTACGTTTGCTGCAGTCGCTGCAAAACCGCAAGGTGGGCGTGTTCGCGTATTGCTTTTGCGATATGCGGTGAGTTGAATCACGGCACGAAAGCGCCTGACGCGACAATTCAAGCACGACGATCCCCGCTCAAGCTCTCCCCTTCAAGGGGAGGGTTGGGTGGGGATGGTGTTAAGACCCGCGACAATCGCGCCAGGCACTACGTCACGCGCACACTGCCCCTTCTCCAAGCCTCCCCATTCAACGGGGAGGCTTCAAAGCTTAACCGCCGTCATCGTTCAGCGCCTTGTCGGTCTTTTGTTTTTGTTCGTTGACGATGTTCTGCACGTTCTTGGCTTTGTTCAGGGCATTGACATCGCTGCTGAAGATGTTCGATTTCGGCAACGGCTTGGGCGCTTGCGTAGCGGTTTCTGGCGCTGGCGGGGCCTCGCTGGAGCACGCAGCGAGTCCGCAGGCAAGCACGACAACGAGCAAGATGCTGGATTTCATTTGGTGATCTCCGAATGAGTCGGTAAAGTCTGCGCCGTAGTCGCGCTCATCTCAAGCGCTTCGGAGCACGGTGATGACGGCAAATTCCGCGCGTTGGCGCCTGGACGGCCAGACCTGTCTGATTACCGGCGCAAGCAAAGGTATCGGCTTGGCGTGTGTACGGGAATTGGCCGGGCTCGGTGCCGATGTGCTGATGGTCGCGCGCGATGAGGTGCGTCTGGAAACCGCGCGCGCCGAAGTGGCAGAAGAATTTGCAGGACGCGAGATTTTCGCGTTTGCCGCAGACGTGGCAGTGCACGAACAGCGCATGGAAGTGTTCGACTGGATTGCCGATCTGGATGTGGACTTGTCGCTACTGGTCAACAACGCCGGCACCAACGTGCGCAAGAAGACGCTGGAATACAACGATGCCGACTTGCGTAAACTTATTGACACCAACGTGTTGTCGGCTTTCGAGTTGTGCCGGCTGGCTTACCCGTACTTAAGCGAACACGCGAATGCCGCGATCGTCAACATCGGTTCGGTATCCGGGTTGACCCACGTACGCACGGGCGCACCGTACGGCATGACCAAGGCTGCGTTGACCCAGTTGTCGCGCAATCTCGCTTGCGAATGGGCCCCCGATGGCATCCGCGTCAATGCGGTCGCGCCGTGGTACATCCGTACCCAGCGCACGGAAGGCGCGCTGGCTGATCCGGATTATCTGGAAGAAGTCCTCGCACGCACCCCGCTAGGTCGAATTGGCGAACCCGAAGAGGTGGCGGCCACCGTCGCATTCCTGTGCCTGCCGGCGTCTTCGTATGTCACCGGCGAATGCATCGCCGTGGATGGTGGCTTCCTGCGCTATGGCTTCTAAGCCGATCCGGCGCAGCCATGACTAAGCGTTCCCCTTCAAGGGCAGGGTTGGGTGGGGATGGTGTTGACTCACCAGCACGCCCGCCATCCACGATTCGCCTGAAATACCAGTTACCTTACGATTTCCACGGCCTACTCGAATTTTTCGCGCGCCGCGCGATTCCCGGGATTGAGGAAGTTGACGCGAACCGTTACACCCGTTACTTCGCTTTGAATGGCCGCGCAGGCAGCTTGCGCGTTGCACAAGCCAAACGTGCCCACGCACTGGAACTGTCGGTGGATTTTCCCGATCACACGCAGTTGCCAGAAATCGAAACTCGCGTACGCCACCTCTTCGACCTGGATGCCGACATAGCTGCGATCAATACCACGCTTTCACGCAAGCCACCGCTGCAATGTCAGGTTGCGAACAATCCCGGACAGCGCGTACCCGGAGCATGGGACGGCTTCGAGATTGCAGTGCGCGCTGTGCTCGGCCAGCAGATCAGCGTTGCCGCGGCATGCACGCTTTGCGCACGCCTGGTGCAGCGATTCGGGTTGCGCGTGAACTTGTCGCAAGGTAGAGAATTTCATCTATTCCCGAGCCCAAACGATTTGGCGGATACCGATCTCACTGTCATCGGCGTTACCCGCGCGCGTGCGCAAACCCTGCGCGAGATGGCACGCGCAATCTGCGCTGGCCGCGTCGACTTCAACGCAGATCAGTCGCTCGAAGAATTTGTCGAACGCTGGACGGCATTGCCCGGAATCGGCCCATGGACCGCGCATTACATCGCCATGCGCGCGCTGCGCCATGCCGATGCGTTTCCCGCCGCCGACCTGGTTTTGCGCAAGGCCGCGTCGCGCGATGGCACGCCGTTATCGACGCCAAAATTGCAGGCTTCGGCCGAAGCCTGGCGCCCCTACCGCGCCTATGCAGTGCTACATTTGTGGCGAAGTGTCGGTTGAGGCACGCGCATGTATTACGACTATCTGCAAACGCCAGTCGGCCGCCTGCTTCTTGCCATGGACGGGCAGGGTCTGCGTCATATCGATTTCGAAATTGGCCGTTATCCGACGTCGATTGGCGAGGATTGGGAACGCGGTGCGGGCGCATTGCACGAGGCGCGCGCGCAGCTCATCGCCTATTTCGATGGGCGCCTGCATGAATTCGATTTGCCACTCGCGCCTCATGGCACCGCATTCCAGCAGCAGGTCTGGCTGGAATTGCTGCGCATTCCGTATGCGACGACGATCAACTACGGTGAGCTCGCGCAACGCGTGGGTGACATCAAGGCCAGCCGCGCCGTCGGCGCTGCCAATGGCCGCAATCCCTTGCCGATCGTGGTGCCGTGCCACCGTGTAATCGGTGCCGACGGTAGCCTGACCGGCTTCGGTGGCGGCCTGGAAGCCAAGCGTTTCCTGCTCGATCATGAGCAGCGGCACTCGACGTTTGCGCTGAGGTAATCCGGCGTTCAACAATTGACCAGCTGCGCTTCCAGGGTGTCTTGCTGAGGTTGCAGGATCGCTCGTTCATCCTTGAACGCGCGGCGCAGTTTTTCGTGGATTTCGTCGTATTGGCTGCGCAGATAGCTGCAAGTTTGTTCGCGCGATGCCTGGATGCAGCGATCCTGCAAGGGTGAATAGCCGCCGGCCAGTGCGGCGTCTGGCGAACGATCGATGGGAATCTTGCGCATGCCCGGTGCGGATACGCCAATGCCGCCCGGTCCGTAAGCCTGGCTCAGGCTTTGTCCGGGGTAGCCCAGCGTTCCAAGCGGCACGTAGCGTACCGGTGGCACGCCGTTGTGGCTGAAATATTGTGTACCGTCTTCGGCGTTTTCACAAACCCACAGTGGCGGCAGCGGCGTGGACGCAGGCGCAGCGGGCAGTGCCGCTTGCGCAGGTCGTGCTGGAAGCGGCGCGACATCCGACGTCGGTGGTGCTGGCAATTGCGGCGCTGTGTCGTCGACATGCACCAGCGTCTGATCGCTGCCTGTCGTGCAAGGGTGATCCTGGAATGCGACGTCGCCACTGGCATCGGTACACTTGTACACTTCGCCCGCTCGGGCAAGCGCTACGAAACAGATAATGGCAATGAGAACTGAAGCCAGGCGCATTGATGCGTATCTCCTGAAGCTAGTGTAGCGCGCCCGCTTGCCGACAGCGCGAGCGGCTGCGATGCTTGCACTTTTAACCGGATGTACACACATGATCGATTTGTTCAGTGACACCAAGACGCGACCCACGCCAGCGATGCGCCAGGTGATGGCCCATGCCGAAGTCGGCGACGAGCGCGCCGGTGAAGATCCGAGCGTCAATCGCCTGATCGAACGCTGCGCCGCGTTGCTCGGCAAACAAGCCGCCGTTTATCTGCCCTCGGGCACGATGTGCAACGAAATCGCCTTGGCGGTGCATTGCAAACCCGGCGACGAAGTCATCTGCGATGTCACCTCGCACATCATTGGCTTCGAGGGCGGCGGGCCGGCGGCGTTGGCCGGCGTCATGTTGAATCCGATCGCTGGCCGCCGAGGCATTTTCGATGCCGCGCAGCTGCGGGAAAAAATTCATGCCGATATGCTGCATGCACCGCGACAGCGACTGGTCGAAGTTGAGCAGACCGCGAATCTTGGCGGTGGCGCGATCTGGCCATTGGGCACGCTCCAGGAAGTGGCCGACGTGGCGCACGCGGCCGGTCTGGTCACACATATGGACGGCGCGCGTTTGATCAATGCCTGCGTTGCAAGCGGCATTGCTGCGGCTGAATACGCGCGTGGATTCGATTCGGCGTGGATCGACTTTTCCAAGGGCCTCGGCGCACCCGGTGGTGCCGTGCTGGCCGGGACAACTGAATTCATCCACGAAGCCACGCGTCTGAAGTTGCGTTGGGGCGGCGCGATGCGCCAGAGCGGCATCATCGCCGCGGCCTGCGAATACGCGCTGGATCACCACGTCGAGCGCCTGGCCGAAGATCACGCGAATGCAAAACGTCTCGCCGCAGGTATTGCAAGCATCGACGGCTTGCACATCGATCCGGCCAGCGTTGAAACCAATCTGATTTACTTCGATGTCGGCGCAGCGAATTGGGATGCCGCAAAAGTTTGTCGCGGATTGCTCGATGTCGGAGTGCGCATGGGTCCGATGGGAGCGCGTACCGTTCGTGCGGTGACGCATCTGGACGTCGACACCAAAGGGATCGACACGGCGCTTGCGGCATTGCACCGGGTTATGGCAGGCGCTTAGCGCTTGCGCTGAACCTCGACAGGCAACGCGGCGATGCGCCGATACTCATCGCTGTCGAACCGCAGCGGATTCGACAGCCAGTCTTCGACCATCGGCGATGCATCGTTGCCCCAGAACAGTTCGCCGTTCATGCGCAGTGTTGGCACGCCAAAGACACCAGCGGAAATTGCGGCGTCGGTATTGGCGCGCAATTGCAATTTCACTTCGGGCGTGTCGATTGCCTTCTCGACATCGACAACGCCGATGGCAGTTCCGACATCGCGCAGTTGCAGAGCATTAACGCCGGCGCGACCGTCACGCCAGAGATGGTTGAAGATCGCCTCGATCGCCACCCAGCTCGATCCGGCGGCGATGCACAAGCGCAACGCGGCCAACGGATTGAAAGGATGCGCAGGCGGAAAGCGCAGCGGTATGCCGGCGGCGTCGGCTTGCCATTGCACGAAACGATAAGTGAATTCGCGCCGCCCCGGAATTTCCGCAGGGCCGAGATTGCCGTTGTGCGCAAGCAGCGCACCGAACGCAATCGGTATGGGCGTGATGTCGAGGCGCGTGCGCCATTCACGCAACTTCGGTAACTGTAGATACGAAAACGGCGAGATGAAATCGAAATACCATTGTGCCTTCATGCGGTACGTCTCGTCAGTATCGTGCACGGGTTTCAATGCAAGGTCTTGAACGTCTCCGGATCGAATGCATCGACTGCGACAACTTCATCGCGCGCGGCGTCGGCTTCGTGCAGCAATTCGTACTCGGCCTGGGTGATTACGCCAGCGGCCAGGCCCAGATCGTCGAGCATGTGCCCGGGCGCGCGGTCGAGTTTGCCGGCACGCACGGCATCACGCAATTTGGTTTCGATCGGGATTGCGCGCACGGCTTTGTCGAGCGCGGCTTCCAGCGCGCCCAATCCGGCTTCGTTGGCTGGTGGCACGAAGATATCGTGGCTCAGGTTGATGCGTGCTTCGCGGTCTTCGAGGATGTCGCGGGCAACGCGTGAACCGAGTTTGTCCGAGGGTGGGCGGAAGCGCGCGCCGAGCGGAAAGATCGCCCAGCCAAGCCACCAGGCGATACCGCGCATCGGCAGATTCTCGAGCACGCCGAGCAACGCTTCCTGGATTCGGTACAGGCACAACTCGGCACACCAGCGCACCAGGTTGTAGTTGGCCGTGGTCTTGCCTTCGTCGTGGTAACGCTTGAGCGCGGCGGAGGCCAGATACAGATAGGCCAGCGCATCGGCGAGGCGCCCGGAAATCTTTTCGCGACGCTTCAAGGTGCCCCCGAGCGTACCCATGGCGAAATCCGACAACAATTCGAATGCGGCGGAGAAACGCGACAGGTGTTGGTAGTAGCGCGCAGTATCTTCGGTGCGTGGTGCGGCGGCAAGCCGGCTGCCAGTCCAGGCCAGCAGTTTTGCGCGCGTGGCATTGCGCATCAGCAGATTGATGTGGCCGAAGATTGCCGAATCGAACTTTTTCAGATTGTTGTTGGCGATCGCATCGATCTCGTGCTGCACGAACGGATGGCAGCGAATTGCACCTTGGCCGTAGATGATCATCGAGCGGGTGAGAATGTTCGCGCCTTCCACGGTAATGCCAATGGGCACGGCGTCCCATGCGCGTGCGAGGGTGTTGCGTGGGCCGCGCTGAATGGCGGCACCGGCACGGATGTCCATCGCATCGATGATGACTTCGCGCATGCCTTCGGTCAGGTACGCCTTGGCGATGGCCGACAACACCGCCGGCTTCTGCCCGGCATCCAGTGCGCCGCAGGTGAGCGTGCGCGTGGCCGTCATCATGTAGGTTTTGCCGGCTATGCGAGCGAGCGGTTCTTCGATGCCCTCGAAGCGGCCGATCGGTGTGTCGAACTGTTCGCGCACCGTGGCATAGGCACCACTGATGCGCGTGGCCATTTGCGCGGCGCCGACGCTCAGCGCGGGTAGCGAAATCGAACGTCCGGCGGCGAGGCATTCCATCAGCATGCGCCAGCCTTGACCGATGCCTTCATTGCCGCCGATCACGCAGTCCAGTGGAGCGAATACATCGTTGCCAACGATGGGCCCGTTCATGAAAGGTACGCCCATCGGATCGTGGCGCTGGCCGATTTCGATACCTTCCAGGTCGCGCGAGATCAATGCGCAGGAAATGCCAAGGTCTTCGACCTCGCCGAGCAGGTGATCCGGATCCTTGATGCGAAACGCCAGACCAATCAGCGTAGCAACCGGGGCCAGGGTGATGTAGCGCTTTTTCCAGTTCAGGCGAAGGCCGAGGATTTCCTTGCCATCGACGATGCGCTTTTCGACGACGCCGGTGGATTGCGTCGCGGCAGCGTCGGAACCTGCCTCTGGGCCGGTCAGGCCAAAGCACGGGATCTCGTCGCCCTTGGCCAATCGCGGCAGATAGTAGTTTTTCTGTTCGTCGGTACCGTAGTGCAGCAGCAGTTCTCCCGGGCCGAGCGAGTTGGGCACCATCACCGTGACCGCTGCGGCCACCGAGCGCGATGAGATGCGCGTGACCACGCGCGAATGGGCGATCGCGGAAAATCCATGACCACCGTATTGCTTCGGAATGATCATGCCGAAGAAACCCTTGGTGCGCAGGAACGACCAGATCTCGGCGGGAAGATCGCGCTGCTGTTGAATTTCCCAGTCATCGAGTCGGGCACACAATTCGGCAACCGGGCCGTCCATGAACGCCTGCTCGTCAGCGTTGAGTTTCTGTGCCTGGAAGTCGAGCAGGGTGTGCCAATGCGGTCGCCCGGAAAACAGTTCCCCATCCCACCACACGGTTCCGGCTTCCAGCGCGATGCGCTCGGTTTCGCCAAGGCGCGGCAGCACGCGCGCCATCGCCTTCATTGCGAAACGCGAGATCAGCAGGCGTCGCAAAGGCGGCAAGCCGAAGATTGCAGCGAGCACGATCAGCGCGATGGCGACGACCTCGAACGCCAGCGGCGACGCGACGCCGAGAATGCGCCAGCCAATCAGCCAGATTGCCGCGGCGCCCGTCCACGCATAAAAGCCGTAGCCAAGGAACAACAACGAGCTGAAAAGCAGCAGCGCCAGAATGACCGTGATCAGCATGAGCGCACCGTGAGCCAAGCGAGGTGGCGCCTATCATCCGCCGCGGCTACGAAAAAGCAAAGCTCAACCGGCCTTTTTCAAATCCGACGTGTTCCAGTTGAACTGCAGATACAACACGCTGGCATTGCCGGACTTGTCGATGCGCGCGCGGCACTCGTAGGTCTGCTTGCGTTCGGTGGATAGGCCTTTGTCGAATACCACCGTCGAATTCATCAGCACGGTGTCGGCGGATTCGGCTTTGGCGTGACGGGCCAGATCGTTGAGGTCGACCTGATAGGTTTTGCTGCCCATCTGCTTGGCAATCTCCTTGCCGCATGCCGCGGCCGCGGCACTGTTTTCACTGCTGCCACACGCTGTGACGAGAAAACAGGCAAGCGGTATCAACAAAATAGATGCGCGCATAACGGCCCTCCTCGTTGTGCTGCCGGCTTGCCACAGCGTGCAGCTAACCGACAGACACGATACGCCTTTGCGTGCGATCAAACCATAGCGGTATCGATGGTCAGCATTGCGCCGGGGTGCGGGAAATTTCAGTAACGCGGCACGCTTGCATCGATCTCGCGCGACCACGCATCAATGCCGCCGGTCACGTTGTAGACCTCATTGAATCCCAGGTCACGGAAATGCTCCGCAGCACCGGTGCTGCGTGCGCCGGTGTGGCAGATGAAGGCGAGCGCAGTTTGCTTGGGCAGCGCAGCGAGGTTTTCGACGCCATCGTCGACCGTGTGGAATGGTTGCGCAAGCGCGGCTTGCGCTCGTTCCGCCGATGGGCGCACATCGATCAGGGTGATGTCGGCGGCGTCCAGGCGCGCCTTGAGTTGCTGCACCGACATGGATTTCACTGCGACGGGTGCATTCGGGTTGTCGATCTTGAGTCCGGCGCCTTGCGGCGTTTCCACCCAGTCGATATTCACGCCGCGCGCACGCTGTGCGGTGCCTGGATTCATGTAGATCGCGATGCCGCCGGCTTCGGCGCGAATCGCCTGTGTGTCGGGCTGGACCAGTTGGAATTGCGCACGGAAGCGTTTGTCGATGGACATGTGCAGGTGCACGCCGGGCTCGGCGTCGGCCAGCGCCCCGCGAATCGCGTTTGCTGCGGTATCGCTGATCGTGATCGCCGGCGGTGAGCGATCTGGCGATGGCAAGCCGAACACGCTTTGCAATTGTCCACTCGAATACATCGACTGCACGATGTCTGCGCCGCCGACCAACTCGCCGTTGACGTACAACTGCGGAATCGTCGGCCAATTGCCATAGGCCTTGATGCCTTCGCGGATCTCGCCATCTTCGAGCACGTTGACGCTGAAATAATCGGGCAGCAGGTCGTCGAGTACGCCGACCGTGGCGGCGGAAAACCCGCATTGCGGCGCACTGCGGGTGCCTTTCATGAACAGCACGATGGGATGTGCTTGCAACAAGGATTCAATACGGGTACGAACGTCTGAAGTGGACATGGGCAAACTCGGCAAGAAGGTAGATGCGTATTCTAACGCGTCGACAGCACGGACTGCGCCTGCGCCAATATTGCGTCGACCCAGAGTTTGTACTGTGCCACCGAGGGATGTAGGCCGTCGCCGGTGAGCATGTCCGCAGCCGCACCTGCATTGCGCGAGATGCCAGTTACGTCGACGTAACGCGCGCCAAGCCGCGCCGAGATCTTCGCGTTGGCGGCGTTGTACGCGTCGAGCTCGCGGGCGATCTGCTTTGTGTCGCGGCCGCTGCCTGCCCCGAATCGCGTCACCCCCCAATCCGGAATGGAAACCACGATCACATGCTGCGGGTGATCGCCGGCCAGTTTGATGGCGCGTTCCAGCAGGTGCTGGAATTCGTTGCGGTAGTTGCCCAGGTTGCGCCCGCGATACTGGTTGTTCACGCCGATCGACAGCGTGACCAACGCGTACGGTGGATGGAACGTGTGTGCATCCATTGCGGCGGATAGCTCGTCCGTGGTCCAGCCGGTTTGGGCGACGATTTCTGGCCCTGACAGCTTGATGCCACGCACCGCCAACGCATCGACCACCTGCACTGGCCAGCGCGCCGACGCGGGCACACTCTCACCGATGGTGTAGGAATCGCCGAGCGCCAGGAAATGCGGCTGCGCTGCGCCTGCCGAGGTTGCGAGGCTCATGCCGAGCAAACCCAGGCTACGCCACATGACGGTGCAACGGGCGCCGCGCCGCATGCTGCCCGAGCACGCGCTCGATGCCTGCAAACACGGCGTGAAGTTGCTCCGGCTGTGGCAGCAACGTCATGCGGAAGTGATTGCGCGCAGCAATGTTGAAACCGCTGCCTGGCACGACCAGGATAGCTTCGCGCTCAAGCAGGTCCAGCGCGAATTCGGCATCGTCAAAAGTCGGCAATACCGCGGCGCGGATCGACGGAAATGCGTACAGCGCCCCTTTGGGCGCGACCAGATCAAGAAAGTCACTTTGCGCACAATGTTCCATCGCGACGCGGCGCGCTTCATGCAGGCGCCCGCCGGGGGCGGTCAGTGCGGCGCTGCTGTCGGGGCCGGTCAGAGCCGGGGCGATGGCCCATTGGCCCGGTACGTTGGCACACAAACGCAATGCCGCGAGCAAATCCAGTGCATGGGCAAACTCGTCCATCGCGTGCGGCACTCCGGACAAGCTGATCCAACCCACGCGCCAACCGCAGGCACGATACATTTTCGACAACCCGCCGAAACTCACGCAGGGCACGTCGCCAGCCAAACTGGCCAGCGGCACGAATTGCGCGCCGTCGTAGAGAATGCCATCGTAGATTTCATCGCTGAGCAACACGAGGCGGTGACGCCATGCCACGTCAACCAGCGCCTGTAGCAGTTCGCGTGGATACACCGCGCCGGTCGGGTTGTTCGGATTGATCAACACCAAGGCGCGTGTACGCGGGGTAATCAGCGCTTCAATTTCATCCGGATCTGGCAGGTGTGCGCGCGTAGCGGGACACGAGTAATAGCGCGGGCTACCATCGTTGAGCACGGTTGCTGCACTCCATAACGGGTAGTCCGGGCTCGGCAACAACACTTCATCGCCGCTGTTGAGCAAGGCGCGCAGGCAAAGATCGATCAACTCGCTGACGCCGTTGCCGATGAATACCTGCTGTGCGGTTGCGTTCGTCGCACCGCGTTGTTGCTGTTGGGCTGCGATTGCTGCGCGCGCCTGTGGCAGGCCTTGTTGATGGCAATACGCTTCACTGCGCGCCAGGTTTTCGGCCAATGCGTGCCGCAGGTGTTCGGGTGCCTGGAATCCGAACAGGCCAGGGTTGCCGATATTGAGTTTGACGATGGGCCGTCCCTGCGCTTCGAGCTCAAGCGCGCGGCGTGTGAGTTCGCCACGGATTTCGTAACGCACATTGCCCAGTCGGTTGCTGGCGCGCACCGCGGGGTTCGGGGTCGATAACGGCATGGGGTCAGGCCATGGCTAAATGTTGTGATGCAGCATGCTAGCGCAATAGTGGGTGAATACAAGCGAGCGGGGAATCGGGATTCGGGATTCGTACAATCAACGGTTGGTCATTTCCGCGTAGGCAGGAATCCAGTTCTTGCTCTTGATTCACCAACGCAAAAGCGAAAAGAAAGACCTGGATTCCAGTTTGACCAGCCCTGCGGCTGTTGAAGAGCGCCTCGTTGGAATGACGCATCCTTTATGTTTTTTCCGAGCGCGAGCCCCGAGTCTCGGCTCTTCCCCCTATGCCTACGCGTTGCGGGGCTCTAAACTTCTGCAATGACCTTGAACACGCAACAACGCCAACGTCTGCAAACCGTCGGTTGGCACGACGACACGCAGGTGGGCGAGCTTGCGGCGGGGCAATTCGTCGCGCGGATCATCGCGCAACATCGCAATGGCTATCGCGTGCATGACGGCGACAGCGAATTCGCCGCGCAACCGGCACCGCGTTTCCTGCGCCGCGGTACCGACCCGGCTGAGCGTCCAGCGGTTGGCGATTTCGTCGTGATCGCATCCGGCACACCGGCGATGATCGAGCAGGTATTGCCGCGGCGCACGATGTTGCGTCGTGCCGCTGCCGGCGAACGCCACGCGCAGCAGACCATCGCGACCAATATCGATACCGTGTTCGTGCTGATGGGTCTGGATGGTGATTTCAATCCGCGCCGGATCGAGCGCTACCTGTTGTTGATCGAAGGCAGCGGCGCGCGACCCGTCGTCGTGCTGACCAAATGCGACACGGTCGACGATGCCGATGAATCGCAGGCGCAATTGCGTGCGGCAATTCCGAACATCGAAATGCATATGGTCAACGCCAGGGACGCCAACAGTGTTGCGCCGTTGCTCACGCATTTGCAGCGCGGCGATTCTGCCGTACTGGTGGGCTCGTCGGGCGCCGGAAAATCGACGTTGACCAACACCCTGCTAGGCGAGCAACGCCAGGCAACTTCCGCAGTACGCGACAACGACAGCCGTGGCCGGCACACCACGACCCATCGCGCGTTGATCCAACTGCCCAGTGGTGGTTGTTTGATCGACACGCCGGGCATGCGCGAAATCAAGCCGGTTGGCGACGAGGACCTTGGCGAGACTAGCTTCGTGGACATCGAAACGCTGGCATTGGCCTGCCGCTTCGGCGATTGCGGGCACGGCAATGAGCCCGGTTGTGCGGTGCGCGAGGCACTTGAATCAGGCGCGTTGGATGCCGAGCGTTGGTCCGCCTATCTGAAGTTGCGCGACGAACTGAGCGTTGCCAGTGACGCCTTGGAAGCCCAGCTTAAACGCAAGGCACACGCGCGCGAATCCGGTAAAGGCTCCGTCAAGCGCACCCATTACGACAAGTACGAATCGTGACGAATACACGCGTGCGGGGTGCTTTCGGAGTCGCGACGCGGTATAAGGTGCGCCCGCCGCAATTCCTGGACGGACGATGACCCCTGCAAAACTCGCCAAAACCCAAGCGCTCGACCGATTCGCCGGGCTTTCGCCCGCTGCGATCAGTCTGGTGAACGGCGCGGCCGTCGCGCTGCAGCGGCATCAGGCCTTACCCGCCGAGCAGGGTTTGCTTGCTGCGCTGGCGCAAACCCCGGACCACGCTGAAATCCTGCGCCTGCTGGCGATTGCACTGCGCCTGCAAAATCGAAATGACGAGGCGTTGGCACTTGTGCAACGTGCGGCAAAACAGCGCCCTGATGACGCGTTGATCCAGAACGGCCTGGGCTCGGCACTGGATGCTTGCGGCGACGGCGAGGGAGCCATCGTCGCGTTTCGCCGCGCCAGCGAGCTCGCACCGCAGGCCGCGCAAATCTGGTCGAATCTAGGCAAAAGTCTCGGCGACCATGGTTACTTCGAAGAAGCGCTGACTGCCTTGCAGCGTGCCGCGTCGATTAGCGATCACCCGGCCACGCAATTGCGCTTGGCCTACGCATTGCGCATACGTGGACATATTGATGAGGCGGCGAAATATTTCCGTGCCATGATTGCACGCAATCCCTCAGACGGTACCGCGTGGCTGGGGCTGTCCGGCTTGAAATCGTTGCGCTTCAGCGAAGACGATATCGTAGTCATGCAACGTGCGTTGCTCGACGCGAAGCTGAAGCCTGGCGAGCGCATTTCGTTGGGTTTCAGCTTGGCCAAGGCCTACGACGATCACGCCCGCTACGCAGACGCATTCGCCGCCTACCGGGACGCGAATACGCAGACCCGACAAATGCATCCGTGGGACTCTGCCAGATTTGGCAAATTGATCGATGACGTTTTGCAGGTATTTGCCGAACCCGCGACGGTCAATGCGGGCAAGCAAGGCGAACAGGTCATATTCGTGGTCAGTTTGCCGCGATCAGGTTCGAGTTTGACGGAACAGATTCTGGCTTCACACCCAGAGATTGAAGGTGCTGGCGAACTCGACGACATCACCGCCGTCATGGTGGCCGAATCCAAGCGCCGCCAATTGCCTTACCCACAATGGGTTGCGTCGACCACTGCCGCGGATTGGCTGCGCCTCGGGCAGAATTATCTAGCTCGCACTGCGCGCTGGCAAAAGCCCGGGATGCGGTTCACGGACAAGCTGCCCGACAATTGGATTCGCGTCGGCACGATCCTGGCCATGCTTCCGGGAGCGCGTATCATTGATTGCCGGCGTGATCCAGTTGAATCGTGCTTTTCGTGCTTTCGAACGTTGTTCAGCGAAGGCAATCAGCCGTTCAGTTACGATATCGCCGATATCGCTGGCTATTGGCGCAATTACGACCGTGCCAGTAACCACTGGCGCGTGCTTTATCCCGAAAGATATCGCGTGCAGAGTTATGAAGCGCTGGTCGCGAATCCGGAAATCCAGACGCGACAATTGCTGGCGTTCTGTGGCGTGGATTTTGATCCGGCATGTTTGAATTTCCACGAGACTCAACGCAACGTGCGCACCGCAAGCGCCAGCCAGGTGCGTGAGCCGATCCGGCGCGATACCGCTCGTGCGGAAAAGTATGGGGTATTGCTCAACCCATTGCGCGTGGCGCTCGGATTGCCATGCATCGACTCGGGTAACGAAGATTTGCAATGATCCACGCAAATGAGCGTGGTTGAACGCTTCGCACCTTCTCAACCGGTAGCGAAGCCATGGAGGACATGATGCTGACTCAAGAACAAAGATTTGCCGGCTTAAGTCCAGCGTTGGAGCCGCAAGTCATCGCAATCGGCCAAAGTTACGATGAAGGACAAATTGACGCCGCGGAGCGCGGAGCGATCGCCGCCCTGGCAATTGCACCGAACCACCCCGAAGTACTTCGTTTGTTCGGGATGATTCAGTTCCGGCGTGGTCGTGTGGAGGCTGCTATCGACACCCTGCTGAAAGCCCGGGGCCTTCGTCCGCAGGACGCCGCTATCTACAGCAATCTGGGCAGCATGTACGACGCGATCAAGGACTACACACGCTCAAACGCCGCGATGAAGCGGGCATGTGAATTGGATCCAACCGTTCCTGCGTTTTGGTTCAATTACGCTCGTCGTCTGTTCATCGATGCGCAAACTGAAGATGCGATTAGTGCATTTCAACGTGTTATCGAATTGGACCCGCAGCACGCCAATGCTCGCGCGATGCTTGCGAACCTGTTGCGCGCTGACGGCAAGATGGAATTGGCCGCCGAGGAGTACCGGCGGATTATCTCCGACGATCCAGCGCACGCAGGTCATGCCTGGTGGGGGTTGGCTACTCTCAAACCAATCGGTATCAACGGAGCCGATATATCGAAGCTCCGCGGCACACTGGCGGACAGTACGATCGGGACAGTCGATCGAATATTTGCAAGCTTCGCATTGGCCATGGCACTTGAGAGCGAGAAGGACTACGCCGGAGCATTCGATCACATGCGCGCTGGACATGCCTTGGCGCGACGAAATGAAGCCTATGACGCAAACAAATATGCGGCTCATATTGACGAAATAACGAGTGCTTTTCGGCCTCGCCCGATGCCGGCTGACCCTGCTTGTGGCGACGAAGTCATATTTATCGTGAGTTTGCCGCGTTCCGGTTCGACTCTGACCGAACAGATACTGGCTTCGCACTCGCAGGTAGAGGGTGGTTCGGAATTGCCCGATCTGGCCCAGATCATCATGGATGAATCCGATCGCGTCCGTATGGCGTATCCGCACTGGGTCAAGACCCATACTCCCCTGCAATGGCACAGGCTTGGACAGGAATATTTACGGCGAACACAACGTTGGCGCGAACGGCGCCCCCGATCGACTGATAAGTCACCTGGAAACTGGCAACACATCGGCGCAATCCTGACGATGCTTCCCAATGCGCGCATTGTTGTCTGCCGACGCGACCCGCTGGAAACCTGCCTGGCGTGTTACAGGTACATGTTCGTGCGGCAACCGTACACGCACGATTTTGCCGACCTGGCCCGCCATTTGCAGACGTTTGATCGCAGTGTGTGCCAATGGAAGCAAATGTATCCGGATCGCGTGCGCGAACAGATCTATGAAGATCTGGTGGCCGATCCGGAAGCGCAGATTCGCGAATTGCTTGAGTTCTGCAATCTGTCATTCGAGGAGAATTGCCTCAACTTCCACAACACTCAGCGTCGGGTGACCACCCCAAGCGCGGCCCAAGTACGCGAACCGATCCGCCGCGATACGGCGCGCGCCGACAAGTACGGTGCGTTGCTCGACCCACTGCGATTGGCACTGGGAATGCCTGCGTTTGCCGACCGCTAGCGCCGAGCAGCAATCGCGCTATAGTTGCGCGCACTTCAACTGACTCGGTACGCCGATGGTCGACAAAGCTACGGTTCCCACGCAGTTCGCTGAACTGGATCGGCGCATGGTTGCGGTCGTCAAGGGCATCAAGGTACTGGCGTCGGTGAGCTGGCCGGCCAGTATCCAGAGCGAGTTTCTCAGCGCCTGGCGTGCGCAGCGTCCGCATTTGCCCAAAGTGGATTATGTGAAGGGCGATTATGTTGGCGTGCGTGCCGAGCTCGACGCCATCATCGCCAGCGTCGACACGCAGCATCCGGTTGGCGACTATCTGAGTCGTACCGCGCGATCCTGGCGTATCGCCACGCAGTTGCTCGATGCTGTCGGCACGCCAGAGATCACTCGACACTCGATCGATCTGTTCGGCCGTCCCGGCGATCGCCTGCCAGGCGGCACTGTCAGCAATATTGACGCTGCGCGCCACTTCATCGAGCTGGCCGATGAACTCGATCGCGAAATCGTCAACAGCGAGGCCGACTACTGCATTCCGGTGGAATTTCTACAGCATGAATTGCAGGAACGTATCAGCGCGTTTTTCAATCATCACGAGGTCAAGGTCGAAGTCGATCCGAACTTGATCGCCAAGGCGGCCGCGGGACCGACCCGTATCCGCCTGCGCTCGGCAACGTGTTTTTCCGAGTACGACAAACACCAGTTGCTCGAACACGAAGCGTTTGTGCATTCGCTGACCGCGCTCAACGGCCGTGAACAACCGAATCTGGGTTCTCTGGCATTGAGCTCGCCACGCATCACCGCAACCCAGGAAGGGCTGGCCACATTCGCCGAGCTCATGTCCGGATCGATCGACATCGGGCGCATGAAGCGTATCAGTCTGCGCATTCTTGCCATCGATATGGCGTTGGGCGGTGCGGACTTTATCGAGGTGTTCAAGTTCTTCCTGGCCTCCGGCCAAACGGATTCAGACAGCTTTACTTCGGCAATGCGTGTGTTCCGTGGTGCGCCATTGAATGGCGGCTCGGCCTTCACCAAAGATGCGGTTTACCTACACGGCCTGCTTTCGGTACACACGTTCTTCCGCTGGGCGTTGAAGAACCAGAAGCTGAAACTGTGCCGCAGTCTTTTCGCCGGCAAGATGGCCTTGCACGACGTCATCGCCCTGGAACCGTATTTCGATTCGGAGTACATCGTTGCTCCCTTGTATCTGCCGCCATGGATGCAGCGTGCCAGCGGTATGGCCGGCACGCTCGCGTTTTCGCTGTTCGCCAACAAGATCCGGCTGGATCGAGTCGAGGCGGAAGATCTGGTGCTCGGACTTTGAGGATGAAAGCCAAAATGCGTAAAACGATACTTTGTGCCGGATTGATGCTCGGACTCGTCACGATGGCGAACGCAGCGCCACCGACAGACAGTCAGCTCGTTACCGACGAATTGCCGCAGATCACCGCCTGGCGACACGATCTGCATCAGCACCCGGAACTGAGCAACCGCGAATTTCGTACCGCGAAGATCGTCGCGCAAGAATTGAAGCGCCTCGGTTATCAGGTGCGCACCGGTGTCGCGCATACCGGTGTTGTCGGTATTCTCAAGGGCGGCAAGCCCGGGCCGAAGCTGGCGATCCGCGCGGACATGGATGCCTTGCCGGTGACCGAGCAGGTCGATCTGTCATTCGCGTCCCACGCAACGGGTGAGTATCTCGGCAAGACCGTCGGTGTGATGCACGCCTGCGGCCACGACGCGCATACGGCGATGCTCCTCGGCTTAGCCAACATTTTCGCCAAGATGCGCGGCGATCTGCCGGGCGAAGTCATGCTGATTTTCCAGCCGGCCGAAGAAGGCCCGCCACGCGGCGAAGAAGGTGGCGCGCCGTTGATGGTCAAGGAAGGCGTGTTTCGCGATTTCAAGCCGGATGCGGTATTCGGCATGCACGTGGTCAGCGCGTTGCCGGTCGGAATTGTGGCCGTGCGTCCCGGTGGCATGATGGCCAGCGCGGACACGTTCCGCATCGTCGTGCATGGCCGCCAGAGCCATGGTGCGATGCCCTGGCAGGGAATCGATCCGATCGTGACCGCGGCGGAAATTGTCACTTCCGCGCAAACCATCGTCAGCCGCCAGCTCGACATCAACAAGGACCCGGCGGTGGTCACGTTCGGCATCTTCAATGGCGGCCAGCGCTTCAATATCGTGCCCGACTCGGCCGAGTTGCAGGGCACGGTACGCGCCTTTGATGAAGGCATGCGCAAGCAGGCGTTGGCCAGCCTCAAGAACATCGCCGAACACGTGGCCGCAGCGAACGGCGCGACGGTCGAAACGCAAATTCCACTCGGCGAAAGCAGTCCGATCAACTACAACGACCCGGCGCTCACCGCACGCGTGCGTACCAGTCTGGAGACGGCGCTCGGCAAAGATCACGTCCGGGAGGCGCAACGCTGGACGGCATCGGAGGATTTTCCGTTTTTCGGCAAAAGCATCAACGCGCCCAGCGTGTATTTCTTCGTCGGCGTCACGCCGACGGGTACCGATCCGGCCATCGCGCCGAGCAACCATTCGCCGCGCTTCTTCCTCGACGAGGGCGCGCTGCGCATTGGCACCCGGGCGATGTTGCAGGCGAGCCTGGACTATCTGGGGTATCAACGCGACTGAAACAGGATGGCAACTGGTATGCGCAAGAAGCGCACCAGGTTTCTTCGCCACGTCTTTACGAGCGCCCGCTCTCGGCGGGGGCAAAACGTGGCATATGGCACATAAGGTGCATGAATCACTGACCGGCAACTTTCGCCGACATCGATGCAATGGATTGACGCCGCTGGAGGCAATATGAAAACGAATTTTCTCGCAGCCGGAATCATCGGCTTGCTGACCGCCACATCAGCCGTGGCCGCACCACCGGTATTCCACGATCAGGCCTGCTCGATCTCGGTCGATGGCAATCGCCTGGACAGCGTGCTGACGCCAAATGGGGCCGACCAACGCAATACCTTCGCGTATGAGTCGTCGACGCATCGCTGGCATTTTTGGGGATTTTTGGCCGATGACAACAACTTTCCATCCACGGCTTCTTCATTGCGCGCGGTCGTACATGCCACTTCCAGCGACGGCGTTCATTTCACCAGCGACAGCAACCTGACTTACGCTTTCGGTAGCGCGTATTACACGAATTATGCAGCGTCCATCGATCCGCCGCTGGATTTTTTCCGCGCGGTATTTGACCCCGCGACCAACACGTGGAAATTGTTCAACTGGACCGAAAACGCCCAAAGTCCGTCGCCCAGCTACGGCAAGTACAACTACAACACCAGCGTCAACGATCTTGGTACGCAGGCCGGCACGACTGCCGTGGTGCATCAAGGCCCGCTGAATACACCGTTTGCAGGCAATCATGTCGGTGCATTCGGCCTGGTCGACGGCATGTTGTATCTGCGTGTGGATAGCGCCGGAGGCGGTACCGGCCAGTTTGCGTATTCCGAAGGAGCCTATCCGTGGACGGGTGTGGATCAACCCTCGACCGGTGGTGAAATCGCCGAGGCCGACCTGTTCAACGGCACGCCGTACTGCTGGTTCCTCAACAGCGGGTGCGGAACAACCGATTCCCGCATTCCGGCGTACGTCCACAATGTCGGACGCACGTTGCGCCAGGCCGATGGTTCGCTGGGCATGTATTACACCTTCCGCAATGGCGCGACGTACATGCGCCAGGACCAGCAGATCTGGTACATCGATTCCATCGACGATGGTCAGACATGGTCGACTCCAGTCGGAGTCTTCGCCAACGGCGGAGACTTGACCATCGACGGCCAACCGCTCGACAGCACGCTGAACTCGGCAAACTTCAGCGACGTTGATCTGGTCCGGGACGGATCACGCTACCGCCTCTATTTGAGCACCCAGGACGCGGCTGGAAACTACGTCATGGTGGCGACTCAAGGACGCCCAAGTGACGCGATCTTCTTCGACGGATTCGATGCCTGCGATTGAGCGGCTCGGGCACACCCGTTCAGCGAGATGAGTTAGGCGCCGATGTGCGCGTTGGCAACGTTCCCGCTGCGGCAGGAGGTTCTTGCAACCGCCTGTAAACATTGACAGGTGCGGATTGAGCGTCTCCCGCCGCTGGCGTACAACAAACTTTCCAGCGTCGTTAAGCGTTCAAGGAGTCAACATGAAATCACTATTTGCATTGTGTGTTCTGGCATTGCTCGCGGTTTCGGGGCAGGCGTTCGCTGCTGCCAAACCGGCGGTTTCCGCAGAGGCATTCGCGCAAGTCGCCACCCAGATACGTGCGCAGATGTTGCCCGGCGGCAAATACGCAGGTTTGAGTGCAAGCGACCAGCGTGCGGCGCGCAACGATCTGAATGAAATTCAGGGCTTGATGGAACGTCGCGGCCCCGTGACAAAAATGAATCACCTGAATGTCATGCGTGTGTATAACGTGCAGGAACATCTGAACGGTGTATTGACCGGCGATCTTGCGCAGCGGCAGTTTTGCAGTTCGCCGGCAATAGCCGGCACCTTCGCCATGATTTGCCAGACGTATTCGCAGATCGAAAGGTCCGGCTCCGGTTTCGATTCGTCGTCGATACCACAATCGACGTTGCCTAGCGCATTCCCGGCTCCTAGTCGCTAACGGACTCAACGACGGGAATTCCGGCTCGACGCGACTCGCGCAACACGCCCACCTACCCCGCCCACGTGGCGGGGTAGGTGTATCTGGACAACCATTTGCTTATGCTAAGCTCGGCGGACACCCCACGTCTGCGCGCGTACCAACCAACGAGCCCTAGCCCATGTCCACCAGTGACGATCTCAAGCAAGCAGCACTCGAATATCACCGCCGTCCCCCGTTCGGCAAAATCAAGGTAATGGCAACCAAGCCGATGGTGACCCAGCGTGACTTGTCGCTGGCGTATTCGCCGGGTGTGGCTGCGGCATGCGATGCGATTGTCGAAGATCCGAATGAAGTTTCCGAGATGACGGCGCGCGGCAATCTCGTCGCGGTGATCACCAACGGGACCGCGGTCCTTGGTCTGGGCAATATCGGACCGCTGGCCGCCAAGCCGGTGATGGAAGGCAAGGGCGTGCTGTTTCAGAAATTCGCCGGTATCGACGTGTTCGATATCGAGATCGCTGAAAACGATCCGGACAAACTCGTCGAAGTCATCGCGGCACTTGAGCCCACATTCGGTGGCATCAATCTGGAAGACATCAAGGCGCCGGAGTGTTTCATCGTCGAGCGCAAATTACGCGAGCGTATGAAAATCCCGGTGTTCCATGACGATCAGCACGGCACTTCGATTATCGTCGGTTCGGCGGTCATCAACGCGCTGCACGTCATCGGAAAGAAAATCGGTGATGTCAAAGTGGCTTCCACCGGCGCGGGCGCAGCTGGCATCGCGTGCCTGGACATGCTGGTCAGCCTTGGGGTCAAACCCGAAAACATTCTGGTAGCCGATCGCGCTGGCGTGATCTTCGAGGGTCGCGAGGGCGAAATGGACGAAGCCAAGCAACGCTACGCGCGCAAGACTACCGCGCGGACGTTGGCTGAAATCATCAAGGGCGCGGATGTCTTTCTCGGCCTGTCGGCTGCCGGCGTACTCACCCAGGACATGGTCAAGACCATGGCCGACAAGCCGGTAATCCTGGCCTTGGCCAATCCGAATCCCGAAATTCTGCCGGAGCTGGCCAAGCAGGTGCGCCCCGACGTCATCATCGCCACCGGGCGCTCGGATTATCCGAACCAGGTCAACAACGCGCTGTGTTTCCCATACATTTTCCGCGGCGCATTGGATGTCGGCGCGACCACCATCAACGAGCAAATGAAAGTCGCCTGCGTGCATGCGATTGCCGAGCTCGCGCGACGCGAACTGTCCGATGTGGCCGCGCGCGCGTATGGCGATCAATTGCTTTCGTTTGGTCCGGAATACCTGATCCCTCAGCCGTTCGATCCGCGCTTGCTCGTGTCGTTGGCGCCGGCAGTGGCCAGGGCAGCGATGGAATCAGGGGTGGCAACGCGTCCGATCGACGATATGCCGGCCTATGTCGAGCGTCTGAACCAATTCGTGTTCCGCACTGGCTTGTTGATGAAACCGGTGTTCGAGCGCGCCCGGTCGGACATCAAGCGCATCGTCTACGCCGAAGGCGAGGAAGACACCATCCTGCGCGCAGTGCAGAACGTGGTTGATGATGGCCTGGCCAAGCCGGTCCTGATCGGTCGTCCCGCGGTGATCGAGGCGCGCATCAAACGACTGTGTTTGCGCATTCGTTCCGGCGAGCATTTCGAGTTGTGCAATGTCGACGACGACCCACGCTACAACGAATACTGGAACTTGTACCTGAGTTTGAACGAACGCCGCGGTATTACGCCGGCCTTGGCCAAATCACTGGTGCGTTCGCGTCCGACCCTGATCGCAGCGCTGATGCTTGCGCGTGGCGAAGTCGATGCGATGGTGTGCGGTATCGTCGGCCGTTACCAGCGCCAGCTACGCCATATTCTCGATGTTTTGCCGCTGGATGATGGCGTCAGCGGGCCATCAGCCATGGCCGGCGTGCAAAACGACCGCGGTACGTGGTTCTTTGTCGATACGCATGTGCAATACGATCCGAGTGCCGAGCAACTCGCCGAGGCGACAATGCAGGCGGTATTGCGCCTCAAACTTTTCGGCATAACCCCACGTGTTGCGCTGCTGTCGCACTCGAATTTCGGCAGCCACAACAACGCCAGTGCGCGCAAGATGCGCAAGGTCCTGGAACTGGTAAGAGCGCAGGACCCGCAGCTTGAAATCGATGGCGAGATGCAGGCCGATACCGCACTCAACGAAGCCGTTCGCGCGCGCATCTTCCCGAACTGCGCACTCAAGGGTAATGCGAATGTCTTTGTCTGCCCGAATCATGATGCGGCGAACATCACCTACAACATGGTGCGCCAGTTGACCGACGGTGTGGCCATCGGGCCGATCCTGATGGGTGTATCCAAGCCCGCGCATATCCTCAATCCTTCGGCAACGGTGCGGCGCGTGGTGAACGTTACTGCCATTGCCTGTGTTGAGGCCCAGATACGCGCGCAATCCACGGGTTGAGCCACGGCAAAACCGTTTTGCCCTGGCGTGGTCCAAGCGCCGCGGCAAGGCAAAGAAAAATCGACGTCGTGTCCACGCACGGCTAAACTGGCGCGAGCATTTAATCCCATTGGCTGGCGCCATTGCGCGCCGCTCGGAGGCTACACATGAATATCCTCAACGACGTTCTCGATCAGGATCTCGACCCCACCGAAACCCGAGAATGGGCACAAGCCCTGGATGCCGTTATTAGCAACGACGGCACGCAACGCGCACATTTCCTGCTTGAGCGCATGGTCGATGCCACGCGCCGCGCCGGCGGCCACCTGCCGTTTTCGCCGACCACGGAATACGTCAACACCATCCCTTCGCAGTCGCAAGCCAAGATGCCCGGCGATCCCGCGATGGAATGGCGCATCCGTTGCCTGATTCGATGGAATGCGATGGCGATGGTGGTGCGCGCTAACCGCAAGCCGGGCGAACTCGGCGGCCACATCGCCAGCTTCGCCTCTTCGGCCACCTTGTTCGACGTCGGCTTCAACCACTTCTGGCACGCGCCGAGCAAGGATCATCCTGGCGACCTGATTTTTCATCAGGGCCACTGCAGTCCTGGCCTGTATGCACGTTCGTTCCTCGAAGGGCGCATCGACACCCAGCGCCTCGATCTGTTCCGCATGGAAGTGGTTGGCAAGGGCCGCGGACTGTCGTCGTATCCGCATCCGTGGCTGATGCCGGACTACTGGCAGGTGCCAACCGTATCGATGGGACTCGGTCCGTTGCAGGCGATCTACCAAGCGCAATTCTTGAAATACCTGGAAGCGCGCGGGTTGATGCCGAAGACCAACCGCAAGGTTTGGTGTTTCCTCGGTGATGGCGAGTGCGACGAACCCGAATCGCTCGGCGCCATTTCGCTCGCTGGCCGCGAGCACCTGGACAACCTGATCTTTGTCATCAACTGCAACCTGCAGCGCCTGGACGGTCCGGTGCGCGGCAACGGCAAGATCATCCAGGAACTCGAAGGCGTGTTCCGCGGCGGCGGCTGGAATGTACTCAAGGTACTCTGGGGCAGCTATTGGGATCCGCTGCTGGCGCGCGACGACAAGGGCCTGCTGCGCCGCGTGATGATGGAAACGGTCGATGGCGAATACCAGGCCTGCAAGGCTTTTGGTGGCGCTTATACGCGCGAACATTTCTTCGGCAAGTATCCAGAAACGCTGGAAATGGTGCGCAATCTTTCCGACGACGACATCTGGCGCCTGAATCGCGGCGGCCACGATCCACACAAAGTTTATGCGGCCTACCACGAAGCGGTGAACACCACTGGCATGCCGACGCTGATCCTGGCCAAAACCGTCAAGGGGTATGGCATGGGCAGCGCCGGCGAGTCGCTGAATATCTCGCACCAGGCCAAAAAGATGAACGACGACGCGGTACGCGCGTTCCGCGATCGCTTCCGCATTCCGATTGACGACGACAAGCTCGCCGATGTGCCGTATTACCACCCGGGCAAGGATGCGCCGGAAATCCAGTACATGCTCGAGCGGCGCGCCGCACTCGGCGGTTACCTGCCGCAGAGGCGCAGCAAGGCAAGCAAGGCATTGCCCGCGCCAGCGTTGTCAGCATTCGATTCGATGACCAAAGGGACCGGCGAGCGCGAAATCTCGACCACCATGGCGCTCGTTCGCGGCATCAATCTACTGTTGCGTGACAAAGAACTCGGACCGCACGTCGTGCCGATCGTCGCCGATGAAGCGCGTACCTTCGGCATGGAGGGCATGTTCCGCCAAATCGGCATCTACGCGCCGTTCGGACAGAAGTACAAGCCGCAGGATTCGGATCAATTGATGTATTACCGCGAGTCCGAATCCGGACAAGTGTTGCAGCAGGGCATCAGCGAACCGGGAGCGATGGCGAGCTGGATGGCTGCTGCCAGCAGCTACTCCATTTCCGATCAACCGATGCTGCCGTTTTACATCTACTACTCGATGTTCGGATTCCAGCGCGTCGGTGACCTGGCCTGGGCTGCCGGCGACATGCGTTGCCGCGGATTCCTCGTTGGCGGTACGTCCGGGCGCACCACGCTCAATGGCGAAGGCCTGCAGCACGAAGACGGCAACTCACACGTTATCTCCGGCATGATCCCGAATTGTCATTCCTACGACCCGACGTTTTCATATGAGGTCGCCGTGATCATGCAGGACGGTATCCGGCGCATGTTGCACGAGCAGGAAGACTGCTACTACTACATCACCGTGATGAACGAAAATTACGCGCATCCGGACATGCCCAAAGGTTGTGAGAACGACATCATCAAGGGCATGTATCGTTTCCGGGATTCGGGAGTGGGGATTCGGGATTCGGGCAAGGGCAAGAACACGAGTAAAGCAAAGAGCAATGCGCCGTGCGTGCAATTGCTGGGTTCGGGCAGCATTCTGCGCGAAGTGATTGCCGCAGCCGAATTGCTGGAGAAGGAGTTCGGCGTCTGCGCCGATATCTGGAGTTGCCCGAGCTTTACCGAACTGCGCCGCGACGGATTTGATTGCGAGCGCTGGAATCGCCTGCATCCGGAAGCAAAGCCGCGCGTGGCGCACGTTACTGCCTGTCTGGCCGATCGCTCCGGGCCGGCCGTCGCGGCAACCGATTACGTGCGTGAATTCGCTGAACAGATTCGCGCATTCATGCCTGAAGGAAAAAAATATACTGTGCTCGGAACCGATGGCTTCGGGCGCAGCGACACGCGCGAACACTTGCGCGATTTCTTTGAGGTTGATCGCTACTGGGTCGCCCAAGCCGCCATCGCAGCATTGGCTGCCGAAGGCAAGATGACTGCCAAGGACGTCGCGCGTGCGATCAAGACGTGGAAAATCGACGTGGAGAAGCCGAATCCGGTTCGGGTGTAGAGCCGCGCCCGCAATTTGATTGGTAGCGTAGGATGGGTTGAGCGCATGCGATACCCATCCTTCCGAACGTTGTTGGTTTTCGCGTGCAGCTTAGCCCACGCAACTCTTCAACGCGGCCGCGAGCGCTTCAACGCCGGATCGAGTCTATCCAAATCGGCCTGCACCTGCTCCGGACTGCGTTCGTAGACGATTTCGCGGCCGAGTATCTTGCCGGAAAACGCGGATCGATTCGGTGTGGGCGTCAGTTCGCACTTGACGCTGTGCACGCCTTCACCGAGTACCACCGTGATGTGATGAGCGTGTTTGGTCAACACGACGACATCCATGATCTTGCCGCTTTCGGTATTGCGTACCGCGATCTTTTCGATGTTCATGCGGGTATCCGCTGAATGGGGTTTGTCCCGCTATCGCAGGGCAGATGAAGTGTAGCGGGTTCGCGCAAATTGCGTTCGGAACCAGGTTAACAGTTATTCTTGGTAGCGCCCGTGGGATTGGGAATCAATGTTGCATGAGCAGCAAAGCTTTCGATTTTGTTGTCATTGGAGCCGGTGTTTTCGGTGCGTGGACAGCGCATGAATTGCTACGTGACGGGCACACGGTGCTGTTGCTCGACGCCTATGGTCCGGCGCACAGCCGCTCCAGTTCCGGCGGCGAGTCGCGCATCATGCGCATGGGCTATGGTGCCGATGAACTTTACTCGCGCATGGCGATGGTTTCGCTGCAACGCTGGAAAGACCTTCAATCACGTTTGTCGCGCCAGATCTTTCATCCGACCGGCATGCTGTGGCTGGCGGGCAAGGACGACGCGTATACGCGCCAGAACCAGCAGGTGCTCGAACGCCTCGGCGTCGCGCATCATCGCCTTGAACTGCGCGACATCGAAAATCAATACCCTCAAATCGGCACGGACGGCATTGCGTGGGCGTTGTTGGAACCCGATAGCGGCGTGTTGATGGCGCGACAGGCGGTGCAGGCTTTGGTTGCCGATGCCATCGCGCAAGGGCTCGAGTATCGAACGGTTGAAATCGCGCCACCGCAGGCGAAATCGAAATTGGATCATCTCGTCACGCAGGACGGCGAAACCATTAATGCCGGTGGGTTCGTCTTCGCTTGTGGACCATGGTTGCCAAAACTGTTTCCCGACTTGTTGGCACCGCGTATCTTTCCCACGCGCCAGGAAGTGTTCTTTTTCGCACCGCCCGCAGGCGATAGCGCGTTTGCCAGTGCGGTGCTGCCCGCATGGCTCGACCACGCGGCGCTGGTCTATGGCATTCCCGATCTCGAAAACCGCGGTTTCAAGATCAGCATCGACAAACACGGTCCCGCGTTCGATCCGGACAATGGCGAGCGTTTGGTTGGCGCGGAGAGTTTGGCTGCCGTGCGCGATTACATTGCGGCGAGATTTCCGAAGCTCAAGAATGCGGTGCTGACTGAAAGCCGCGTGTGCCAATATGCAAACACGTCCAACGGTGACTTCATCATCGATCGGCATCCCGAAATCGAAAACGTGACGATCGTTGGCGGCGGCTCTGGGCACGGCTTCAAGCACGGGCCGGCAGTTGGCGATTACGCGCGTCGATTGTTGACGACACAGGATCTGCCCGAGCCACGATTCGCGCTGGCGGCAAAGGCAACGATGCAGGCGCGCAGCGTATATTGATGCCGCAACGCACAAGCGAACTGCCGACTACTGAAATCCCGGCTTGCCTACTTGATTCTGGAACTGCGCAACGCGTTTGAACTGGGTTGTGGCGTAGCCAAAATCATGGAATTTTTGCAGCAACGATTGATAAAGCCCATCCTCCATGGCCGCATCGCGCGCCAGTACCCAAGCCAGTTTGCGGCTGGGCTGCCCGACCAGCACCCAGGAATAATCCGGCGCGATGTCCAGGATCAGGTAGTCGGCGTGGAACAGCCAGAAGAAGCGAATCTTCCAATAGATGTTGTGCGTGTCCGGCCGGACGATGCCGAGCGAATCGGCGGTCTTTTCAGGCTTGGTGAACGATTTACGATAGAAATAGGTTGTGGCGACGTTACCGTCCGAGTCCAGCCGATACACGTCGCGGCTGGCTACGTTGCCGCGCTCGGCGAAGTAGGGAATGTTGGCGATGACGTACCACGTACCCATGTAGCGCGGAAGATCAATGCTTGCGTTTGAACGCAAATCAGAATCATGGCGCATGGTCATTCCCGTGCATGCGAACAACGCCAACGCCGTCAAAACGACCGAAAATCCGGCTATCCTGCGCAGCATGTTCAAACCCGTTTGATGAACGAACGTGCAGCATGCGCGCACGAATGTGCAGGCGGCGTGTATGGGTTGTCAGATTCGCCGGTCGGCGCTGTTCAATGCACGCAATGCGCGCGCGGAACGGCCACTGCCGCCTGCATCGCCTGGAGCAATTCCCGAAGCTGGTCGTCTTGCGGGTCCTTCGCCAAGGCGGTGCGCACCAGTTCAAGATAACGATCGGCATGACGCATCCAGTGCAATTGGTAAACTACAGATCGAGTGTCGCTGAGCATGACCGTCTCCCTTGGTAGTTGTCGTCCCGGCATTGTTGGTTCCAGGATGCGAAGCGCCATGAATGCGCTGGAAGAATCGTATCCTGCGTAAACGACCCCATGCGCTGAAAAAATCGACACCTGCGATGTGCGCTGGTTGGCAGTTCGACCGGATAGTCGTTAGGGTTGCGTGAAATTTCTTCGGATGGCGGCATACAAACAAACGATCGGTTTGCGCCAGTGCGCCGATTGCCGATCGCGGTGTGAACCGGTGCGTAAGTGTTTTGTAGAAATGGCGGTCTGGTAGCCATCACGTCAACACGGGAATACCCATGTATCGATCACTGCTTGCCGCTTTGTTTCTCACGCTGGCTACGACATTCGCCGTGCAGGCTGCGCCGGCGACGCCATATTCCACGGCCACGGCTTCCAGCGAAACCATCACTCTGGGTGGTGGCTGCTTCTGGTGCCTGGAAGCCGTTTTTGACGAACTCAAGGGCGTGACCAGCGTGGAGTCCGGTTACGCCGGAGGACACGTCGCCAATCCGGATTACATCCAGGTTTCCAGCGGCGACACCGGTCACGCCGAAGTTGTGCAGATCACGTTCAACCCGCAAGTGTTGCCGCTGGATGTGCTGTTGCGCGTGTACTTCACCATTCATGATCCGACCACGCTCAATCGTCAAGGCAACGACGTTGGCACGCAGTACCGATCGATCGCGTTCTATCGCGACCCACAGCAGAAATCGGCGATCGAAAAGGCGATTGCGCAAACCGCGGCCAGCGCTGAATGGAAGGGGAAAATCGTCACTCAGGTAGAACCCTTTGCGCATTTCTACAAAGCCGAGAACTATCACCAGGAGTACTTCAAGCTGAACGGCACGCAGCCATACTGCCAACTGGTCGTCGCACCCAAGGTAGCGAAATTCCGCAAGCACTTCAGCGCCTGGCTGAAATAGTAATCACGCAAACAGGTCCGGTTGCGGCAATTCGTCGGCGTCGTGGAAGTTGCTCAAACCCACGCCCACCAGACGGAACAACGTGTTCGTGGGAAGCTGTACGCGCTCGCGCAAGGCCAGCGCAATGGCAATCAGTTCGTGTGGCGATCGCGGTGGCAGAGGCGGCGTGTGACTGCGCGTGAGGATGTGGAAATCCGCCGTCTTGAGTTTCAACACGACGGTGCGCCCAACGCGTTGCGTCTTGCGCGTTGCCGTCCAGGTGTTTCCCGCAAGCTCGCGGATCATTGCTTCCAGCGCGCTCAATGGCTGGTCTTGCGAAAAGGTGTCTTCGCTTGAGATCGATTGCACGGGTTGATCCGGATTGACTGCGCGTTCGTCGATGCCGATCGCCAATTCACTCAGTCGGCGCCCATAGCTTCCGAAGCGCTGGCGCAATTCGCGCGCATCGAATGCGCGCAGGTCGGCGCAAGTGCGAATACCCAACGTGTGTAGTTTTGCGTCCATCACTTTACCCACACCGGGAATACGCGCCACTGGCAGCGGCGCAAGAAACGCGTCGACTTCGTTGGGTCGGATGACGAACAGGCCGTCGGGCTTACGCCAGTCTGAAGCGATCTTGGCCAGGAACTTGTTTGGCGCTACGCCGGCTGAGGCCGTCAGTCCAGTGACCCGGCGGACTTCCACGCGAATGCTTTTGGCCACGTCGGTTGCCGAGGCAAGTCCGGTTTTTGACGTGGTGACATCGAGAAACGCTTCATCCAGCGACAGTGGCTCGACCAGATCAGTGTGACGCAGGAAAATCTCGCGAATTTGTTTCGACGCGGTGCGGTATCGAGTGAAATCCGGCGCGACGAAAATTGCATCGGGACACAAGCGTTCCGCGCGTATCGCCGGCATCGCCGATCGCACACCGAAGCGGCGCGCCTCGTACGAAGCTGCGCAGACCACAGATCGTTGGCCGCGCCAAGCCACCACGACGGGCCTGCCGCGCAGCGTCGGATCGTCGCGTTGCTCGACCGACGCGTAGAACGCATCCATATCGATGTGCACGATCTTGCGCATGGACGTCTGGTTTGGGTGCAGTTACGCTCGCCGCAACAATGCCGATGCCAGATGACAGGCAGTGCTCGCGGATAGCACTGCGGTACTCGGGTAAACCTGCCTATTTTCCGCCATGGTGCGGAGGCGCCATCGGAAACAGCATGATCTTCTCGCCGTTGCCTGCATCGCGGATCGCCAGCGGGCCGCGCTTGTCGACTTCCTCGATGCGCACGATGCATTGCATCGGCAGATGCAGCATGCGGGTATCCTTGAACTCATCGCGTAGGCGCTCTTCGGTCGGATCGACCACAACGCCAGTGCCTTGCTCGAAGTCAATCTCGCCGACTTCGGTGAAACCCCACAGCGAACTGCTGGCGATGTGCCGTGCATAAAGCTCAAGGGTTTTGCCTTGGCTCAGAAAGGTGACTTTGTATAGTTTTTTGTTGCGCATGCGCAATTGTCTCACACCCGGCGGCTTTGAAAATGGCTGTGACCGCAAATGCGGTGGACAGCGTCGCTCAGATATTGCGCAGCCTGCGCGCGATGGCCCCGCGCGACAACAGTGCAAAGACAATTCCGATGCCGAAGCCGGCGATGTGCGTCCACCACGCCACCGCGCCGAATGCCGGGCCAACGAACATGAACAGGAACTGCAGCGCGATCCAGAACCCGATCAGGATAGCGGCCGGTATACGCACGAACTCCAGGAACAATCCCAGCGGCAACACCAGGCCCAGGCGCGCACGCGGAAACAGCGCGAAATATGCGCCAACGATTGCCGACACCGCGCCGCTGGATCCGACGATGGGGGTGTCCACGCCGGACAGGGTCAGTGCACCTACCAGATTGGCGAGTGCTCCGCCGACGAGGAACAGAAACAGAAAACGTGGTGACCCGAGCACTCGTTCAGCCGACAACCCGAAGATCATCAGGAACAACAGATTTCCGGTCAGGTGCAGCCAATCGACGTGAATGAACAATGCCGTGAACAGGCGTGCCAGACGCAATTCGATCCATTCATGGAGTGCCGGCAGATGATGATCGAACAGGTTGGTTGGCACCGTGCCCCAACGCCGCAACAATGGCGCACGCGCGTCCGGCGGCACGCTGGCCAGCCACAGGAACACGACCACGCACAACGTGATGATCGCGATCGTGGCCCATGGCAGGTGCGATTTGCGTGGCCGGGCGACCTCGACGAACATCGCCCTTGCCGATCAGAGCGCGTCGCGCGGATAGAAGAACCGATGACCCTGAAATTCGAGGATCACGCCATCGGGGACGATCTTCTCCAAGGTCACGTCATCCGGTGTCTTTTCACCTTCGGTCATGCGCGAATCGTTGAGTATCACGAAGCGCGCAGCCGGATCAGCCGAATAGACGTGCATGCTCAATTTGAGCGCCGGCAGTGCCTTGCGCACGTCGAATGCCAGCTGATAGTAGGGCGGCACATCCGTGGGTGCGGTCGCTGCTTCCGCCGGCAGCGCCGGTTTTGTCGGCGCGCTGCCCGTGCCTGCGACCATGCGCGATGGATCCGGCTGGTTTGAGTTTGCGGGAGCAATCATCGCGATTTGACCGGCGCTGCGCGCGTTGTCTTGGGTTGGGGCCGGTTGCGAGGGTGTTTGCGGCGCATGTTGAGTTGGCATTTGCGGCGGGTGCGCGGCAGCAATCCGTTGCGACGTCGCTTTGGGTGTCTGCGATCCCTCGTGTGCAATTGGTAGATGTGGCGCGGCAGTCGGTGTTGGTGTATGCGCCAACGATGCCTGCGCCGGCCCCACAGTCGGAGCCGAAGTATATGCAGACGACGCTGTGGTCTCTGTATTGCGGCGGCCTTGTCGTGCCGCACGATTGTCTCGCCAGCCCGGCCGGTCGGACGGTCGTTGTGTGGCAACCCAGATCGATGGTTCGTGCGGCGCGGCGCTAGCATCGGTTCCTGATCCGTGGGTCGCGCCGGAAATGCTATGTAGTGCAGGAGCTGGTGCCGACTTTGGCGCCGGAGTGTGCTGTGCCGGTGTCGCCTTTGTCGTCACTGGCGCGACTGGCGTTGCACGCTTGTGCAACATCCACCAACCGCCGCCGGCTGCGATGGCAATCGCAATGACGAAGTACGGCAGCAATCCACGGCGTGGTTTCGCTGTGGCAAACGGCGTACCCAGATCAGGCGCGTTGCCGAGGCGGCGACGGGCTTCGGATTTTTTCAGGGCTTCAAGAATCAGCGACATGTTCCAACTTCATGATGGGTTCATTCAATATTGCGATAAAGATGCGGCCCGCTGTCATCCAGCGCCGACAGCGCGAACAGCGTTTCCGGGCCCACGATTCCGTCGGGCTTGATGCCGTAGGCTTCCTGTAGTTTGCGCACCCGCTGTTCCAGCGTCGTATCGAAATACGCCGGGCCATTATCGTCGGACTTGTCTGCGTCCATGCGCGCTAATTGCGCCTTGACCCAGGCCACGCTCGGGCCGGCATCGCCGACGCGCAAGGTTGCCGGGATTTCCGACGGCAATCGCCAGATCACGTTGAACTCGCCGTCCCAGATTGTCGCCAGATCGGTCTTGTCCAGCAGCCAATGTTGACCGCCCAGATCCAAGCGCACGTGCTTCGCGTCGACATCCTGCAGCACCGCCTGCGCGCTGGTTTTGGCGTCGTGCAATACCAGGATCAGCGGGCGATCGAAACGGGCCAGCTGCGCGATTGTGCCCGAACCGTGCAAGCAATTCAGCCCGGGGAAGATAACGTTTGGACATTTTTCCGCATCGCGCACGGAAACCTGACTGGAAGTGACCTGCCAGCGCGCCAGCAATTGCGTCCAGGTGGTCAGGTCAGACTCCGGGCTGTGCGCGATGGCACTGCGCAAGCGAACCAGTGTGTCATCGGCAGGCGCTACGGCCGGGGCGGCCACGGCAATATCGACCGGTTTGGATGTTGGCGCACTCAACCAATATTGCGCGGCGACGCCGACCGCAATCAACGCCACAGCCGCTGTCGCCCAACGTCCGTAGCGATGCACCCAATAGCGCGCATGCCCGGGCAAAGTTTCGTCTGCGGCGCGATCGACCAGACGCTCGCCAAGGGATTGCTGTTCGCGGGCAAATCCGGCCATCAAGGCGCGATCGGCAATGATGTTGATCAAACGCGGGATACCGCCGGAGCGTTGGTACAACGCACGCATTCCCAAACGCGAAAACGGCACATGCGCGCAGCCGGCCACGGCCAGGCGGTGGCGTACATAGGCTTCCGTTTCGTTGCGATCCAGCGGCGTCAGGTGATAGCGCGCCGTGATCCGTTGCGCTAGTTGGCGCAGTTCGGTTTGATTGAGCTTCTCGCGCAGTTCCGGCTGGCCAAGCAGGATGATTTGCAGCAACTTTTGCGTTGGCGTTTCAAGATTGGTGAGCAGACGCACCTGTTCCAGCGAATCCACCGACAGGTTCTGTGCCTCGTCCACGATCAGCACCACGCGCAAACCTTGCGCATAGGCATCGAGCAAGTACGTATTGAGGATATCGACCAAGCCCTTGAGGCTACCGCGCTTGTCGCCGATGTCGAGTTTGTACTCCTCACACATCGTCTCCAGCAATTCCACCGGCGACAACTTCGAGTTCAACACCAGCGCCACGCGCGTGTCTTCCGGCAATTGTTCCAGCAACAATCGGCACAGCGTCGTCTTGCCGGTACCAACCTCACCCGTCAACTGCACGAACCCGCCGCCGCCGCCCTTGCCAATGCCGTAAAGCAGATGCGCCAACGCATCCCGATGGCGCTCGGACAAGAACACGTAGCGCGGATCAGGGGTAATCGAGAAGGGCGGCTCGTTGAGGCCGTAGAACTCAAGATACATACTGCTACTTTACCTTGTGACGGGGTATTTTCGGTGAATTTCGGGGGTTTGCTGTCATCGTTGGCGGTGTTTGCGCACGTCGCGGCCACATCGCGCTCCGCATTCGCCTTGTGTTTGAACACGCTGGGCGCGCGGCGTTCACTCATTCTGTCGCACTCGCCTGGATTTAGCCCTCTCCCCCCAAGCCCGCTTGGGGGGAGAGGATTGGTTGAGTGGGCAACCGTTCCGATTTCTGGATCGCCAAGGTTTGGCGAGGTCGTTTGCAAGGAAAGGTTCCACACGGCTGCGGCGCGCTGACTATTGGCATCACGTCGGTAGGATGGGTGCAGCGGAGCGATACCCATCACTGTGCTTAAAAGCAGAGCTTCCACTCGCCTGCGGCGAGCGCCCTACTTTTGGCATTGCCCAAAAGTAGGCAAAAGGCTAGGCACCGAGCGCGGTGTTTTGATTCGCCTCCTGCGAATCAAAATCCCCTGTGCTTCTCGGCGGAGCGGGGTTGCTCAGACAATGCGCCCATGCACTGCTTCGCAATCGCGGCGATCCATCGCCGCGACCCTACGGGCATTTTCCCGCCCCGCCTGCGATGCTCGGCACCGCGACGGCGCCGGTTATCCGCTAATCCGTCCATCCGTGGACTGTGATTTCTCAGCTTGAATGCTTTTGCTTGTTCGTACGCACGAGCTAAATAAAGACAGCTGATCGTAGCTCTTGATCTGGCTCTTGATCTCGGGTCCCCCTTAAGCGCGCCGAGCATCGCAGGCTTTGTGGACAAGGCCCGCAGGGGTGCGGCGATGGATCGCCGCACTCGCGATCAGTGCATGGATGCACTGTTGAGCGACCCCGCAAAGGCGAGAAGCGCAGGGCGAGCCGGGCTTTCGCGAGATGGGTTGAA
>JBDTLA010000083.1:0-15698 GCA_039935035.1 Rudaea sp. | reverse complement strand
ACGGTGACGTGCGCCGCGCACTGACGTTGCTCGAGATCGCGGCCGAATTGGCGGGCGACGGACAAATCGACGAAGCCACGCTGACCCAGGTGCTGGCAGATCGCACCCGTCGTTTCGACAAGGGCGGTGAGCAGTTCTACGACCAGATTTCAGCATTGCACAAGTCGGTACGCAGCTCCGATCCAGATGCTGCTTTGTACTGGTGCATGCGCATGCTCGATGGCGGCGTTGACCCGGCGTATTTGGCGCGTCGACTCACCCGCATGGCAACCGAGGATATCGGTCTGGCTGACCCGCGCGCGTTGCAATTGGCGCTTGAAGCGTGGGATACATTCGAGCGACTGGGTTCGCCAGAGGGTGAATTGGCCTTGGCCGCAGCGGCGATGTATTTGGCGATTGCCGCCAAGAGCAACGCTGCGTATGCGGCATTTAACGCGGTGCGCGCAACGATTCGGGAAACGGGCACGCTGGATGTGCCGATGCATCTGCGCAATGCACCGACAAAACTGATGAAAGGTTTGGGTTACGGCCGCGGCTATCAGTACGACCCCGATAGTGAGGGTGGTGTCGCGCTGGATCAACAATGCCTGCCGGATGCGTTGACCGGACGTGCGTTCTACCAGCCAGTCGATCGTGGTTTGGAATCGAAGATCAAGGAAAAGCTCGACGCTCTGCGCGTGGCGCGCAATGCTGCCCGCGGGCGTGGGCCAAAAGCATGAGCGAAGCCACGCTGCGATTGGGATTTTTCTTCGCCTTGCTGGCTCTGCTGATGCTCAGCGAATGGCGCTGGCCACGCAATCGATCCGCGCCCGTGCGCACACGACGGTGGCCGGTAAATCTGGGTTTCGGACTGCTAAACACCCTGTGCCTGCGGGTGCTGACGCCATGGCTGGCCTTTGCCATCGCACTGCGTGCGCGCGACTTGGGCATCGGCATGTTCAACATGATCCAAGCACCAACATGGCTGGCCGCCGCGTTGAGCCTGCTGCTACTCGACATGACGATCTACTGGCAACACCGCTTGATGCATGTTGTGCCTTGGTTGTGGCGCATGCATCGTTTGCACCATACCGACCTCGCGCTCGACGTGACGTCGGGCGTGCGCTTTCATCCGCTGGAGATTCTGTTCTCACTCGTGGTCAAGCTCGGCGCAGTGCTGGCGCTCGGTGCGCCGCCGATTGCGGTGCTCGCCTTCGAAATTCTACTGAGCAGTTTTTCCTTGTTCACGCATACCAATCTTGCGCTACCGGTTCCATTGGATCGAGCGCTGCGTTGGCTGGTTGTGACCCCGGACATGCACCGCATCCATCATTCGGTGTTGCGCGACGAACACGACAGCAACTTCGGTTTCAATGCGTCTTGGTGGGATCGGTTGTTCGGCAGTTACCGCGATCAAGCGCGGCAGAGCCAAGTCGAATTGACCTTGGGGCTGGATGTGTTTCGCGCGCCGACGGATCAACGCTTCCCGGCGTTGCTGGTGCAGCCGTTTGTTGACCCTCAAAGTCGCGGCGACGTGAAGGGTAAGACGCACAAAGTGAGACGTGAGACGTGAGAGGTGAAGAGCATAAAATATTGGTCATTCCCGCGTAGGCAGCAATGACAAACCTGCAGGCTCTACCTGCTCACCATTCACCACATCAAGCCCATTACGGGCAACTTGTCCCTTGAATCTGCGTCAAACGTGTGATCGGCATGCTGCCGCTGGCGTAGCCAGGCAAGGTTGAGTTCCAACGTGCAGTTCCGTGATTGCAGTCGCTGAAAGTAAACGTCAACGTGCCCCACGGAGTTTTTGTGACGTCGCCGGGCAAGAAATTCGGTGGAAATTTCGCTCCGGTCACGAGCACGGCGGGCAGGCTGACGGTATTTTTCGTGTTGTCGTAGCTGCCTTGCGCGTACACCCAGGTCTGGCCGTCTCCGTCAGGTGTAAACGTATACCAGGTCGCAACCATTATGTTGCCTTTGTCCATCTCAAGCTGGAAGCCTTGCCCACTCTGTGTCGGGTCATACCAGTTACCGCTCATGTAGCCGTCGATCGTACCGGGTGGGGTTACGATGATGAGCCTTCCGATTTTGCCGGCGTAGGTTTCTGTAAACCACAGATTGCCGTCCGCGCCTGTGACAATGCCGACCGGGCCACTGCCGGCGGTTGGAATTGGAAATTCGGTGACCACGCCGGCTGGTGTGATTCTGGCGATGTTGTTGGCATAAATTTCCGTGAACCACAAATTTCCGTCTGAACCGGCAGTGATGCCGTATGGCCCGGAGTTCGGATTCGTCAGGCTGAATTCGGAGATCGTGCCATTAGGCGATATCTCGCCGATCGAACCGGCACTTGGCTGGAGCCCGTCGGTCCCATAGGTCAGCGTGTTCTGCGTGAACCATACATTGCCATCGGCACCTTTTGCGACTGCGTAGGGCGAAGTACTGGCGCCGGGCAATGCGAAATTCGTGACCGCGCCCGTCGGCGTGATCCTTCCGATATATCCCGTGATGTTTTGGCAACGGTTGTCATTGCATTGGCTGAAACCGGTCCCTGCGAACCACAAATTTCCGTCGGCTCCGGTGGTTATTCCGCCGTGCGCAAAGCTACCGATGTTTGGATTTGGATCGATTGCGGGAATCGAGAACTGGGTAACCACGCCTTGCGGCGTGATCCGGCCGACACTATTACCTGCGCCCGAGAGGAACCAGACGTTCCCATCAGGACCATTCGTTATGCTTTGCGCACCACCAAAGTCAGGTGCGATTGGAATCAGGGCGATGTTGCCGTCTGGTGTGATTCGACCGATCTGTCCGGCCTGATTGATCGACGTAAACCAGGTGTTGCCATCTGCCGCGGAAGTGATCGCCAAACCAAGATCATAGATACCCAGGAATGGCGGACCAGGCAGCGGAAACAACGCTGGCGTACCGCTGGTACTGATTTTTCCGATCAGGTCGCTGCTGGAGTCGGTAAACCACAAATTTCCGTCGGCGCCGCTGATGATTCCCGCCGGACCGTGCGCAAGGCCCAGGGCGTCGGTGATCGGAAACTCGCTGATGCTGACGGCCAGCGCGTCAATGGCAAACAGGCTCAACGCCAACAACAGCAGCCACGTGTACGAACTGCGATGGAGCGCCGCTGTTGCGTCGATGCCGTTGTGTTCAATCGATTCTATGCATCCCGTTGAGTTCATGACTTACTCCTCCGAAAGTCAGTCCCCCTTCCAACAAATTTGCGTTCAGGCGAAATAATATGCGTTCAGTCCGGCAACTCAAATTCGCGGACAAACATCTATCAACCCATCACCAAGACGTGCGACTGCAGAACAACGTCGCACGCAACGAACCGTTGGAGCCTGCCGCTGCGCAGCATTCAGACTCTACCCAACGTCAGCAATAGATCCTCGTCGCGCAGGATGAACAGCACAAGGCATGCGCCGAGCATTGGCCATGCGGCAAAGAACAGCAGGTTGGAGTGCTCGAACGGATGTAGATATTGATGATACGAAGATAGGGTCGAGGCGGCATGCAGCAGCGCAACCAAGCCATAGGTCCATATCTTGAACACGCCGGCGGCGAACAGTGCGATCAGGATCAATTCTGCGACAGCGATCAGGTAAACCGGCTTGATCGCAACGCCAGCGAGGCCGTAAAAGTGTTGCAGAATCCCCGCAGCGTGTTCCGGGCGAATGAACTTGTCGAACGTCCACGCCAGCATGACGACCACGACGGTAGCCCGCAGGATCAATAGACAGGCGCGCAAGCGTTGGTCGGCCGTGTACATGGGTTACTCCTTTCCAGTGGCGGGCAGGGTGGCAGCGTTCGTCGGTGCGACAGGCGCGAACGTCACATCGCCAAACCAGGCATTGACGTGGCCGCGGGTGTTGTCGGTATCTGATGCCAGCGCGATTGCGGTGACGCGTGGCGCTGTTCGACCGAACGCCGTGCGGAAATCGGCGGCCAGGTCGCGGCGTTGCGTTTGCCATTGGCCGGTGTGCGTGTCGCCGCTTTGCAGCACGATGGTATTTACCCCGGAATAGAACACGTTCGGCGCAATCGTACCGGTCGGGTGATCGTTGTCCCAAACGTAACACAACGCGGCGGTGGGCAAGTCGAATCCAAATACCATGTGTGCAAGGCGCAATTTCATGCGCGCGCCGAAACTCAGGGCGCTGCGCGGCAGGTCAAAGAACACGTACACGCGCGCGGCAAAATCGTCGCCGCCCTTCGTCGTCAAATCGGCACGGGCAACACTGTGGTCGACTTTCCAGCGCCAACTGATGATCGTTGCTGCAGGCAGGTCGAGCGGGTGCGCGATCGCACCGGCGGCATGATCGGCGTCGATGTGCAGCACGTTGGTTGAATCGTCGCTAGCAATGGATATCTTCGCCATTGCATGCCGTCGCGACATCCGATACGGTGCCCAACCCGAAGGCAAGGTGGCTCCCGGGTTCGCGTCGGAGAAACGCAGCGTCGTACCTGCGTGGGAACCGTAAGCAGAGCCTGCAAACAGTACGAGCAAGCCGATTGCCGCAACTCGGATTGCAAGCGTCAGCTGCTTAGGCATCAGCCCACCATCCAGAACAATGCGGCACCAAAGATTGCACCGATCGGAAGAGTGAATATCCACGACAACGCGATATTCGACATCACCTTGCGATCAACGCCATCGCCTTTGCCGCTGGCACCGGCACCGGCGAGGGCACCGACCGAGACATGCGTGGTCGACACCGGCAAACCATTGACGCTGGCCGTACCGACCAGCAGTGCGGTAGTCAGGCTGGCCGCCAACGCAGCACCAATATCCAGACGCGTGATTTTCTCGCTCATGGTGCGGGCCACGCGGCGCGCGCCAATCAGGCCGCCGAGCAACATCGCCACGCCGACAGCAAGTACCGCGCCGCTGGCGTCGAGCGCCGCAATCGGCAGCAACAAGGCAGCGATCTTTGGCGTGTCATTGAGGCCACGGGCGAAGCTCACCGCACCGGATGCGACAAACAGTAGTACGCTGATTCCACCGCGTGCATCTGTGCGAAGCTTTCGCGGACGCAAGCCGTGCGCGGAGCACTCGGAATTGGTAGCGCGAATAGTGTGGCTAGCAGCTCGCATCATCACTGCGTCACCATTTGGCGAAGTCGCGACGCTGGGTGAGCAGATGCACTCTGGTTGCGCCGCTGCACGCTGCGCGAACTTGCGCAGCAACGGTGCGATCAGCCAGGCCGGAACAATTGCGATGACCGGACTTGCCAGTAGCGGCAGCAAGAACGTCTTGCCGAGCGAGGCAAAATGCACGCCGGCACCTGCGGCGATCACGCCCGCGCCGCACATGGCACCAACCAGTGCATGCGTGGTTGATATCGGCAATCCGCGCCAGCTCCCAAGTGCGACGGTCAGCGCGGCGCCGCCAGCGACCGCCAACGCGAAACCTGTTCCGCCAGCAATATCGGCGGGCACCAGACCCGCGCCAGTAAACGCCTTGAGCAACGCGCGCGCGAGGAAAACCGAACACAATGAACCCGCCAATGTCGTCACGCTGCCCCAGCCCAGACTGGTCCAGTATCCGGCGACACCGCTGCCATGCAGGGCGGCCACGCCTTTGAAATTGTCGTTGGCGCCGTTGCTGGCGGCGAGCAGGACAACAATGAGCAACAAGGCGGTTGTCATGCGCGCGGCATCGCGCGGCTGAATCTGGCTTGCAACCATTCACACAACACGTGTTGCGCGGGCGTCGCGGCCGGCAACGCACGCAGCTCTGCAATCACTGCGTCCGCATCGCCCGCGTAGTCGAGGTCGTTCAATATCGGCAACTGCGCAACATCGCCGTGCGGCGATAGCGCACGAATCAGATCATTTGCTGTTGCCGCTACCGAATACTGCGGCGTTTCCCATACCTGGATTGGTACCGGCGCACGCGTGCCAAACAACCAGAATCCGCCGTCGTTGGCGCGGCCAAGTACGAATGGTGTGGCCGGATCGGTGAGTGCAGCTACGCCGCGACGCAGCAACGCGACGCTAAGTTGTGGCGCGTCTGCACCGACTAGCAGCACACGGTCATGCTCGGCCAGCAACTGCGAACACACGCGGTGCAAACGCACGCCGAGTCCGCCATCGCCTTGCCAGACACGCGGCAGTTGTTGCCATTGCGGATGTTCCATCCCCGCAATTTCCGCAACGGCCCAGCAAGCGTGAATCTCCGGTTTCGCAGCGCCAGCCACTTCCGCGACAGCGGTCGCGGCGAGCGCATGGAATTGCTCGGCATCTGCCGCCCCGATCGTCGCCGCCAGACGCGTCTTGATCGGCGACAAGCCTGGCGTCTTGACGAAGATGGCCAGTGCCGTGCTCATCGCACGCGGCGGCGAAGGTGCCGCCACGCTGGCCAGGCTTGTGCGAACGTGAGATGCAAATGTCGAATGGTGGTACGCAGCCAGCCGCGTTGCGCGTATTTGCGCGCGCTGGTTTCCAATGGTGCCGCGATTCGCTGTAGCGGCACGCCGGCATGGCGCGCTGCCCAGACCAGGTGATGATCCTCGCCGTAAGCGACGCTTTCGTCGAAGCCTGCGAGCGCCTCGAAGCGCGACGCGCGCAGCAACAAACCTTGATCGCCAAATGGAAGGCCTAATGCGCGAGAACGAAAATTCGCGCCCCAGGCATTGATTGCCACCAAGCGCGGGCCGTCGTTGCGAAAGGCAAGATCAAAATATCCCAATACATCGACATCGCGTTGGAGAAATGTATTCAGCGCCAATAACGTGGTCGGGCGCAGGCGCGAATCAGCGTGAATGAACCATAGCCACGTGCCTTTGGCGCGCGCGACACCGACGTTCATCTGGCGTGCGCGCCCCGGCGGACTGAGTGAGTCGATCAGCGATAAGCCCTGTGGCCAGGCGGGCGGAGTCACCGGGACACGCGACCCATCGGTGCGGCACACAATGACTTGGGTAGATTCAGGTAAGGCCGCGAATTGATCGAGCAACGCGGGCAGTTCGGCGTCGTCGCCATGTGCCAGCGGCACGATCACCGACAGCCGAGGCCTACGCGCGTCGGCTGAACTTACCGATTGGATTGAGCTGGCCATCGCAGCCACGACTTGGCCGCTCAGCAGCAACTTGAACCGGATGCAGGCTTCGTTGCCGGTGCACATTCGAACAATCCGTAATGCTTGCGCTTGTCGCCATCGATGCGGAAATGTTCCCCGTATCGGCTGGCGCTCAACATGTCCGCGGTATTGCCGCACACGGGTTGCGCGCGGCCGGTCTCAAAACGATGGTGATCGTCGAGTACGAACGCATGCGGTTCGTTTTCGATCGAACCCAGGTAGGTGGCAGTCTGGCCGAAGTCTTCGCAGCGGTCTTCCAGGCCGAGCTTGAAAGCGCGCCAGGTGATCGATTCGAAGTGGGCAAATCCGATGCGCTTGTCAATCTGTGGATCGGTCAGCGCAATGGGGCTGCGTGCACACACCCGCGCGTCGGCAACGCCGAGGCGCTCCAGGACACGGCGAAAATCCTCGACGTACATCGCCCCGGCGAGGCATTCTCCGACCAGCACTGGGTCAGCCCAAAGCTCTGCTGGCAAACGTCGATCGACGAACACGTCGGAAAAATACAATTCGCCGCCGGGCTTGAGCACGCGCACAATTTCGGCAAATGCGCGCGCCTTGTCGGTGACCAGATTCAGTACGCAATTGGAAATCACAACGTCGACCGACGCATCGGCGATGCCCAGCGCGGCGAGATCCGAAAGGTCGCCTGATTTGAACTCCACGTTCGAGCGCGCATGCCCAAACGCATGCGCATGAAAGTCGCGATGGCTTGCCGCGACATCCAGTTGTTCAGCGGTCATGTCGACGCCGATCACACGTCCGGTTTCACCGACCAATTTCGACAACAGGTAAACGTCGCGGCCGCTGCCGCAACCCAGATCAAGTACCTTCGCACCTTCCAGTGCCGTCGGAATCGGCGAGCCGCAGCCATAAAAGCGCTCGCGTACCTGCGGGTGCAATTGTTCGAGTATCGCGCGCAAATGTTTGGGCATCGCATCAGTGCTGCAACAAGCGCTGGTGCGCAAGTCCGCGCTGGATTGCAGGGTCTGTCCATAGTATTCGCGCACGCCAGCCTTGACGTCGGCGGCGGCAATTGCGGTTTCGTTGGTCATGCGAGTGCTCCGTGGCAAGAGCTGCCGGCACCTGCCGTGCAGCCATAACAGTGATCGTCGAATGCAATAGCGCCGTGCTCGATTTCGGCCAGCGATTGGATGTCCCACAAGGTGCGCGGCTTTCCAGCCAGTGGCAATTCCAGCGCCTGATTGAAATCGCAATCGTAGAGTTGCCCATCCCAGGCCACTGAAAGCAGATTGCGGCACATCACTCCGAGCGCGGCTTGTGGATTGAATGCATCGAGCAAGGTTTGCATGTAGCGGTCGTATTGTCCTTCGCGTTCGAGCAGATGCAAAAAGCGCTTGATGGGCATATTGGTGATGGTGAACAGGCGATTGAACACGATGCCAAAGTGTTCGTGCAATTCGCGCTTGTAGTCGACTTCGAGTTTCTCCTGCGGCGGCGGCAGCGTCGCTCCAATCGGGTTGTAGACCAGATCCAGTTCAAGTTCAGTGCCGGGCTGGCCGTAGCCGAGCGCATTCAGATCTCGCAGCGCGCGAATGCTCGGATCGAACACGTGCCGACCGCGCTGCTTTTCGACGTTGGCCTGGGTGTAGCAGGGCAGGGAGGCAACAACCTTGACGCCTTGGCCGGCAAGAAATTGGGCGGTATCTGTCTGATCGGGTAGATACAAGACGGTCAGATTGCACCGGTCGATGACGGCCTTTCCCAACTTGCGCGATTCGCGCACCAGCGTGCGGAAATGCGGATTCATCTCCGGCGCGCCGCCGGTGAGATCCACGGTATGCACGTTGGGCGCATCGGCGAGCAATTCGAGGATGCGTTCTACGGTTTTGGCCTGCATGATTTCGGTGCGTTTCGGACCAGCCTCGACATGGCAATGATGGCAGGCCAAGTCGCACAGTTTGCCGACATTGATCTGGAGGATTTCCAAAGGCGTACGCGGCAAGGCGACGCCGCATTTGCGCAACATCCGGGCAAACGGGATACGGGGATCGGCAAGCACGGCATTCATGTGGTTTTTTCCTGTGCAGGCACAGCGTCGCGACGGTCGTGGCGACGCCAGCGATGCAAGCGTTCCAGCCAGCTCAGTACGCGCTCGGGTGCGTGCGCGCGCTTCCATTCGCCGGCCACGTATTTGTTCGCTTCGGCCCAGGTTGGGTAGGCGTGTATCGTGCCGAGAATCTTGTTCAGGCCGATCCTGTATTTTATCGCCAACACGAATTCAGCCATCCATTCGCCGGCATGCGATCCGACGCAGGTTGCACCTAGAATCGCGTCCTTGCCCTTGGCGGTAATCACTTTGACGAATCCGTGGGTGTCGCGCTCGGCGATGGCGCGATCCAGTTCGCTCAAGTCGTAGTGGGTGACTTCGAATTCGATCCCCTGATCTTTCGCTTCGCGTTCATTCAAACCAACGCGTGCGACTTCCGGGTCGGTAAACGTGACGGCAGGCATCACTCGGTAATCCACTTTGAATTTCTTGAACGATCCGAACAAGGCATTGACCGCGGCATACCACGCCTGGTGCGCGCTGGCGTGAGTAAACTGGAACGGGCCGGCGACATCGCCACAGGCGAAGATGTTCGGATACAGCGTGCGCAGATAATCGTCGGTCTCGATGGTTTTCTTGCGTTCGTCCAATGGAATATTCAATTCTTCGAGACCGTAGCCGGCAATGCGGGGCTTGCGTCCGACGGCGACCAATATCTTGTCAAAGGGCAGGCGTAACTTCTCATCGCCGTGTTCGCAAATGAGCACATGGTCGCCATCGATTTTTTCGACGCCAATTGCATTGTATCCGGTCAGCACGTTGACGCCTTCGGCTTGCAGGCGTTCGCGAACGAATTCCGAGACTTCGTCGTCCTCTCGCATCAGCAGTCGATCGTGTTTTTCCACTTGCCCGACGTTGCTGCCAAGACGCGCAAAGGCCTGCGCCATTTCGCAACCGATTGGACCGCCGCCGAGGATCAGCAGCCGCTTGGGCAAGCTGTCGATGCTCCACAACGTATCCGAGGTCAGATAACCGCATTCGGCGAGACCTGGCAGTGGCGGCACGAAGGGTTCGGCGCCGGCAGCAATCACGATGGCGCGTGTGGTAATCGGTTTGCCATCGATTTCGACGCACCATGGCGACACGATTTTCGCCTTGCCGCGTCGCACGTCGACACCGAGTTTCCCGTAGCGCTGCTCGGAGTCGTGTGGCGCAACTTCTGCAATCGACGCATGCACGCTTTTCATCACCGCGGCAAAATTGATTTTCGGTTCCGGCAGCCCGACACCGAAATCGTTGCCGCGCCGTGCCTCGTGTGCAATGCGCGCAATGCGGATCAATGCCTTCGACGGTACGCAGCCATAATTCAGGCAATCGCCGCCCATCTTGTTGCCTTCGATGAGGGTGACCTTGGCGCGCACGGTCGCGGCAATATACGCACTGACCAACCCGGCTGCACCCGCACCGATGACAACCAGGTTGCGGTCGAAGCGTTTCGGCTTGGGCCAGCCTTTGTAGAGGCGTCGTGCCTTGATCCAACTGATGATGCCGCGCGACAGCCACGGCAGCAGCGCCAGCAGCAGGAACGATCCAATCAACGCGGGCGAAACCAGACCCGACAGCGAATTCAGGCTCGCCAGTCGGGTGCCTGCGTTCACGAACACTACGGTGCCGGCAAGCATGCCGATTTGGCTGACCCAATAAAACGTCAGCGCAGACAGGGACGTCAGTCCCATCACCAGATTGATCACGAAAAACGGAAAGACCGGTACCAGGCGCAAGCTGAAAAGATAGAACGCGCCGTCGCGCCGGATACCTTCATCCACGCTCTTGATGCGTGATGCGAAGCGGTTGCGCACCCAATCGCGAAGAATGAAGCGACTGGCCAACATGGCGATCGTGGCCCCGATGGTGGAGGCAAACGATGCCAACAGGGTACCCTCGATCAATCCGAACACCGCGCCACTGGCCAAAGTCAGTATCGCGGCACCCGGTAACGACAACGACGTCACAACAACATAAACGCCGAAAAACGTTCCCGCCAACAACCACGGATGCAGCGATTGCCAGTGCACCAGTTGCTCCTGACGCGCCTTGAGCGCATCGAAACTCAACTGATGCTGAAGCCCAAACGCAAAAAAAGCTGCGATCCCGGCAACGATTGCGAGCAGCACCAGCAGGCGCGGCAGCGACTTGCGTATGTTCATGCCGCGCCCATTCGATGCCGCACATCGATATTGTAAAAAGCCGTCGTCGCCAACCCCATTGAGTTCTCCTTGTTTCCCGTCGATTGCCTCGCAAGTGACCGTGCTGGCGCCGTTTTCATTACGTCAACGATGCCTGATAGTTGCCTCTGGCAATTAATTTGATGCGACGTCGGGCATGCAGTCATACTGACGGCCATTTCGCAAGTCTTCAACCCTGCGCGCATGATAGCTGCAACGCCGATTCGACCCCATCACCATGGAGATTCCGCGCCGACCGCACGCGTTGCGAGCGGTTTCGTCGCACTCTGCTTGACCAGCCCATGAACATACTGCGCGCCATTCGCGCTTTGCCACGCACGGTCTGGTTGCTCGGCGCTATCAGCCTGTGCAACGACGCAGCGAGCGACATGATATATCCGCTGGTGCCGCTGTATCTAACGGCCGTGCTGATGGCCGGACCCAAGACACTGGGCTTGATCGAAGGCGTGGCCGAAGCGCTGAGCAGCCTGCTCAAGCTGGCCGCCGGCGTGATGGCCGATCGTAGCCGCAAGGTGCGCGTCTGGGTTATCGGCGGCTACGCTTTCAGCGGATTCGCGCGTCCATTGATCGGGCTAACCAGTTCGTGGCTCGGTGTGTTCGCGTGTCGCCTGGCCGACCGTCTCGGCAAAGGCTTGCGATCGGCACCACGCGACGCATTGCTGGCGCAGAGTGTGGATGCTTCGCAGCGCGGCCTCGCATTCGGTTTGCATCGTGCGATGGATAATCTGGGTGCGGTTGTCGGGCCGCTCGCGGCTGCGGCGTTGCTGGCCTTTGGGGTTGAACTGCGGCATGTTTTCCTGTGGGCGATCGTGCCTGCGATCCTGGTCTTGGTGTTGACCGTGAGTTTGCGCGAGCCCGAACAGGCAGTCGCGATCGCGCATGCGCCGCGATCCTGGACGCTACGTGGCCAGCCCCCGGCATTGCGCCGTTATCTGTTGGCACTGGGTTTGTTCACGTTGGGCAATTCATCCAACATGTTCTTGTTGTTGCGTGCCGAATCGCTGGGCGCGGGAGCCGAACGAGTGGTCTTGATGTGGGCCTTGTTTTCAGCGGTCGCGGCATTGCTTTCCACGCCGCTTTCGGCGTTGTCGGACCGGCTCGGGCGCGTTCGCGTACTCAGTGTCGCCTGGGGCGCGTATGCGCTGGCTTATCTGGCAATCGGCTTGCTGCCCGCCGCCGACTGGGCGCTGTGGCTCGCGTTCGCGGCCTACGGGGTTGTCACTGCCGCATTGGAAGGCACGGAGAAGGCGCTCGTTGCCGATCTGGTCGATTCCGGAAACCACGGAACCGCGTACGGTTGGTACAATCTCGTGTCCGGCATCATGCTGCTGCCGGCGTCGCTGGTGTTCGGGTGGTTGTGGGCTGCAACCACGCCGTTGGTCGCGTTTGCCTTTGGCGCAGGATGCGCCGCGAGTGCGACTTTGCTGCTGCGGCTTTGGGTCTTGCCCACAAGGTTTGCGCCGGATAGCGTGCAACCGCGATAATTCGCCTCTTCACCCTACTTTTCAGGAAATTCCCATGCTCGATCCGGCACTTCTGCGCGGACAACTCGACAGCGTTGCGCAGCGCTTGAAAGCGCGCGGGTACGAACTCGACATAACCGCCATCGAGAGACTCGAGACGCAACGCAAGACGGTGCAGACGCAGACACAGGAATTGCAGAACTTGCGCAATACGCGTTCAAAAGCGATTGGCATGGCCAAGTCGAAGGGCGAGGACACGTCCGCGCTGATGGCCGAAGTCGCCGGCATTGGCGATGAGCTCAAGGCCAACGAGCACAAGCTTTCCCAGCTTCAAGCGGACTTGGCGCAGATTACGTTGGGTATTCCGAATCTTGCCGACGAGTCGGTGCCGCCTGGTAGCGACGAATCCCAGAACCAGAAAATCCACGAGTGGGGCACGCCGCGCAAATTTGATTTCGCGGTGAAAGACCACGTCGAACTCGGCGCGCGCCACGGCTGGCTCGACGGCGAAACGGCCGCGAAAATGTCAGGTGCGCGTTTCACCGTGTTGCGTGGCGACCTTGCGCGACTTCATCGCGCGCTCGCGCAGTTCATGCTCGATTTGCACACGCGCGAGCATGGCCATCTGGAATGCAACGTGCCGTTGCTGGTGAATGCGCAAGCAATGCAAGGCACCGGGCAGTTGCCGAAGTTCGAAGACGATCTGTTTGCAACCCAAGTGGGAGAGAGTAAACGCTATCTGATTCCCACCGCTGAAGTTTCGTTGACCAACGTCGTCGCCAACGAAATCGTCGACGCAGAAAAACTGCCGCTGCGCATGACCGCTCATTCGCCGTGTTTCCGTGCCGAGGCCGGCTCGCATGGCAAGGACACGCGCGGCATGATTCGCCAGCACCAATTCGAGAAGGTGGAACTGGTGACGATAGCCAAGCCCGCGCAAAGCAGCGACGAACACGAGCGCATGACGCGCTGCGCTGAAGCCGTGCTGGAAAAGCTCAATCTGCCGTACCGGCGCATGTTGCTGTGCACCGGCGATATGGGCTTTTCTGCCGCTAAAACCTACGATCTGGAAGTCTGGCTACCCTCGCAAAACACATATCGCGAGATTTCGTCATGCTCGAATTGCACGGATTTTCAATCGCGGCGCATGGGCGCGCGCTGGCGCAATCCGGAATCAGGCAAGATTGAGCTCGTTCACACATTGAATGGATCCGGAGTGGCGGTGGGTCGCGCACTCATCGCGGTGATGGAGAACTACCAGAACGCCGACGGTTCGATCAGCGTGCCTGCAGCGTTGCAGCCATACATGGGCAACGTCGAACGCATACAATAGCGCGAAGTTTTTTCGGAAGCGTGGCCGAGCGGTTTAAGGCACCGGTCTTGAAAACCGGCAGAGGTGTGAGCCTCTCGTGAGTTCGAATCTCACCGCTTCCGCCAAATTTCCTTGCGACGTTGCGCTGATGTCACACAAGTCCGGATGTTGGGCCTTGGGTTGTTTCGAACGTCCGGGCGCAGTACCTTGAAGGCCGCAAATCAAGGGAGCAGGGGAAATGATCCGGATTGTGCTCATCGACGACCACGCCCTGGTACGCACTGGACTGCGCATGATTCTGGAACAGCAGGCGGATATCGACGTGCTCGGCGAAGCTCAGGACGGCGAACAGGGTTTGGCCCTGATCAAGCAGCTTGAACCGGATATTGCCCTGGTCGACGTGCACATGCCCGGGTTCAGCGGCGTTGAAGTAACCGAACGGGTGCGCCGTGCCAAGCTGGCCACACGCATCGTGATCCTGACAATGGCCGGAGACGCACCATTCCCCCGACGCCTGCTCGAAGCTGGTGCAAGTGGTTATCTGACCAAGGGTTGTCCAGCCGACGAACTGTTCAAAGCGATTCGAACCGTAGCCGACGGCAGGCGCTATATCGGCAGCGAAGTGGCACAACAACTGGCGCTGGCGACGATGAACGGCAGCGATTCACCTTTCGCTGAGCTTTCAATGCGCGAACTTGAAGTAGCCATGATGTTGGCACAGGGCCACGCGGCGAAGAAAATCGCCGCACATTTGAACTTGAGCGCCAAAACCGTGGCCACCTACAAATATCGAATCTACGAAAAGCTCGCTATCGACAACGTGGTCGCGCTCGCACACTTGGGCAACCTGCATGGGTTGCTTGACGCCGGCACGCTATTGCCGGCGTCGCAACCCACCTAGGGTAAATCAGCTTTCGCCAGCCGCCAGATTTCCTGCATTGTCCGTACTCGTCGTCGTCCCGGCGGGTGCTGCCGGGTGCACGGCAGAGTGATTAGCGTGGCTCGGGTGAGTCGAGGCGCTGGAATCAAAACCACCGTGCGATGACGCGTGACTCGCAGCACTCGGAGTTGCTTCAGGGGCCGCCGGTTTTGGCGCGGCTGCCACCGGTGCCGGTGCGGATGCTGTACTCGCAGGTGCAGGCGTAGAAGTTCGATGCTGGTTCACTTCGCTATCGGATTTCGTCGTCATGTCCAGCGGCAACTGCCCTCGATCCGTCGACTCCGTGTGCGGCTTGCTGGGCGTCGGTGTCGGACCGGGTTTGGCGGGGCCCGGAGTGACAACTACGGGCGCGGGCGCGAATCGCGGCATGATCGGCAATGGCAAGCTCGACATCAACACGGGCGCTGGTTTCGCAGGACTCGCCGCAACCGGTGTCGTGGGCCGTGCTACAGGCGTGCTGTCCACTGGCGTTGCAGCAATACTAGCCGGGGTCGCTTGAGGTGAAAATCGAGCATCAGCAACGGACGGCGGTGTCGGAGCGGTCACTGGCTTTTCCGCCAGATCGTGGTCGCTGGTCGAAGCAGCCATTGCAGCCGCCGGCAGCGGCATCTGCCGCGTGACCGCCAACGCGGGCTTTGCCACCGGCGT
>JBDTLA010000082.1:0-3324 GCA_039935035.1 Rudaea sp. | reverse complement strand
TTCCTTCGGGCTCAGGGTTTGCGCGAAGCAGCATACGCTCTGGCGGTCGAGGTGGAACATCACTTGTTCGAATCAGCACCCGCTTGCGTCTTCGCTGGCGTATACGGCAACCCCATCCTCTGCAATGCCGCCTTGAACCGCGGATCGCCGCGCATCGGATCAAAGGCCGATTGCCAGACATTATCCTGGCCGAGCATCACGTCGTGGCCGATGCGTTGCAGTGCAGCCAGCGCGTCATCAGGATCGCCAAGCAGCATCAACCATTTGATCTGCGCCGGCGCGCTCAGACGCTGATGCGTGCCGGCGTTTGCGGTCAGTACCGCGTGCCGCGCGGCGGCGCGCTGTGCAGGATTGGCGATACCATCGACGAGCAATTGATAAACCCCCGGACCTTCGCCGACCAATATCGCACCGGCTTTCAATTGCGCTTTGGCTTCGGCGTAATCATGGCGGTAGATCGCCACATCAGCGGCGACAAAATGCCCGAGTGCGTAATCGGAGTGCTCCGTGATCACGGTTTGCGCTTGCGTGGCGACCTCGTCGAAATGACGCAGGGCGGTAAGCGTATTGGCACGCGTAAGGACAACAATACCCGACAACGGATCCAACCGCTGTGCGCGAACGACTTCCGACAACGCCTCATTCAGGTGTCCGGCAGCAAGCAGAAATTGAGCGTACTGGTCGGCAGCTTCGGCATTGCCCGGCGCGATATTCAACGCATGCTCGAATGCTGTGTCTGCATCCTGCCATTTCCATTGAACCCGATACATCATCGCGAGCGCGACATAACCAGTGGCCGTGTTCGGATCAATTTCCAGCGCGCGCTTTGCAGCCGCTTCTCCTGCCGGGAACGCCGTGTCCTGCGGCGCAAGGAAATAATGCGGCAGTAGCATTTGCGCCTCAGCCTACGCGGCCCATGCTTGCTCGAAATCCGAAGCAATTGCGACCGCCTGCTGAAAATCGGCAACAGCGCTGCGCAAGCCTGGGCCACGCGCGGCAATCAACAGCAATCCGCGCAGATAGAAATCATGCGCGCCTGGATCAATTGTCTTTTTCGCAACCCACGTTTGCATACCGCCAACAGCGAGTTGGGCGTGCAGTTTGTCCGCAATATTCTTGGAGATTTCATCCTCGACGGCGAAGAGACTGGTCAATTTGCGGTCGTACTTCTCCGACCACAGATGATAACCGCTGCGCGTGTCGATCAGCTGCGCGGTAATGCGCATTTCATCGCCGGATTTCTGCACGCTGCCTTCCAGCACCGTCGCGACACCCAGTACTTCGCCCACCTTGCGCAAATCCTCGGCATTGCCCTTGAACGCGAACGCCGAGGTGCGCGCTGCGACTTTCAGGTCCCGCACGTGTGCCAGCGCGTCGAGGATTTGCTCGGTGATGCGATCACTGAAGTAGTCGTTCTTCGGATCCCCACTCATGGTGACGAACGGCAGCACAGCGATGGATTTGGCTGGGATTGGTACGGATGTCGTTGCCGGTTGCACCACTTAGGTTGATGCCGCCGCGAGCGTTGCTGTTGCGTGCGGCGCCCATGCGCTGCGCCAAAGCAAACTTCCGCCGATGGCCAACAGCAGCGCAAGGATCAGCTCGGTGCCGGTGACGCACTGCACGCCGCGCTCACCGTGATATCAGGCCAATACGAGTGTGGCGAAGAATCCGACCGCCAACGCAAGGATGCTCAACCGCTCGATCTGCTCCGGCCAGCCAAATCGCTGCGCGACCACGTCGAGCACCTGAATCAGCGTGATCGATGCAGCCACGTAAGCCACTGCCCACTGCACGAGCTTGCGTTCACGCAGGCGTTGCAGGAATGCGTTCATGGCCCCTTTTTGCGCGTTGGTCGACGCCGCCGCATAGCAAATTCCTGAACGCCGCCCGCACGTGTACGCCGCCCCGGTCAACGCGCGCGTTGACGCAGCGTTGTTTATTGGCGAAACATCCCCCAAGGAGAACCCGATGAAACGCTACGCCAACGTCCTGTTGCTTGCCGTGGTTGTCTTGACGCCGCTATTTGCCACTGGCTGCGTGTATTCCCCCGCCCGCCACTACCGCGCTACAGGGTGGGCGCCGGGACATTGGGCCGGCGGCGTCTGGATTCGCGGGCACTGGCGCTGAGTGCCAGTGTTCGGGTCCCGGTAAAACACGCACGCAATGGTGCACGCGGGCGTAGGAGCCGACCAGCTATTTGTCGGCTGATTCGATTTCGCGCACCAGCCGATCAGCCTTATAGATAGTGCGCAAGGCTTCGAGTATCCCGCCGCTGTCCACGGAAACGGCGCGGTTCAAGCGCTCGTCATACCAATAATTGCCGCCCAGCGAATGAATATTGCCGTCGAAGATCAAGCCCACGATCTGGCCGTCGCGACTGATCAACGGGCTGCCGGAATTGCCGCCGATGATGTCGTTGGTGGTGACCAGATCCAGATGCTGGGCCAGATTCAGATGCGGTTTCGCGTCGAGCCACGATTGCGGCAACGCGAATGGCTCAGCCCCTGTCGCGTGGGCGAAAGCACCAGCGAAATCGGTAAACGGCTTGATCCAGGTACCCTTCTCGTCCCAGCCCTTGACCGTGCCGAACGAGAAACGCTGGGTGAACGTGGCATCCGGGTAAACACTCGTGCCGTATTTGTCGAAGCGCGCCTGCGCAATCAATTCGGCATTCTTGTCGATCACGGAATCGACCTGGTCTTCCACCTGCTTGCGCACCGCACGCGCCGGCGGGTCGATGCGCTTGGCCAACTCAATGAACGGGTCGTGCGAGGCATCCACTGCCGCCTTGCCGCCATCCCACAACTGCTTGCGCACGCCCACGTCGCCCAGCTTGGTGCCATCCACCAACGCATCGGCCAGTTGCTGCGGCGACTGCTTGCCAAGTACGGCCTTGACGAACGCATTGTCAGTGCCCAGCCATTCGCGCATCTTGGTCAACGACCAGCCGAGTTTGACCTTCTCGAAATCCGGATAAATCGGCGCATTCGAGAACAACCGCTGCGTCATTGCCGGCAATCGCGCATCGGTAAATTCGCGCAAACGGTCCGCGTTGGGTTTGGTGCGCTCGTCGGCACCGCGCACCAGCTCGCGCGCGATCCTGAAATACTCGCTTGAAAATGCACCGCTGCCTGACACGTACTGATCCGGAATTTCCAGATTGCGGCCAAGTGTTTCCGCCTTGGCGATTTCGTCCCAGGCCGCAGCGTATTTGGCCTTGCGCGCAGGATCGGCATTCACCCAATCGCGCAATTCGGATTCCTGGCGACGCTTGAGATCGAAGACTTTTTGATCCTGCAGTGCCTCAAGGCGGCCCTTGAG
>JBDTLA010000081.1:0-11141 GCA_039935035.1 Rudaea sp. | reverse complement strand
TGGTCAACCTGCCGCGCGACGACAAGGGCGGCATCAACTGGCACAAGGATTTTTTCGGCAAGGAGACCTATCTCACCGTCTCCGGCCAGCTCAACGTCGAAGGCTATTGCCTGGCGCTGAGCAAGGTGTACACGTTCGGCCCCACGTTTCGCGCCGAGAATTCCAACACCGCGCGACATCTGGCCGAATTCTGGATGATCGAACCGGAAATTGCATTCGCTGATCTCAATGACGATGCCGACCTGGCCGAGGATTTTCTCAAGTACATTTTCAAGGCGGTGCTCAACGAGCGCATGGACGACATGACGTTCTTTGCCGAGCGTCAGGAAAAGACGGCGATCTCGCGCCTGGAAGCTTTAATCGCCGCGCCGTTCGAGCGCATCGACTACACCGACGCCGTGGAAATCCTGAAGAAGTCGGGACAAAAATTTGAATACCCGGTCGACTGGGGCCATGACCTGCAGACCGAACACGAACGTTATCTGACCGAGAAGCACGTCGGCCGCCCGGTCGTGGTGATGAACTATCCCGAAGCCATCAAGGCGTTCTACATGCGCCTGAACGACGACGAGAAAACCGTCGCGGCGATGGATGTGCTCGCGCCCGGCATCGGTGAAATCATCGGCGGATCGCAACGTGAAGAACGTCTGGATTATCTTGACCGGCGTATGGTGCAATTCAAGCTCGATCCGGCCCACTACCAGTGGTACCGCGACTTCCGTCGCTACGGCAGCGTGCCGCATGCCGGTTTTGGCCTCGGCTTTGAACGCCTCGTCGTCTACACTTGCGGCCTGGCGAATATCCGTGATGCGATTCCGTATCCGCGGGTGCCCGGCTCTGCCGAGTTCTAGGACAACGCACCAACCAGATAGGAATCCGATGCGCGGTCGAATCGACGCGCACCGGATTCCATCGACCGTGCGATTCTACTTACGCGCTTCCCGCGACAATGTTCACGCTCAACGCGATCACGATCACGTTGAAGAAGAATGCGATCAAGGCATGCACGAGGGCGACGCGCCGGATCTTGCGCTCGCTGATCTGCACGTCTGAAACCTGGAATGTCATGCCGATGACGAAGGCGAAGTAAATGAAATCCCAGTAGTCGGGTTCCTTGGTGCCGGGGAAATCGAGTCCGCTGTGCTTGCCGCCGCTGTCTCCGTAAAACTCGTGCGCATAGTGCACCGCGAATATCGTGTTGAGGAACAACCACGCCAGCAGCAGGCTGCACGTCGCCAGCACGATCTCGAGCGCACTGGCCGTCTTGCTCGCGTGCAATTCAATCCCCAGCGCCACCAGCGCAATGGCCGAAACCGTCGCACCGATTAACAGAAAGCCCCAATAGCCTTGGTCTTGCGTGCGCGCGCGACGACGCATCGAATCCGGATTCGATCCGAAAAACATCAGTGCCGTTGTCGCAAGATAAATCACCGCCGCCGTGTCGAACGCTGCCAGCACGCCCAAGGCCAGCTTCATGCCGAACAGGGCCGCGACGATTGAGAGAACGAGAAAAATCAGCGCGCTGACGGCGAATCGCCAATGGAGACGCATTGAATCGAATCGTTGCGATTTTGGGTCCTTGCGATCCCTTGCAGATTTACTCGTAGCCATACTTTCGATCCGCGTCGGAGCAATTGCGTGATGATAACGGGTGAATCGTTACGAAGACCCGGGGTCGTTTGGCGCCAGCTTCGTAGCGTGTGCTACGCGCACGAATTATGCCCGCGCGGACGATCCTGCGCATAGCGCACGCTACGCGTTTTGCTTACCCGACCCTAACTTATTCCCGCCGCAATACCAGCAACGGCGACGCACGCGCGATACGGCGCGTTCCAATCCAGCCAGCCACGGCAATAAGCAACGCCGCTGCAAACGCGGAAAAACCCAACTCGCCCAAGGGCGGCAAATAGTCAACATGGAATACGCCGCGTGCCAACCACATGCCCCCCAAGCCAGCCCCGAGTGCGGCGATGACGCCGGCAAGCACACCCAGCACGCCAAATTCGCCAAGCACCGCCAGCGTCAATTGGCGACGATTCGCACCAAGGGTACGCAGGAGCGCGGCCTCGTAACGGCGTTCGTCGGCACTTGCAGCAAGTGCCGCCATCAGCACCAGTAGGCCCGCGGCGAGGCTGAATCCGAATACCGACGTCACAGCGTGGCTTACGCGACCAATGATGTCGCGAATTCGATCCAGCAGCGCGTTCAGATCGATCAGCGACAGGTTCGGATAGTCATGGCTGAGTGCGGCCAGCGCAGTTGTCGCGGGTCCCGGTAAGTGAAAACTCACGACATCGCTGTAAGCCAAACCACGCGCACTGGCCGGATCGAGCAGCAGGAAGAAATTGACGCGAAAAGAATCCCAGCGCACCGCGCGCACGCTGGTGATGGTTGCCACAACGTCGCGTTCGCCGATGCGCAACGTCAAAGTGTCGCCCAGTTTGAGGTGAAACATGTCCACCCACATTTGATCGACAGAGACTTGTGGCGTTGCCGGATTGGCATCGAACCAGTGCCCGGCCTTGATGTCATTGGACGGCGGCAGATCCTCGCTCCACGACAGGCGCGTTTCACCGTTGATCCAGCCTTCGGCGCGGCGATTGGCGTAGTCCTTCACCTGCGGCGGCTTGCCGTTGATCGCGACCAGTTTGCCCACGGCCATTGGCAGCATGCTGACATTGTCGGCATGCATCTCGGCTAGTCGCCCGCGCACGCCATTGGCCTGGTCCGGCTGGATATTGATCAGGAAATAATTCGGCGTGTTCGCCGGTAACTCCGCGCGCCACGCGCCGAGCAGCGACGGCCCGACGATGGCGAGCAAATCCAGCGCAGTGATGGCCAGTGCCAGAGCGACGATCTGTAGCAGGCTCATCCCGCGCCGACGCGCGAGATTGGCAATACCAAAACGCAATGCAGCCGGGAGGCGGCGCACGGCGCGCGTCAACCAGCGAATCGATAGCACACCCAAGCCGAGCGCAAACGCGCCTACTGCCAATAGGCTCATCGACAGCACGCTGGCAAGTTTGAACGAATCGCTTTGCACAACAATCAAACCCGCAGCGATGAAGAACGGCAACAGATACAGCGCATCGAAACGGCGCACGCGTGGACCGAACGCGCGCTGAAACACGCGCACGGGTGGCACTTCGCGCAATCGCAACAGGGGCGGCAATGCAAATCCGAACAGCACGGCCAGGCCGATCGCAAACGCGGCGACGCTTGGCATCATTGGCACGGCCACGGCCGCAGCCGGCAGCAAATCGCGGGCGAAAGCAAACACGATTTGTTGCAATCCCAACCCGAGCAAAACACCAAACACACACGCAGGCAACGCCAGTAGCAGCAAGGTCAAACCCGTCGCGACCATCACCTCATTCGCACGTGCGCCGAGGCAGCGCAGCAGCGCCACCTCGTCGGTCTTGCGTCGTGCATAGCGTTGCGCGGCCAACGCCACGGCAATGCCCGACAACAGTGCTGCGAGCAACGCAGCCAGCCGAAGGAAGGCCTGGCCACGCTCAAACGCGCTACGTAGATTCTGCTGCGATTGTTCGACGCTGACGATTTGCGCGCCGTCGGGTTTATGCGCTTTCAAATAGTCCGCGTATATGGATACTGCGGAAATATCATTGCCCGCAGCCATCAATCGGTAATTTGCACGGCTGCCGACTCCCAGCAAACCACTGCTATGCGCATCGGCCATCGACATCAGCAGGCGCGGCGCAATCGCGAACAATTGCCCGCCATCGGGTTCGCGCAGAATCTCGCCACCGATTTGCAGTTCGCTGTTTCCGATCGCCACCTTGTCACCAACCTTCAGGTCCAGCGCGGCAAGCAATCGATGCTCGGCAAACACACTGCCTGGCTCCGGTGCGTGCACATTGAGTTCGGATCCATTGGCCGCTCGAATGCGCAAGGTTCCGCGCAACGGATACGTCGCTTGCGCAGCACGGATGTCGGCCAGCTGGCTTTTACCGTTGGCGAACAGCACGCTCGGAAAATCTGCCGTGATGGTGTCCTGCAAGCCAAGGCGCGCCGCTGCATCACCCAACGAAGAAGGCAACGGCGCGCGTGCGCTGACTCCAATGTCGCCGCCGATCAATTCGGCTGCCGAGGCCACAATGCTGCGCTGCACACGCTGACCCAGCGTTGCCACCGCACCCAGCGCGGCGACTGCCAACACCAAGGCCGCCGCCAGCGTGGCCAACTCGCCGAAGCGAAATTCGCGGCGCAGTGTGCGCCACGCGAACGTCAGCGGCTTCATGTACTCGTCGCCAACAATCGACCGCGATCCAGTTGCGCGATCGCAGCGCATCGTGTTGCGAGCTTGAGGTCGTGCGTCACCAGCACCAGCGTAGTTGCGTGCGTGCGATTGAGCGCGAACAAGAGGTCGCCAACGACCTGGCCCGTGCGCTGATCGAGATTTCCCGTCGGCTCATCGGCGAACAGGATTTGCGGCTGATGAACAAAAGCACGCGCGAGTGCCACACGCTGTTGCTCGCCTCCGGAAAGCTGGTGCGGATAGTGGTGCCGACGTGCGCTCAAGCCGACTTCTTCGAGTGCACGTTGAGCCTGCGACCGCGCATCACTGCGCCCGTCGAGTTCCAACGGTAGCATCACGTTTTCCTCAGCATTGAGCGCGGGCAGCAGATGAAACGACTGGAACACGAAGCCGACATGGCGGCGGCGCAAAGCCGCGCGGCGTTCTTCGTCGAGCGTATCGATGCGCGTACCGGCGAGCGTCACCGCGCCGCGAGTGGGCGTGTCCAACCCCGCGAGCAACGCGAGCAAAGTGGTCTTTCCAGAACCTGACTCCCCCACGATGGCCAGACTCGCGCCGGTTGCAACATCCAGCGTGACGCCATCGAGAATATCGATGCGACCATCGGGTCCATCGACGCTTTTGCTAACATCGTGCGCACTGACCTGATTCCGGACTTCGTTATTCATGCGCCATCTGATCCTTTGTGTTGCGCTGATCCTGTCGAATATGATTGGCGCGCTTGCTGCGCAAACATCCGTGCGACCGATTCTGGTGCTGGGCGATTCATTGTCAGCTGCACACAATATCCCGATGGAATCGGGCTGGGTCGCACTCATGCAACACCGGCTCGATCAACAACCAGCCAAACTGCAGCGCCCGATTGTCAACGCCAGCATCAGCGGCGAAACCAGCGCCGGCGGGCTGGCACGACTGCCGCCATTGTTGTCCGCCAACAAACCCGCGCTGGTACTGGTCGAACTCGGCGCCAACGATGGCCTGCGTGGATTGCCAATCGCCGAAATCCGCACAAACCTGCGCCGCATTGTAAAGACCTGCCGTGATGCCGATGCGAAAGTCATCGTTCTCGGTATCGAGTTACCAATCAACTATGGCGCCCAGTATCGCGATGCCCTGAGCGACATGTATCGGGACTTGGCCGCTGAATTCAATGTGCCGCTGGTGCCTTTCCTGTTAGCCGGCGTCGCAACCGACCCAAAACTCATGCAGGACGACGGTTTGCATCCACTGGCTGCCGGCGAACCGCAAGTATTGGAAAACGTCTGGCCCAGTGTCCTGGCAGACCTTCGAACGATCAGATGACGTTGATGCTTGTGACACACCATCGATCCGGATAAACTTAGTTCATGTGACTTGGTTTAACTGACGATAGTACAATGAGCAACGAGACGACCATCAATATTCACGAAGCGAAAACGCATCTGTCCAGATTGGTCGATGCGGCGGCGCACGGCGAGTCATTCGTGATCGCAAAGGCCGGTCGCCCGATGGTCAAGGTCACCGCGCTGGATGCTCCTGCTAAGCCGCGGCGGGTGGGATTCCTTGCGGGCGCGTTTTCGATTCCCGACGATTTCGATACCATGGGCGCGGCGGATATCGAAAAAATGTTCGGCGTGGGCAAATGAAACTATTGTTGGATACTCACTTGCTGCTGTGGGCGGCAGCGCTGCCCAAGAAACTTCCGCGCGCTGCCAGGCGATTGATCGACGATCCGCAGCACGAGTTACTGTTCAGTGCGGCCAGCCTTTGGGAGGTGGCCATCAAGAATCAACTGGGTCGAGAGGACTTTCAGGTCGAGCCACGTGTGCTGCGGCGCGCTTTGCTCGACAACGCCTGGATGGAGCTTGCGATTACCAGCGAACATGCCGTGGCAACTGACACACTGCCGGACTTGCACAAGGATCCTTTCGATCGCTTATTGGTGGCCCAGGCGCAAATCGAAGGCATCACGCTGTTGACAAGCGACTCTATCGTCGCCAAATACCCGGGACCGATACGCAAGGTTTGAAGACAATAGATATGAACGAAAAGATTACCGATCAATGGTGGGTGACATCACTGGGCGATACGCTGATGTGGGCGCGCCTGCGAGTGCTGGAATCCGGCGCAGTGGAAGTGTTTGGCGCGACCGGCAAATCATTGCGCTACGACGACGAGGATGTCGCCCGCATCTCCTTGCTCGACGCAGAATTTCGCGCCTGGGACGGTCTGGATGAAGAAGATGCCGCGATCGTCGGCTTCGATCTTGAAGACTTCGCGCCTCCGTACGCCGAGAAGGATGAAGATTTACTGCCGTTGATGACCGAGAAGCTGAATTCGGACCGGCCACGATGAACGCTGACACGATGAATGCGTTGGCGATGAACATCGACCTGACCGGAAAACATGCGCTGGTATGCGGCGCATCCCAGGGAATCGGGCGCGCCGTAGCCGTGATGTTGGCATCGATGGGCGCTACGGTCACCGCTTTGGCGCGCCGCGAGCAAACCTTGCGCGAACTGATCGGCGAACTGCATGCAGCAGGAAACAGCGGCGCGCACGATTTCATTGCCGTCGACGGCGGCGATACGCCCGCACTGGATAAGGCCGTACGCGCGCTGGTGGCGCGAGCGCCCGTGCATATTCTCGTCAACAATTCCGGCGGCCCACCACCCGGCCCGGTATTCGGCGCCAGCGAAGACGCGTTTCTGGCGGCACTGCGCGCGCACTTGTTCGCCAATCAAACCCTTGCCGGCATCGTCGTGCCCGGCATGCGCGCCTCGGCATACGGGCGCATCGTCAACATCATTTCCACCTCGGTGAAGGAACCGATTCCCGGCATTGGCGTATCCAACACCACGCGCGGTGCCGTAGCCAGTTGGGCCAAGACATTGGCCGGCGAACTCGCGCCAGACGGCATCACCGTGAACAACGTGTTGCCGGGATCGACCAACACGCCGCGTATCGAGCAGATCATTCGCGCGACGATGGAAAAAAGTGGACGCACACTCGATCAGGTGCGAGCAGACATGACCGCGACGATCCCCATGCGCCGCTTCGCCGAGCCGCCCGAAGTCGCCGCGGCCGTAGCCTTCCTCGCATCGCCTGCCGCCAGTTACATCACTGGCATCAATGTTCCGGTCGACGGCGGACGCACGCGATCGTTGTGATCGGTGCGCAAGATCAAGAGCTGCCCCCTTCCGCCCCATATTTGATTGAAGCCGGGCACCTTCGCCCGCTCGCGGGAGAAGGAACGTCAGGCACGATCCCCGCTCGCCGGGGAAGGAAAATTGGAATGGTCCCCGCAGTGCGGGAAAGGATTCCATCATTGCAATTTTTGCTCGACCTTACTCAGCGGAATTGCTCCGGCTTCAATCAAACATTGAGCGGATGGCACACGCTTGATGTTTGCGCCAATAGGTATTGATCAGTTTGAAGCACTACACTACAACGCATGAATGACGCATCGATTTTGCTGGCCAACTACATCGACGGTCACCTCAGTCCACCAACCGCCGGGCGCTATCTCGACGTTTTCGAACCGGCCACCGGGAAAGTCTTTGCGCGGTGTCCGGATTCCGACTTGGCTGATGTCGGGCTTGCCATGGCCGCAGCGCAATGCGCGTTGCCTGCATGGTCGGCGCTGCCTGCCGACGAGCGCGCGCGCTTGCTCAATCGTATTGCAGAGTTGATCGAAACACGCCTGGATGAATTCGCGGCTGCCGAATCGCGAGACAACGGCAAGCCGGTAAGCCTGGCGCGCAACGTGGATATTCCCCGCGCCGCATCGAACCTGCGCTTCTTCGCCGCTGCCGCTACACAGTTTGCTAGCGAAGCGCACGCAATGGGCGATGCGGCGATCAATTACACGTTGCGCCAGCCGCTGGGCGTGGTCGCGTGCATCTCGCCGTGGAATCTTCCGCTGTACCTGTTTACCTGGAAAATCGCGCCGGCCCTGGCGACCGGCAATACGATCGTGGCCAAGCCGTCAGAAATAACGCCGGTCACGGCATGGATGTTTGCCCAAGCCTGCATCGATGCCGGATTGCCACCGGGCGTGTTGAACATCGTTCATGGCACCGGCGCGCAGGTTGGCCAGGCATTGATCGAACACGACGGCGTCAAGGCGATTTCCTTTACTGGCTCGACGCGTACTGGTGCTGCGATTGCCAGCGCGGTGGCGCCGAAGTTCAAGAAGGTGTCGCTGGAAATGGGCGGCAAGAACGCGACCGTTATCTTCGCCGACTGGGATGCCAGCGTGGCAAACATGGATACGTTGGTGCGCTCGGCGTTCTCCAATCAAGGCCAGATCTGCCTGTGTGGTTCGCGCGTCCTTGTCGAGCGATCGATCTACGCCACTTTCAAGCAGACCTTCGTCGAAAAAGTGCGCGCCTTGCGCGTCGGCGACCCACGCGATGCGAGCAGCGATCTGGGGGCGGTCGTGTCGAAAGCGCATTTCGACAAAGTGATCGGGCATATCGCCATTGCGCGTGAGGAAGGCGGCAAGGTCCTGTGCGGTGGCGAAGCCGTAAAACCGGATGGGCGCTGCGCTGGTGGCTGGTTCATCGCCCCGACCGTCATCGAAGGCCTCGGCGCGAGCTGCCGCACCAATCAGGAAGAAATCTTCGGACCCGTGTGCACGTTGATCCCGTTCGACAGTGAAGATGAAGCCATCGCCATGGCCAATGCGACGCAATACGGCCTTGCTGCGTCGGTATGGACTACGCAGTTGACGCGCGCGCATCGCGTCGCTGCGCGCCTGCAGGCGGGGATTGTCTGGATCAACTGCTGGATGCGGCGCGACCTGCGCACGCCATTCGGGGGCGTCAAGCATTCCGGCGTGGGTCGCGAAGGCGGCAACGAAGCCATGCGCTTCTTCACCGAACCGAAAAATATTTGTATACAACTGGATTAACTGGATGGCTACTGTAAAGCAACTGCTGGAACGCAATCACGCCTGGGCCGATCGGCTGCGCGCCCAGGACCCGCAATTCTTCGAGCGACTCTCGCAGCAGCAGGCGCCGAAATACCTGTGGATCGGCTGTTCGGATTCGCGCGTGCCGGCCAACCAGATCGTCGACATGGCGCCAGGCGAAGTGTTCGTGCATCGCAATGTTGCCAATGTTGTCGTGCATGGTGACCTTAATTGCCTGTCCGTGATCCAGTTTGCGGTCGATGTACTCAAGATCGAACACGTCATGGTGGTCGGTCATTACGGGTGCGGTGGCGTGACCGCAGCCATCAACGGCACCCGCGTAGGCCTTGCCGACAACTGGTTGCGCCACGTCGCCGACGTCGCCGAGAAACACGAAAAGATGCTTGATGCGATCGATTCCGGTGCAGGCCGCATCTCGCGACTGTGCGAGTTGAATGTGATAGAACAGGCGCTCAATGTTTGTCACACGACGGTCGTACGCGATGCTTGGGACCGCGGCCAGAACCTGACCGTGCATGCCTGGGTGTACGGCCTGCATGATGGTCGCGTGCGCGACCTGTGTTTCGATGTCGAGTCGCAGGGTACGCTGACGCAGGGCTATCAACGCGCGCTGGCGGGACTTTCTATCGGGAAGTGACTTTCGTCCCGTGCAAAAAGCTTGGCAAGAACCGACTATTCAGACTGGCTGAAATCGCCGAGAGGAGATGCAAATGCACTATCGAAACGCCATTGCTGGGCTTGCACTGTCACTGATCCTTTGTCCTGCACTACTGCCACGCAGTGCGTTGGCCGAAAGCGTCGTCAACCGCACGCCCAGCAGCGCCGATGTCAGCCAGAGCGAATGGCGCGCGCAGCAGTTGGTCGCAGCGAACAGGTCGGATGCAATCATGCGCGAAGCACGCAAGCTACCCGGCCTGCTGGCTCAATACACGCACATGCAGCTTGCGTACAACGCCAACCATGGCCGTGCCTTCCAGGTCATCTTCGGTCAATACCTGTCGTGGTTTCAAACCTTCATCGGCGACTATCCTGGCGCGGCGGCCAGTTTCTCGATCGCGCAACCACCACAGCCCGACGATGGTCCGTCACCGCTGTCCGGCGGCTATCGTGCGGAACCGGCGGCCGACGTCATCCTGCGCTTGGCGAAAGATCGCAAGGCGGTGTTCTTCAACGAAGCACACAGCGCGCCGATTACGCGCACACTGACGATCGAACTGTTGTCGAAGTTGCGCGCCGAAGGTTTTAATTATTTCGCCGCCGAAACGCTTTACGATAGCGATCCGGACCTGCAAAAGCGGGGCTATCCAACGCCTGAGAGCGGCTTTTACATCAACGAGCCGCTGTACGGTGAAATGGTTCGTACTGCGCTGGAACTGGGCTTCAAGGTAGTCTCCTACGATGTCGAAAACGCCGGTGTAGGAAATCCGCGTGAACGTGCAGGAGCGAAAAGCCTGGCAAAGCTTTTCCAGCACGATCCGAACGCACGCCTCATCGTGGATGCCGGATTCGCGCATATCCAGAAGAGCGGAAAGTATCTCGGCGGACGCAGCATGGCGGAATTTTTTCAGGAAATTACCCACATCGACCCACTGTGCATCGAACAGACCATGATGATCCAGCACGCCCGCACGGATCAGGACCATCCCTACTATCTGGCCGCGATCGAAGCGGTGCATCCGAAGGAACCGATCGTATTCGTTGCTGCAGGCGACAGCACCTGGACACTAAAGCCGAAGAAGTACGACATGAGCGTCATCTTCCCGTTGACCAAGAACGACGGCACTCGTCCGGATTGGCTGGCGCTGGGCGGCCTGCGCGTAGCCTATCCAATTACCAGCGATTTGTGCAACAAGAAATCTCCGTGCCTGATCCAGGCGTTTTACGCAGACGAGAACGATGACTCGGTCGCTGCCGATCGAGCCATTCTCAACGTCGTCGACCCGACCG
>JBDTLA010000080.1:0-10697 GCA_039935035.1 Rudaea sp. | reverse complement strand
GTGCAGAATGGCTATGGCGCTTGCCGCTTGAGCAATCCCCGTGCGGCAAACAATTCCACCCGTTCCAACGCAATATGATCCCCGGGATCGCTGCCGTAGTAGGCCTCCACGATCATGCCTTGTTCGTCGATCAGGAAATCCGCCGGTAGTAAATTGTTCGTGTTGAGCCCGGCGAGCCCGACCATGCGTATACCCTTGAACAGGGTCGGAACGCGCGTCACGATGCCTTTGAGCTTGCGCCAGAACGAGCGTTCGATACGGTAGCTGGCATGAGCGCTGGATGTGGGGTCGGCAACGACCGGGAATGGCCGTGGTTGCCGCGCCACAAAGCGCTTCACTTTTTCAGGAGTGGACGTGAAGACAGCGACAATATCCACGCCCAGCCGAGACAGGTTTTCGCTGTAGTTGGTCAATTCGTAGACGCGGAAATTGCAGAACGGACAGGCGGCATCGCGAAAGAAGCACAGCAGGGTACGCCGTTGCCCGGTACCGATGGCCACGGGTTTGTTATAGATGTCGATCAGGTCCAGCTTTGGCGCGCTGGTTTGAGCCATCAGCCGCATGTCACACCTCACTTTCAGTCGGCACCCAAACGGTGCCCATAAACCAGTTTTCCGCCGAGCCACCCGGCGACACCAAGACAGGCGAACCCCATCACGCTGAACGCGATGGCGACGAGTCCTGGCTCGTGCAACGTCATTGCCTGCACGCGCAATAGCAGGCTGACCGCATACAGCGAAAATGCAGCCATCACCCAGCCCATGTGGCGATTGACGTCCTTGATCGCCGGGCTGTCACCGGGGATACGTACAAATTCCACAAAGCCGGCAATCATGGCGGGAATCGCACCGGCCAATCCAATGGTCATCAGCACACCCGCCAACCACCACGCGGGCTGGCCGAAATACAAACTGGCCAGATCCGACGCCGTGGCAAGGGACCAGCAGGCAATTGGAAAATGCACCAGTGCGGGATGCAGAGGATGGCGCATGCGTGCGTTACTCAATAAAGCAGCAAGCTGAGCAAGGTAAGGAATCCGACCACCGCTACGCCAGCGTGCCCAATAACGAGGCCTTTGGCCGGAATCCTTTTGCGCATGTGAAACGACGCGAGGAAAAATCCACCCAACGCAGCGACCACCAGCAAGGCCAACGCGGCGGTCAGGCGACTGCCAGTCGAACCCTGCAGGAACATGACGATCAACACGATCAGGCCGGCAGCGCCGAGTAGCGCATGCAATAGCGACAATGCCCATGGCGCGAATTTGTCGCGCAGTACGCTTGACGCCAGGACCAGGCCGCCGATGGCGCCGATAGCGAACAGCACGATTGCGTAAGTGAGCATTTCGGATTCTCCAGTTGTGGGGATAGTCGTATGAAAGTCGGTTGTGCGGGACTAGTCGTCCGTGCGGCCCATGGAACTCGGCGGCGGCAAGTCCGCCAGCTTTTGCATTACGGCGTCCGTCATGCGTGCGCAGCGCGCGCCAAGGAAGGCAAAGGCATCGCCCAGGCTGGCGCGCACGGAATCTTGAAGCGCAACGCGCAATTGCCTCCGCGCCCGATGCAGGCGGGTTTTGACTGTTTCTGCACGAATGCCAAGCGTGGCTGCGGTTTCCTCGGTCGAGCACTCTTCGATTTCGCGCAGGATGAAGACCAGGCGAAACGATTCCGGCAACGCGGCAACGGCTTGCTCAAGAAGTTGGCGCACCTGCGCACGGGAAACCGTCGCCGCGGGATCTTCGCTGCCGTATTTGGCGGGAAACTGAATCACGTTGCCTCCTCCACTCGCAGCAATATCCAGTTGCTCGACATCAACCGTTGACTTGCGCTCGCGTAGGCGGCCATAGGCTTCGTTGAGTACGATTCGGGTCATCCACGTCAGCACGCTGGAATCGCCACGGAAGGTGGCAAGTTTTTCGTAGGCGTGCAAATACGACGCCTGCACGACGTCCTCGGCCTCGGCATCGTCGTTGAGCACGCCGCGAGCGATACGAAACAGGCGCTGGTTGCTACGCCGCATGAGGTGACGGAAAGCGTCACGAAATCCATGCAACACCCGATCGACGAGCTCGTTGTCGGTCAGCGTTGCGTAATCGGGATCTGGCGATGTGTCGTGGACGTACATAATTGTTCCCTCCTGCAACCCATCCGATGCAGCAAGGCCAACAAGGTTCCCGATTGCGCAAAATTAGTTGGGAACCGCACGCGTGTGCTGCTTCACACTATACCGCTGCGTCCACCAACAGCTGAACGCTGAATTGCCGTGCGTCGTCGCACCAGACGTGGGCTACCGCCAATCCTGCACGTTCGGCCAGCCGGGCAATTTCGCGCAGCAGGAACTTGCAACTGTATTCGACCAGCATGGCTTCGCCGTCGTCGAAATGAATCGTCTTGCCGCCGATATGCACATCCTGATCGCAAAGGCTGACAATATGCGTCTGGATTCTGCCGGCCAGGGTGTTGTAACGCGCGCGGTGGCGGAATGCGGAAAGATCAAAATCGGCATCAAGCTCACGGTTGAACCGCGCCAGCATGTTCAAGGTAAACTCGGCCGTAACGCCAGCCGCATCGTTATAGGCGGCTTCCAGCGTGGCAACATCCTTGTGCAAATCCACCCCTATCAACGCCGCACCATCACGCCCCATTTCCATGCGCATCTGACGCAGCAATCCGAGCGCCTCGTTCGGTTCGAAATTACCGATCGTCGATCCCGGAAAATACACGACCGTGCGCCGTGGCTGCCGCGCTGGTCGCGGCAATCCCACCGGCTCCGTGAAGTCGGCGCATACCGGCAGCATTTGGATATCCGGGAATTCCTGACTCAGCGACGCAACGCTGGCCTGCAACGCACTCGGCGAAATCTCGACAGGTACATACGCGACGGGCGTCTGCATATGGCGCAGCAACATCTGTGTTTTCAAGCCGCTGCCACTGCCGTATTCGACCAGCATTGCATTCGGGCCGATGGCTGCGACAATCGCATCAATATGCGTGCGCATGATCCCAAGCTCGGTGCGCGTGAGATAATACTCGGGTTGCTCGCAGATGCGTTCGAACAACTTCGACCCAATCGCGTCGTAGAAATACTTCGGCGATAGCCGCTTCGGCATACGCTGCAAACCAGCAAGGACATCGTCGAGCAGGTCGTGCCGGCTCGGGCGCAAATCCCGCAGCCGGTTCGCGTGTGCAGAATGATTCATATCAAGCGTCCTTGGCTAGGCGGATTCCCGCAAACTGCCAGCGTGCCGACGGGTAGAAAAAGTTGCGGTAACTGGCGCGGATATGGCCAGCCGGCGTGGCACAAGAGCCGCCGCGCAACACCCACTGCCCACACATGAATTTGCCGTTGTATTCACCCAACGCTCCGGGCAGCGGGCGGTAACCGGGGTAATTGACGTACGGGCTCGACGTCCATTCCCATACGTTGCCGAACAATTGCAATGGTGCATCGGCAGCGCCATCGTCGTGCGTCGCTGGCCGTGGTTGCAGCACCTCGCTGTCGGCAAAGTTTCCGTGGATTGGACGATCCTGCGCCTGGCATTCCCACTCGGCTTCGGTCGGCAAGCGTGCGCCCGCCCAACGCGCAAACGCGTGGGCTTCGTAGAAACTGACGTGCGCGACCGGCGCGTTCGGATCGATCGCACACTGCCCATGCAAGGTGAATTCTGATTCGCCGTCTTCGGCCCAATACAATGGCCGCTTCAAGCCTTCGCGCACGATGATGTCCCAGGCTTCTGCCATCCATAGCGTCGGCGTTGCATAGCCTTGGTCGGCGATGAACTGCGCAAATTCCGCGTTTGTCACCGTGCGGCGAGCGATAGCATGCGGCTGCAACAGCGTGCGATGGCGCGGCGTTTCGTTGTCGAACGCGAAGCCGTCGCCGGCATGTCCGATCTCGACAATTCCATCGTGGCCCGGCAACCATCGCTGTTCGGGCACAGCATGGTTGGTACGGCGCAGCGACATGGACCGAAACGCGGGTAACAACGGATTCAGCCAGAATAGGTGCTTGATGTCGGTGAGCAGCAATTCCTGGTGCTGCTGCTCATGATTCAAGCCGATATCGAGCAGGTTCAAAAGTTGCGTATCCTCGCCACTGCGATCCAGCAACCGCACCATGTGTTCGTCAACATTACGGCGATAATCCAGAACCTCAGCTAGCGTCGGGCGCGTCAGCAAGCCGCGCTGCGGACGCGCATGCATTGGTCCTACAGTCTGGTAATACGAATTGAACAGATAATTCCACTGCGCATGCAATGGTCGCCAGGCCGCATCGCGCCCAAGCAGGAACTGCTCGAAGAACCAGGTGGTATGTGCCAGATGCCATTTCGTCGGACTCGCGTCCGGCATCGATTGCACGACGGTATCTTCGGGCTGTAGGCAATCGCACAATGCCACGGAAGCATCACGCACCAACCCATAACGCTGGGCCGGTGTAGATACGACCGGCGCGGCGCGATCCATGCAGCTTTGCGACTGTGCAAATACCATCGGCTCGCCTCGTTCGGCGATAGTAACGCGCCGCGCCTCCAAAGGCACGAATGCGCGTCACGAGATGGAAGAATAGCCTGGCTATGCTGAACGGCACGAATGCAGTTTTTCGGCGACCGCGTCGAAAAATTCCGGTGCCAGACTTGCCTCGACTGGAACATGCCACCACCCTGCACGCGCGAAAGCCGCACATTTCACGGCATCCTTGGAGGTCATGAGGACCGCAATGTCGTCGCCGAAAGTCAGGTCGTGCGCTGTATACGCATGATGGTCGGGGAATGCCTGTTCGATCACATCCAATCTGCTGGCCCGCAAATGCGAGAAAAAGCGTTGCGGATTGCCGATGCCGGCAACAGCGTGAACTCGCTGCCCGGAAAAATCGGCCAGCGGCTTTCGAAGATTCGGATCGGCGACATTCACTGCGCTGTCACCCAGCAACTCCATCGGCACTTCGTCAACCTGCCCTGGCGCCCCATTGCTCACGCGGAAATCCACACTGCGCAATCGCGCTACGGGTTCACGCAGCGGTCCTGCGGGCAACAGGCGTGCATTGCCAAACCGGCGCGTGGCATCGATCACGCAGATTTCCACATCGCGACAAAGTTTATAATGTTGCAAACCATCGTCGGCGACAATGACATCGACCCCCCTCGAAATCAGCAGGTGCGCCGCAGCAACGCGGTCGCGACCGACTGCCACGGCGACATTGGTCGCGCGTACGATCAAAACCGGCTCATCGCCGACGACACCAGGATCAGACGTTGCATCGAGGATTTGCGGGGCGCTCGCGCTGCCGCCAAAGCCACGACTGACGACGCCCGGCTTGAAACCACGTGCGCGCAATGCTTGAACCAACGCAATCGTCAGCGGGGTCTTGCCGGTGCCGCCCACGCTGATATTGCCGACCACGACGACCGGCACGGGCAAGCGCACGCGACGCAATACGCCGAACCGGTAGAGGCCACGGCGCAGTGCACCGAGACCGCCAAACAACACGCTCAAAGCACGCAATCCGAATCCCGGCGATTGTCCGCCGTACCAGATCGCCAGCAGTTTCTGCTGGTCAAACATCAGCCCGTCCCGCAACAATCGGCACGGCCAGCCTGCACCGGCGGGCAAGCTACGTTGCCGTACGAACAAAACACGCAACAATGTCCCGGCTTGGGCTGCAAAAGCGCACCACACCCACGACACTCGTGGAAATAGATGCAGGCATTCATCGGCATCGTCTCCAGCGCCTGGAAACCGCACTGCGGACAAGTCAATGTGCTGGCAAGTTGAATCTCTGCGGACATGCGCGCAGCGCTTATCGGGTTTCGTCGCGAAATTGCATTTTATACAATGCCGCATAATGTCCATCGCGTGCGAGCAGTTCGGCATGCCTGCCGATTTCGACGATGCGCCCGGCATCCAGCACCGCGATTTGGTCGGCATGTTCGACCGTGGACAAGCGATGGGCGATTACCAGCACGGTGCGGTCGCGCAACAATCGCTTGAGTGCGTCCTGGATCAAGCGCTCGGATTCGCTGTCCAGCGCACTTGTCGCTTCGTCGAGGATCAGGATCGGCGCATCCTTGAGCAAGGCGCGCGCGATCGCGATACGCTGCCGCTGCCCTCCGGACAACAAAGCTCCACCCTCGCCCACGCTACTGTCGAGCCCTTGCGGCAATGCATCGATGAAATCCAGCGCATTGGCGGCGCGCGCAGCTTCGATGATTGCTTCGCGCGGCGCGTCGGCCAGCGCGCCATAAGCGATATTGCGGCCGATGCTGTCGTCAAACAGCACCACTTGTTGGCCGACCCATGCAATTTGACGACGCAGGCTGTCAAGCGCGTAGTCGTTGAGCGCGCAGCCATCGAGCAAAACCTGCCCGCTGTTGGGTTCGTAAAATCGCGGAATCAGCGCGGCCAGACTCGATTTTCCGCTACCCGAACGCCCGACCAGCGCGGTAACCGTACCCGGCGCACAATGTAGATTGATTCCACGCAGCGCGGGCGTGGACTGGCCTTCGTACTGCAGCACCACCTCGCGCAACTCGATCTCGCCGCGACATTGCGTCATCACCTGCGTCCCCGAGTCGCCCTCGCCCGGCAAATCAATGATGCCGAACAAGTCCTGTGCCGCGGCCACGCCCTTCTGCATCAGCGACTGTACTGTGGTCAATCGCTTCAACGACGGCAGCATCAGCAGCATCGCCGTGATCAACGACATGAATGTGCCTGGACTCATATGCGCGAGTGTCGCCGGACGCGTGGCCAAGTAGATGATCGCGGCCAATGCGCTTGCCGCGACGAGCTGCACCAGCGAGGTAGACATCGCATTGGTGGCTGCAACCTTGAGATTCAAACGCCGATTACCTTCGTTGGCTGCGGCGAAACGCACGCGCTCGGATGCCGCACCTTGGTAAATCTTGACCTCTCGCTGTCCGCCGATGGCTTCGTCGACGATGCCGGTGACGGCCCCGACCGAGTCCTGGATCCGATGGCTGATGCGCCGATAGCGGCGCCCGACCACCCACACCACCAGCGCAATGAGGGGTGCCATGACGAACAGCAACAAGGTAAGGCGCGCGCTGTTGTACAGCATCACGCTGACCAGTCCGATCACGGTGAGGCTATCAAGAATCATCACCTTGACCGCATTGGTGGTGGCTTGTGCGACCTGTTCCACCGTGAACGTCAGGCGCGCGATGCTGCGCCCGGAGGCATTGCGATCGAACCATTGCACCGGCAAGTTCAGGTAGCGTGCGAATACCTCGTCGCGCAACTGCTGCACCACTCCGCGGCCGATGCGCGCCATGCCGAAATCACTGGCGAACGTGGCGCCGCCACGCACGATGAACAACACCACGATGCCAATCGGCATCCAGAAAATCATTTTCGCGTTGCGCAGGATGAACAAGTCGTCGAGCATCGGCTTGATCAGGCGCGTAAACGCCGTGGTCACGCCCGCATCGAAAATCATGCCGACGATCGCCAGCAATGCGATTGGCCAATGCCGGGCGGCATATCCAAGCAGGCGGCGATAGGTCGCGAATGGACTGGCCGCTTCGCTCATCGGCGCGCGCTCACTGATCTGCCGCGCCCTTGCTGTGTACCGTGGCCATCGACATGTGGCTGAAACCCAATTGCCCGAGTGCGTCCATCGCCGTGACCACGGCCTGGTGCGGAGTCATCGCATCGGCGCGCAGGATTACCGGGCGGTCATGATCGTCGCCGGCGACATGCACGATCGCCTGCTTGAGCGAATCCACATTGGGGTTGAGCACTTCGTTGTTGTCGACGTAGAAGCGGCTGTCGCTGCCAATCATGATGATCAGCGCGTCGTGGTTTACCTCCTGCTGCGTTTCCGACGCCTTCGGCAACGCCACCTTCATCGACGAATGCTGCACGAATGTCGTGGTCATGACGAAAAACATCAACAGCGTCAGCATGACGTCAATCAGCGAAATCACGTTGATCTCGAATTCATCCTGACGGGTGGCCCCAAGCCGCATATCAGTGAGCTCCGCGCACGGCGCGTGGCGGTGCCGCAGGGACAATCGGCTGTTCGGAGTGCGCCGACAATTCATCGATCAGCAGAATCGTCTGCTGCTCCATCTCGACCACGTAATCGGTCACGCGTCCGCGAAAATAACGATGGAAGAAATACGCCGGAATCGCCACGCACAAACCCGCTGCGGTACACACCAGCGCCTGACCGATGCCGCCGGCCATCTTCAGCGGATCGCCGACACCACTGACCATCACCGCAAAGAACATTTCGATCAAGCCGAATACCGTGCCGAGCAGACCGAGCAAGGGCGAAATCAACGCGATCGTGCCGAGCGTATTTAGAAACCGCTCCAGCCGATGCACGACATGGCGACCGGTATCCTCGACGCGCTCCTTGATGATGTCGCGCGACCGCATACGCACGCTCAATGCAGCTGCCAATATCTCGCCCAGCGGCGAATTGATGCGCAGCGCCTCGACATGGCCCGGATCGAGCTTGCGCGTGCGCGCCCACGTCAGCACCTGTTCGCCCAATTCGCGCGGCGCCACGGACTTGCGCCGCAACGACCAGAACCGTTCCAGGATAATGGCAACCGCTACCGCCGAACACAACAAAATCGGCACCATCGGCCAGCCACCAGCAATCAGAATCTCAAGCACTTATCACACTCCGGACAGTTGCGGAATCAGGGGCCGAATCATACCAGCGATCCACAAATTTCGATGCGACAGGATGGACATTCCAACCCGACTGGCCTGCTCAGCCGTGCCAGCGTAACAAAGCAGGGATTTTCCACAAAGGACATAAAAGCAGAACATTTGTGTTGGCTTTCCTTCGTGTAGCTCGTGTCCTTCGTGGTGAATACAAATGCATTCAATGCGAACCGGCGGGATACGCTGCGCTACTCCCGCCCTACTGACTTTCTTTTGTGTCCTACGTGTCCTTCGTGGTGAAACCGCTTGAGGCCGGGCGAAAAACTCAAGCCGGCGAAGCGAGCCGCTTGCGTAAACCGCCATGGCGCTGGATTGGTCGATTGGCGGCGGCGCGCAGGGCGGCTGGCGTAGTCCAGATTTCGGCGCTGTGGGTCGCGCGCGAAACGCCAGTGTAGAGCAACTCGCGGCTGAGGATGCGTTGTTCGGGATCGGGTGGCAACACTACAGCAACGTCGGCATATTCAGAGCCCTGGCTGCGGTGGATGGTGATCGCCCAGGCGGTTTCATGCGCGGGCAGCGCACGTGGTGAAAAACTGCGCAAACCGACGCTGCCATCAGCATGGCCGACTTCGAACCACACGCGCAGACCCTCGGCACCCTCCATTGCGATACCGATATCGCCGTTGAACAATTGCCGCGAATAGTCGTTGCGGGTGACGATCACGGCACGGCCGGAGTACCACTGCGTCCCGGCGTCGACGCCGAATCGCAAAACCAGCCGGCTTGCGACCATGGCATTGACGCCTTGCGCGCCGAACGCGCCTTCGCGCAAGGCACAAAGAATTTGCGCATTGCGCAGACTTTGCAGTGCCACATGCGGCAAAGCTTCAGCTGCAAACAGCGACCCAAACAGCTCTGCATGTGCCTCGATCCACGCATCCACGCGTACACGCAATGCGGCCGCATTGGCGCAAGCGTGCAGGTGCAAACTGCCGTCGCTGCCGTTGGCGACAAACGTATCAAGCCACGTTGCATCCACCGCACGCAGCGCATCGATACCACGCTGCAAGCCGCTGCCTGCACGCCAGCCATGCGTAAGTGTGACGACCTGGCCGCACAACGGCGCCGGATTCGTATCGGTATCCGGTGGCGGTTCGACGGCCGGTACCAAACGCTGCACAAGCTCGGCCGGCACCGTATTCACGCCCACGCTGGCGACGATATCGCCAAGCACTGAACCGGCTTCAACGGCGGCAAGCTGAGCCGGGTCGCCGAGCAGGATCAGGATTGCATCGTCGCGCATGGCATCGACGAGTTGTCGCATCATCGCCAGATCGACCATCGATGCTTCATCGACCACGACGATGTCGGCCGCCAACGGATTTGTCGCGCCATATGCGAAGCCATCCTCGCGCGGCCGAAAGCCGAGCAAGCGATGCAGCGTTTGCGCCTGGGCGTGGGGAATCGAATCGATCAACTCGCGCAATGCCGACTGCGGCGCCAGCGTTTGCAACAACTTCTGCTTACCGTTGGCGATTGCCTGCGAAAGCCGCTGCGCGGCCTTACCGGTTGGCGCGGCCAGCGCAATCTTCGGCTGGACAGGCAGCCCGCTCTTCGGCGCACGCCGCAGCAGTTCCAGCAACATGCGCAACACCGTGGTGGTCTTGCCGGTACCGGGCCCGCCGGTCAACACGAATAGGCGCGCGCCTGGCACGGCCGCGACCGCAACGCGTTGCCAGCGTGTTGCGGGCGCATCGTCGCCAGCGAACAATTCGGTAATGTCAGTGGAAAGTTCCTTCGCATCGACCGGCAACGCCCGGGACCGTGCGCGTCGCAGCAAGCCGTCAGCCAGGCGGGTTTCGTGATACCAGTTGCGCCAGGTATACAATTTTGCATCGTCGTCGAGGACGAATGGAGTGAACCCGCTGCCGTCACCGATCCAGGCATGCGCACGCAGTTGCGCGATGAGTGCGTCGTCGAATAAGGGATCAGAAGCAAGCGCCGCGCAAGCATGCCCCTGCCCTTCGACCATACTCACCGCATACGCCGCCCGTGCCA
>JBDTLA010000079.1:0-3618 GCA_039935035.1 Rudaea sp. | reverse complement strand
TCCGCGGACTGGGACCGGTGTTTGCGAACCTCGACGATCTAATCCAGACCCGCGAATTTCTCGATCTGATCGGCCAGATCACCGGTATCGAAAACCTGCTTTACGATCCCTGGTACTTCGGCGGCGGCACGCACGAAAATCGCGCCGGCCAGGAACTCGACCCACACGTCGATTTCAACCGCCATCCGGTCGAACGCTGGCACCGGCGGCTGAATCTGATCGTCTACCTGAATCACGAGTGGAATGAGGCCTGGGGCGGTTGCCTCGAACTGCATTCGGACCCGCGCGCTGCGAACGGTCGCGTTGAACTGGTCGCGCCCGCCTACAACCGCGCCGTTATTTTCGAGACTACCGAAACCAGCTGGCATGGCTTCAATCGCATCTCCCTGCCCGAAGAAAAGCAATCGCTGTCGCGCAAATCCGTCGCACTGTACTTTTATACAATCGACCGCCCGCAAACCGAACTGGCCGATACGCACTCGACCATTTACGTCGACCGCCCGCTTCCCGATCACTTCAAGGCAGGCCTGACGCTCAGCGAGGCCGACGTGCAGCAATTGCGCAACCTGCTTGCGCGCCGCGACCAGCACACCCGGCGCCTGTACCGCGATGCGACCACCCTGACCAAGAGACTCGAACAGGCCGAATCGGTGCTGCATGCCGGGCGTTGGGGCCGACTGCGTTACTTCACGCTGCGCGTGCTGGCGCGGTTGCAGCGCTGATGGCGATCACCGGCGACGATAGCGGCAGCGCGACGCGTGCGCCAGTGACGCTGGGCCAATTGCGTCGAAGTTTTCTACGCTTACGCACACTTGCTGACTGCTTTGACAGCCGTGCGGACAACTTCCTGCTATTGCGTTTCGTCGCCGCCGTCATGGTCATGTTTGGCCACAGCTATGCGTTCACTGGACTGCCGAACCAGGGCGACTTTATTGCGCGTGCCGGATGGGGCAATGGCGTATACACGGGTTCGATTGCGGTAGATGTGTTTTTTGTCATCAGCGGATTGCTGGTAACCGGCAGTTATCTTCGTCGCGCACAATTGGAGGAATTCCTCAAATCCCGTGCGCTACGCATCCTGCCTGCCTATGCCGCATGCATGGTCGGCTGTGCGATCGTGCTTGGAGCAATCTTCTCCACCCTGCCCTTGTCTGCCTATTGGACGGACCGCGCGACCTACGAATACATCTACGTCAATATGCAATTTGGCTATCAGTTGATCTGGAATCTGCCAGGTGTATTTGTCCACAATTTTTATCCGAATGCCGTCAACGGCGCGATCTGGACGCTACCTGCCGAAGCGCGCATGTATTGCTGGGTGGCGATTCTCGGCGCGCTGGCCGTGCTGCGCCGCCGCTGGCTGGCCAACACCGTGTTCGCGGTATTACTGCTGTTGGGTCTTTTCGCTCCAGACTACGTGCCGCTGGTACCCAAGGATGCATTTGTTCGTCTCGCCGGATTTTTTCTGCTTGGTGCATTCTGCTTCGTCAATCGCGATTGGGTTCGCATTGGGACACTGCCGCTGCTCGGCCTCATCGTGCTCGCCATTGGCGCGCACCATACGGCATTTTCCCCATACGCCCTGGGACTTGCGATTGCATACGCCAGTTTGTGGTTCGCCTACGTACCGAGCTTCCATTTCTTCAATCGCTTCGGCGATTATTCCTACGGTATCTACCTGTGGGGATTCCCGATTCAACAAGCTGTATCCGCCAGCCTTGGCCGTCCGGTACATGCGTGGGTCAACCTCACGCTCAGTCTGCCGATCGTGATCGCTTTGGCTGTGCTTTCCTGGCATCTGATCGAAAAGCCCGCGTTGCGGTTGAAGCAACGGGTGCCTCAATCCTCGATTGAGATGGCCAAACATGACGCCTGAGCAAATTGCGCAGTCGCCTTTTGCGCTGAGAAGAAAAACATGATGTCACTACGTTGGCATGCATTGAATGCCACTACGAAGTTCGGCGGGCGACCGATCACGTTTGTCGTTCTAGTGATACTTATTCTCGCTCCTCTGGCGTTCAATCCAGGCTACTTCAACCATGATGAATTGCAATGGTTGTCATTCGCTGACGTGCCCACACTTCACCAGATTCCATGGTCCGGCTGGCTAGACTTTCATATCTTTCAATACCGCCCGCTGACTTTCAACTTTTGGCTGCTGCTCTCTCATTACTTTGGCTACCAGCCAGTCCTGATGCACATCGTGCGCGCAGCATTTGCGCTAGTGATTGCGTTAATGTTGCGAGTCGTTCTTTTGCGCTTCGGAGCCGGTTCTCGACATGCTTCTGTCGCAATCTGCGTTTACTTGCTACTGCCTTGCGTGGTGTATACCAATGCATGGATAGGTACCTTCGCCGATGCCTTTTGCTTGTTGTCCGTCCTATGCGCACTGGTTTGGGTCTGCCGGGAGCGCAAGCCGGATGCGTCAACGATAGAACTGGTACACGATGCGATTCTCGTTGCAGTATTAACCGCGATCGCCTTGATGAGCAAAGAGACTGCGATCTTGTTTCCGTTTGCCCTTTTGCTTTGCGCTACACCGCGCCAGAATCGTGGATTGCTCACGGCATTCGTTGCTTCATCATTCGTCGTTGCAATTTATCTTTACCTGCGCCTGGATGTGATCCTGTTTGGCTCACCGGGTTCGAACGCGTACGCGTGGAGTCTGGCAAACATTCCAAAGCGGCTAGCCGAGTATGCGGCTTTCCCATTCCTTCCGGATCAGTTCGAAGTCGTGGGAAGCCTCGTGCACAAGCACATTCTCCTGGCTTCATGCGGCGTCGTACTTCTTCTCGTCGCAGTGGCTCAAACCGGCTGGCGAAGATTTTCCATCTTTGTGGTTGGTTGGGGCATTGCGCTCGGTCCGATTTTGATTCTCGCGCACTCAGCACCGCACTACGCCTATTTTGCCGATACCTTCATTGCTGGTTTCGTCGCCGTAAACTGGCGAAAATTCAAACTCATGGGCCGCCTTATCGTCACGCTGCTTGTTACGATAGCTTGTTTCCACGGGTATCTGGAAATCAAGGAATTCCGTCACATTGGACGAATCCAGCAACGCCTGTATTCGGCATTGCCGCAACTCCTCAATCGTAACGACGGGGCGCCCATTGCGATTCAGGCTCAAGAGCCAGAAGATGCGTTTGTCTTGCAGCGGCTTCTATTTGACGTACCTAGCTACAAACGAATTGAGTTCGGCGATCGTGTGATTGTCGTGCCATACGGGAACAAGCCTGCTACGCCCACATACCTCATGACCACCAATGGGCGATTGCTGGAATTCCCTTTACAGTCCCCCGCGCGAAACTGATCGGCCCTTTTTGCCGATGAACCGATAACCTACGCGCATGCTTTTCACTTCTCTGCAATTCGTGGTTTTCTTCGGCCTGGTGCTGGTTCTCAACCAGGCGCTGCGCGGCTGGCCGATTTTGCAGAAGTTGATGCTGGTCGCGGCCAGCTACTACTTCTACGCACAGTGGAATTGGCATTACCTGTTTCTCGTCTGGTTCTCGACAATCGTTGATTACAGCATCGGATTGCGCTTGCCGCGCAGCCCTAACCCGAAGCGGCTGATCATACTAAGCGTCGTCGTCAACCTGGGCTTCCTTGCAATTTTCA
>JBDTLA010000078.1:0-12019 GCA_039935035.1 Rudaea sp. | reverse complement strand
GGACTCAAGCCCTCGATATGATCGACGTCGGGTTTTTCCATCACCGACAGGAACTGGCGCGCGTATGCCGACAGCGATTCGACGTAGCGGCGCTGGCCTTCCGCGTAGATTGTGTCGAACGCGAGCGAGGACTTACCCGAACCAGACAGGCCCGTAATCACGATCAGTTTCTCGCGCGGCAACTCCAGATCGACGTTTTTCAGGTTATGCGTGCGTGCTCCGCGGATGCGGATGAAGTCCATGGGCATCGTATTTTCCGGTCAACGGATAACTATAGCGCGACGGGGTGGAGAGAGCACGTTGAGAGAGGTGCCGGGATTGGGGAATCGGCAATCGGAAAGCCAAAAAGCGGAAAGCGGGGTAGTAAGCGGTCAGCGGGAAATCAAAAGCTCGTCATTCCGGGGCCGCGAAGCGGAACTCGGAATCCAGTATTTTCCTTTCGAGTTTGCGTTGTTGCATCGAGAGCAAGCACTAGCTTCCCGCCGACGCGTGAATGGCGGCGCTTCTATACTTTTCCGCTCCCCGATTTCCAGCCCTTCACCCAGCGCCAAAACTCGCAATATCAATGACAAATCGATAGCGCACGTCGCCTTTGATCATGCGCTCGTAGGCCTCGTTGATCTGATCGATGCGGATGAGTTCAATATCCGACGCCACGTTGTGCTTGGCGCAGAAATCGAGCATTTCCTGGGTTTCGCGAATGCCGCCGATCAACGAACCGGCCAGACTGCGGCGACGCATGACCAACGGTCCTGCGGCCAGCGGCGTCGGCGCCGGCAAGCCGACCAGAACCATCGTGCTGTCGCGCTTGAGAAGCCCAAGATACGCGTTGTAGTCGTGTTGCGCAGACACCGTGTCGAGGATGAAGTCGAAGCATCCGGCGTGGGTTTTGAAGATTTCGGCATCCTTGCTGGCGAGGAATTCGTCGGCACCCAATTTCAATGCATCGTCGCGCTTGCCCGGCGAATGGCTGATGACAGTCACGTGCGCACCCATGGCATGGGCGATCTTCACGCCCATGTGGCCCAGGCCGCCGAGACCGACAATGGCGACTTTGTCACCGGCTTTTACGCCAAAGTGGCGCAGCGGTGAATACGTGGTGATACCCGCGCACAGGAGTGGCGCGGCGCGATCCAGCGGCATGCCATCGGGAATGCGCAATATATAATTCTCGTCGACACTCATGCGAGTTGAGTAGCCGCCATAGGTCGGACGCGAGCGGTCGAGCTTGCCATTTGTACGCTCGTAACTGTTGTAGGTGGCGCTCATGCCGTTTGCGCAGAATTGTTCCTCGCCAGCGTGGCAGGCTTCGCATTCGCGGCACGAATCGACGAAACAGCCCACGCCAACGATATCGCCGACCTTCCACTTTCTCACGGCATTACCAACTTTTGTGACCTTGCCGACGATTTCATGGCCCGGAACCATGGGAAACACCGAGCCACCCCAATCGTCGCGGACCTGATGAATATCCGAATGGCACACGCCGCAATAAGCGATATCGATCGACACCTCATGCGGACCCGGTTCGCGTCGATCAACGGAGAATGGTGCGAGCGGCGATTTGGCGTTGGCTGCGGCGTAGGCGGGTGTGGCAGGCATGCGTGGCTTCCTGTGGACGACAAGTCCACCTTTCATGCTGCCGATATGGCGTGTTTCAAGGCAACTCGTTGTCCCAGCGCGCGGAAAAGCCTTTATTTGCCTCTATTTGGTTGACCATTGACGCATGCAGGGGTTAAAATTCGCGGCTGTTTAAAAACAGGCAGTTATCAAAATAACTACAGAGGAATGCCATGTACGCAGTGATCAAAACCGGCGGTAAGCAATACCGCGTCATGCAGGGTGAAACCCTGCGTGTAGAAAAGTTGGAAAACGAGGTCGGCGCCAAGATCAATTTCGAGGAAGTCCTGCTCGTTGGTTCCGGCGAAGGCATCACGGTAGGTTCGCCCTTGGTTGGCGGCGCTGTTGTTGCCGCGACGATCAAGTCGCACGGTCGCGCGGACAAGGTCCGCATCATCAAATTCCGCCGTCGCAAGCACCATCAGAAGCAGATGGGGCATCGCCAGCATTACACCGAAATCGAAATCACCGGCATTTCGGGCGCAGGCGAAAGCAAAGCGGCTAAGGCGAGTGAGGAGTAAGTCATGGCACATAAGAAGGCAGGCGGCAGTACCCGTAACGGCCGCGATTCAAATCCGAAATACCTCGGCGTGAAAATCTACGGCGGTCAGGCCGTCAACGCCGGCAATATCATCGTGCGCCAGCGTGGTACCCGTTTCCATCCAGGTGCCGGCGTCGGCCTCGGTCGTGATCACACCTTGTTCGCGCTGGTCAACGGCAAGGTGGAATTCAGCGTGAAGGGCGCGAACAGTCGCAAGACGGTCAGCGTCGCGCAAGGCTGATTACTTCGCCATAGTTTTGACACAGCCCCGCCATGTGCGGGGCTTTGTTTTTGCGTAGAACGGGATTCGAGATTGGGGATTCGTTAGAGCCACGAGCCTTCAATCCCGTATGATTAATTCCGTTTTTTTTCAAATTCCCAATCTCTAATCCCGGCCCCTGCATGAAATTCGTCGACGAAGCTCAAATCAATGTCCATGCCGGCAATGGCGGCAACGGTTGCGTGAGCTTCCGGCGGGAGAAATTCATTCCGCTCGGCGGGCCGGATGGCGGCAACGGCGGCAACGGCGGCGATGTCTGGCTTGCCGCCGATGAGGGTCTGAATACCCTGATCGATTTTCGCCATCAGCGCGATTTTCGTGCACAGCGCGGCGATAACGGCATGAGTCGGCAGATGGCCGGCAAGCAGGGTGAGGATTGCGTGATTCGCGTGCCGGTGGGTACGTCGGTCATAAACGTCGATACGGAAGAATTGATCGGCGATTTGACCCAGCACGAGCAGCGCTTGAAAGTCGCTCTTGGCGGGCACGGCGGGGCGGGTAACAGTGTGTTCAAAAGCTCGACCAATCGCACGCCGCGCAAGTCGATTCCCGGAACCGACGGCGAGACGCGCGAGTTGCGGCTGGAACTGAAGGTGTTGGCCGACGTCGGCTTACTGGGATTTCCGAATGCGGGAAAATCCACGTTCATTCGCGCCGTATCGGCGGCCACGCCCCGCGTGGCCGATTACCCGTTTACCACGTTGCAGCCGCATCTGGGTGTCGTGCGTATCGGTACCGACCAGAGTTTCGTGATTGCGGATATTCCCGGTCTCATCGAAGGTGCAGCCGATGGCGCGGGGTTGGGAATCCAGTTTCTCAAGCACGTTTCGCGCACGCGGTTGTTGCTGCATGTGGTCGACATTGCGCCGCTCGACGAAGATGTGGATCCGGTCGGGCAGGTGCGTGCAATCGAAGAAGAGTTACGTCAATTCGATCCACAGCTGCTGGAACGCGAACGCTGGCTGGTATTCAACAAGGCCGACTTGTTGCCACCTGAGCAACGCGAAAAAACTGCGAAGGCGCTGGTGCGCAAACTGAAATGGAAGGCGCCGTGGTTCGTGGTGTCGGCGATTTCGCGTGAGGGCACCTGGCCGGTTTGCCTGAAGATTCAGGATTTTTTCGACCGGCTCAGGGTAGAGACGGCCGAGGCGGCGCATAGCCAAGACGCTTGAAGATGCCGTTGCACACGAGCAATCCCCCCCGAGTCGCAGACAAGGGATTCGTTCAAGGTCGGAATACAAAAAAGCCGGCTTGCGCCGGCTTCGAATTCTTGCAAATCACAACCATCGCGAAGCGGCCGTTTCGGGCCGCGCGAAGCGTGAAATCAGGCCAGTGCCTTGATGTGCGTGCTCAAGCGGCTCTTGTGGCGCGAAGCCTTGTTTTTGTGGATCAAACCACGACTGGCGTAGCGGTCCATGACCGGTTCGGCGGCCTTGTAGGCGGCTTCGGCAGCGGTTTTGTCTTTCGCAGCAATCGCGTTGACGACTTTCTTGATCGAGGTGCGCAGCATGGAACGCGCGCTGGAATTGCGCGAATTGCGCACAATTGCCTGGCGCGCACGTTTTTTCGCGGATTTGATGTTGGCCAAGGGAAAACTCCGGTAGCGGTAACTGAGGGTGGAAAAAGACCGCCAATTGTAGGTTGTGGGCGGAGTTGCGTCAACGTTCGCGGCACTCGGGGTAGAACCGGGAATGGGGAATCTGGAATGGGGAATGAGAGAAGATCCTGGACTCGAGATATGGAACTTGGGATTCGGAGAAGCGCCGGAACTTGGGACTCGGGACTTGGGACACGAGGCTCCCAACATCAAAGGCTCGTCATTCCCGCGAAGGCGGGAATCCAGTTCATGCTCTTGATTCAGCGACATCGAGAAAAGAAAGCACTGGATTCCCGCCTTCGCGGGAATGACGAACTATTTATGCCCTTCGCGGTGCCCGACTTTCTTTCTCCGCCTCGATTCCCGATTCTCGATTCCCGATTTCCGGCTCTCCTCCCAATCCCGGATTCAACTCCATGAAATCCCCCAGCCTTCTGCGTGGCCTGCTTTCGTTCAGCTCGATGACGATGGTTTCGCGCGTGCTGGGGCTGATGCGCGATATCGCCATCAACACCGTCTTTGGTGCAACCGCCGCCACGGATGCGTTCTGGGTAGCGTCGCGGATTCCCAATTTCATGCGTCGTTTGTTTGCGGAAGGTTCCTTTTCCACCGCGTTCGTACCGGTATTTACCGAAGTCAGGCAAACCGGCAGCCATGCACAATTGAAAGAATTGACGGCACGCACGATGGGAACGCTCGGCGGCGTGCTGCTGATTGTTACTGCACTGGGCATGATCTTTGCGCCGCAAGTCGCTGCGGTATTTGCGCCTGGCGCCATCGACCAGCCGCAGAAATTCGCATTGACCGTCGATTTGCTGCGCCTGACGTTTCCATTCCTGTTGTTCGTGTCGCTGACGGCACTGGCGGCGGGTGCGCTGAACAGTTTTAGTCGTTTTGCCTTGCCAGCACTTACGCCGGTCATCCTCAACCTGTGCATGATTGCCGCAGCGCTCTGGCTGGCACCGCGCTTGGGAACGCCGATCCTGGCGCTGGGTTGGGCGATTCTGGCGGGCGGAATATTACAACTGTTGTTTTTGCTGCCGTCGCTGCGTCGACTCGACCTGCTGACGTTGCCACGCTGGGGCTGGCATCACACGGGTGTGCGCAAGATCATGCGTTTAATGGTGCCGACGCTGTTTGGCTCGTCCGTGGCGCAGGTGAATCTATTGTTGGATACGGTGATCGCATCGTTACTGATCACCGGATCGCAAAGCTGGTTGTCGCAGTCGACCCGGTTTCTTGAATTGCCGCTCGGTGTCTTCGGCGTGGCCTTGGGTACGGTCATCTTGCCGGCATTGTCGCGGCATCACGTCGATACCGACAGTGAAGGTTTCTCACGCGCGCTGGACTGGGGATTGCGAATAGCGTGCCTGATCGCGTTTCCAGCGATGTTCGCGCTGCTGCTGCTCGCTGAACCGTTGGTGGCGACGTTGTTCCAGCACGGCCAGTTCACCGCGTTCGACACACACATGGCCACGCTTTCCATCATGGCATTCAGTTGCGGCCTGCCGGCTTATGCGCTCGTGAAGGTGTTGTTGCCAGCGTTCTATTCACGACAGGATACAACCACGCCGGTGCGCGCTGGCGTGATCGCGCTCGTCGTCAATATGCTGCTCAACGTAGTGTTCATCGTTGCACTATTCGAATTGTGGGCGTCGCCGGCGGTGAAGCAGGACGATTGGCTCGATGCCATCGCCAAGGTGCCCGGCCTGCACATGGCGCTGGGCATGGCCGGCGCCGTTTCCAGTTACATCAACTTCTGGTTGCTTTGGCGTTGGCTGCGTCACGCAGGCGTCTACCGGCGTCAACCAGGATGGCCGCGACACATGCTGCGCGTGATGCTGGCCAGTGTTGCAATGATGGGCGTGCTCGCCATTGGCCGTTGGTTTTGGCCGGACTGGACGCAAGCCCCTACCTGGATTCGAATCTGGCACCTCTCAGTGCTCGTCGGAGCAGGCGCAACGACATACCTGTCTGCATTGGTCGTCATGGGTCTGCGCCCGCGCGACCTGCGTGGTGGTTAAATCGGATTGTGCGGCGCAGCGTAATCGGTATACTCGGAAAATGAATCAGTTATGTCGGAACGTCGCCGGATCTAGTCTCGCGCCGCGCGGAAGTGCGGTCTGCATGGGTGCGTTCGACGGGGTGCATTTGGGACATCGGGCAGTATTGAGTCACGTCGCCGCGCGTTCAGCACAGCGCGACCTGATGCCGGTGGCGATCAGTTTCGACCCGATCCCGCGCGCCTACTTTGCGCCAGAAACCGGCTGTCCGCAGTTGAGTTCGGTTCGCGAAAAGGTTGCCGCGCTATTTGATGCGGGCATGTGCAAGGTACTGTTGCTGCGTTTCAATAAACAACTGGCGGCAATGGCACCGCAGGATTTTGTAGAAACCGTATTGGTAAAGCGATTGGCAATACGCGAGATTTGGGTTGGAACCGGGTTCCGTTTCGGGCATCAACGTGCCGGTGACGTTGAAATGTTGCGGGCCTTGGGAAGCCAATTCGGATTCGATGTGGAAATTACGCCGACGGTTGAAATTGACGGCGAACGCATATCAAGCTCCTGCATACGTAGCTTGTTGGCCGTAGGCGATTTCGACGCGTCGGCGCGCTTGCTCGGACGCCGCTTCGCGATTGGTGGTCATGTCGTGTACGGTCGGCAACTGGGACGCCGGCTCGGTTACCCGACGGCGAACCTCCGGTTAGGTAGGCGCGCCGCACCGGTTGGTGGGATATTTGCCGTGCGAGTGCATGGCGTGGGCGCAAACGTGCGACCGGGCGTGGCCAGCCTTGGCGTACGCCCGACCGTCAACGGCACCGAGCCGTTGCTCGAAGCACACCTGTTCGATTTTGACGGTGATCTTTACGGTAAAAGAATACAAGTTGAATTTGTAACGAAATTGCGCGACGAGGAAAAATTCGACAACCTCGACGCGATGGTGAAACAAATCGATCGCGACGCCGCGCAGGCACGCGAGATACTTGAAACCCTCGCCCCCGAACGTTGTTCGGGGCGAGGGCTGGGTGAGGGGGCGGAGCTGAAATGTGTCGGAACGTCACGGAACTAGCGGGTGCTGCCCCCTCACCCAACCCTCTCCCCCATCGGCTGATGGGGGAGAGGGCTTGAAACAACGGTGCGTCGGTCTTGCGCAATGACGCATGCATTCCTTTGCGTCAATGCATGACCCTGACGGCTCTCCAGATCCCCAACTCCCGACTCGCTTCAATGACTATCGACTACAAGAACACCATAAACCTGCCGCAAACCGATTTCCCGATGCGCGGCGATCTGCCCAAGCGTGAACCGGGCATGTTGGCCGAATGGGAAAAGCGCGATCGCTACGGTGCGATTCAACAACACACCGCTGCGCGCGAACATGCGTTCATCCTGCACGACGGTCCGCCGTACGCAAACGGCGCCATCCATCTGGGTCACGCAGTCAACAAGATTCTCAAGGACATCGTGGTCAAGTCGAAACTGCTGTCCGGATTCCGCTCGCCTTACGTGCCGGGCTGGGACTGTCATGGGCTGCCCATCGAAATCGCCATCGAAAAGAAAGTCGGAAAGGTCGGGCAGAAAGTAGATGCGGTGGAGTTCCGCAAGTTGTGCCGGGAATACGCAGGCAAACAGATCGATTTGCAACGTGCTGATTTCAAACGCCTTGGCGTACTTGGCGAATGGGAAAATCCGTATCGCACGATGGATTTCAAATACGAAGCCGACATGCTTCGCGCGCTGGCAAAAATCTATGCGCGCGGTCACGTCATGCGTGGATTCAAGCCGGTGCATTGGTGTTTCGACTGCGGCTCGGCGCTGGCCGAAGCCGAGATCGAATATCAGGACAAGGCCTCGCCGGCCGTCGACGTTGCTTACGACGCGCTTGATCCGAAGGCGCTGGCGGGAAAATTTGGCGTCACGATCAACGCTGGCGATATCGTCGCCGTTCCGATCTGGACGACGACGCCATGGACGTTGCCGGCGAGTGTTGCGGTGACGCTTGGGCCAGGTCTTGATTACGTGCTCGTAGAAGGTGCGCGTCGCGGCAACCAGCGCATGCTGCTGGTAGTTGCCGAAGCGCTGACGGAAAAAGTCGCGCAACGTTACAATGTGGAAAATGCAACAATTCTTGGGCGCGCGAAAGGTGCCGATCTTGCTTCACTTCCCCCGCAAGCAGGGAACATTCCTTCTTCCCTTCCCCCGCAAGCGGGGAACGTTCCTTCTTCCCTTCCCCCGCAAGCGGGGAATATGCCTTCTTCCCTTCCCCCGCAAGCGGGGAACGTTCCTTCTTCCCTTCCCCCGCAAGCGGGGAACGTTCCTTCTTCCCTTCCCCCGCAAGCGGGGGAAGGTGCCCGAAGGGCGGATGGGGGCGCTCTCCGCCACCCATTCTACGACCGCGAAATTCCCATCATCCTCGGCGACCACGTAACCACCGAAGACGGCACCGGTGCCGTGCACACCGCGCCAGGCCACGGTGCAGAAGACTTCGCCGTCGGCAAACAATACGGTCTTGTGGACAAATACTCGCCCGCCGAACTCAATCCAGTCGGCGCCAATGGCGTGTACTTGCCGGAAACTCCGATATTTGCTGGTCAATTCATCTGGAAAGCCAACGACACAATTATTGACTTGTTGCGCGAACGCGGCGTGTTGCTCGCGCAGGAAAAAATCACGCACAGTTACCCGCATTGCTGGAGGCACCGCACGCCCGTTGCGTTCCGCACCACGCCGCAATGGTTCATCGGCATGGAGCAGAAAGGTCTGCGCGAAGCGGCGCTGAAGTGTGTGCACGAAGATGTGACCTGGTATCCCGCATGGGGCGAAGAGCGCATGGCCGGGATGATCAAGGGGCGGCCGGATTGGTGCATATCCCGTCAGCGTACCTGGGGTGTGCCGATTGCCTTGTTCGCGCATGTAGCCACGCACGAGCCGCATCCGCGCAGTGCGGAGCTGATGGAATACGTCGCGCAGCGTGTGGAAACGCAGGGTGTGGATGCGTGGTATTTGTTGGAACCGCGCGAATTGCTCGGTGACGAAGCGGACAATTACGCAAAAGTCACGGATATTCTCGATGTCTGGTTCGACTCGGGCGTCACTCACTACTGTGTGCTCGATCAGCGTGCAAACCTGAAACGCGCTCCTGGCGACAAGGTGATTTATCTGGAAGGCTCCGACCAGCACCGTGGCTGGTTTCAGACGTCCTTGCTGACGGCTGTTGCGATTCACGGCCGTGCGCCCTACGACGATGTGCTGACCCACGGCTTCACCGTCGATGCGAACGGCCGCAAAATGTCCAAGTCGCTCGGCAACGGCATCGAGCCTCAGGACGTAATGAACAAATACGGCGCAGACATTTTGCGCCTGTGGATCGCATCGGCGGACTACCGCAATGAAATGGCGTTGTCCGACGAAATCCTAAAACGCGTGTCCGATGCCTATCGCCGCATTCGTAACACCACGCGCTTTTTGCTCGGCAACCTGCACGGTTTCGATCCGTCAAAACATTTGTTACCGGTTTCCGAATGCCTGCTGCTAGACCAATGGGCTGTGCAGCAGGCATACGCTACGCAGCAAGCCGTGATTGCGGCCTATGCAAAATACGACTTCCCGGAGATCGTGCAACGTGTGCAGAATTTCTGTACCAACGAAATGGGCGCGTTGTACCTGGATATCACGAAAGACCGGCTGTACACGATGCAGGAAAGTAGTCACGGCCGGCGCAGCGCGCAGAGCGCGATGTATCGTATCGCTCAGGCGATGGTGCGCTGGATTGCGCCAATATTGAGTTTTACCGCTGAGGAAATCTGGAGACTGTTGCCAGGCGAACACGGCGAATCGGTGTTGTTTGAAACCTGGTACGACGGGCTCGACGCCTTGCAAGGCTCGCCTGAGCAACGTGCTTTCTGGAACGATCTGCTCGAAATTCGCAGCGCCACTGCGCGCTTGCTTGAAGGTATGCGCAACGAAGGCAAGATCGGCGCGGCGCTGGAGGCTGATGTGACGATTTATGCCGACCAGAAGCTGCGTGAACGCCTGGCGAACGTCGCTGGCGAATTGCGCTTCTTCTTCATTACCTCGCAATTGCGATTGGCCGATTCCGAGTCCGCGCCAGCCGATGCGCTTTGTGTAGAAGTGAACAATTCCAAGGTATGGATTTCCGCCAAACGCAGCGGTGACAAGAAATGCATTCGCTGTTGGCACTATCGGGCCGATGTTGGGTCACACGTGGACCATCCTGAAATATGCGGCCGTTGCGTTGACAACCTGCCGGATGGCCCCGGCGAAAGCAGGCGTTGGTTTTGAACTCGTATTCCCCAACTGGATCGACGGCGATCGCTGAGATTATTCGATGATAAAAAGTAAAAATGCCCTGGTCTGGTTGGCGCTTTCGTGCGGGGTTATCGCGGCCGATCAGCTGACCAAAGCGCTCGTGCTTGCGTCATTGCAGCCGTACATTCCGCATCCGGTAATCCCGGGATTCCTCAACTGGACGCTGGCATTCAACACCGGCGCCGCTTTCAGTTTCCTTGCGGGCCAGGCCGGCTGGCAGCGCTGGTTGTTCACCGCACTGGCGATCATCGTAACGGCGGCGCTTGTGCATTGGTTGACACAGACTCCGCGCCGCGATTGGCGTACTGCCGTACCCGCGGCACTGGTCATCGGCGGCGCGTTGGGCAATCTGATTGACCGCGTTCGCCTGGGCCAGGTGACGGATTTTATACAAGTGCACTATCAGCAGTGGGCATTCCCATCGTTCAATGTTGCCGATTCGGCAATCAGCGTCGGCGCTGTCTTGCTGGTGTGGTTTGGATTGTTCGGGTCAGCATTGAGGAAGCCAAAATGATTGCCAAAATGGCAAATACAATTCCGCCGCGTACCGACTCAGGCTATCCGGAACCCTTTCGCTCGCGAGTTCTTCCGAAAGAAAAACACCCTCTCGGCGATGCATTCGACCTGGACCGCATCGGCGTCAATCTAACGGTGCTGGCGCCCGGCCTGGAATCCTCCATGCGTCACTGGCATGAACACGAAGATGAACTGGTCTACGTCATCGAAGGCGAATTGTTGTTGCGAAGCGACAATGGCGAAGAACGACTCAGCGCGGGCATGGTTGCCGGTTTCAAGGCTGGGGTGGCCAACGCGCACCAGTTTATCAATCGCGGAACGGTTCCTGCGAAATACCTGGAGATCAGCAATCGCGCCGACGATATCGACCGCGTACACTATCCGGATGTCGACCTGGCGTGGACTGTCAACGCCCAGGGCGACTTCGCTTACGCCCACAAAGACGGGACGCCGTACTGATTTCGCCATGCAGGTTTTGCTCGCCAATCCCCGCGGTTTTTGCGCTGGTGTCGACCGCGCCATAGAAATCGTGGATCGTGCGCTGGAAGCGTTCGGTGCGCCCATCTATGTGCGCCACGAAGTCGTCCACAATCGTTTCGTCGTCGATGGATTGCGCGCGCGCGGTGCGGTTTTCGTCGATGAACTCGATGAAGTTCCCGATGGCGCGACCGTCATCTTCAGCGCGCATGGTGTGTCGCAGGCAGTGAGGGCACAAGCACGGGAACGCAATTTGCGCGTGTTCGACGCGACCTGTCCGCTCGTGACCAAGGTGCATATTGAAGTTGCCCGTCACGCCAAGGCGGGCAGGGATGTCGTGTTGATCGGCCATGCCGGGCATCCGGAAGTCGAAGGCACTCTCGGCCAATGGGATCGTGCTGGAGCAGCAGGTGAAATTCACCTCGTAGAAACGCCCGTGGACGTCGCAAATCTGACCCCGACGAATCCCGAAAAGATTGCCTATTCCACCCAGACCACGCTCTCGATCGACGACACCAAAGCCGTGATCGATGCCTTGCGCGTGAAGTTTCCCGCCATTGTCGGGCCACGTCACGACGACATCTGCTACGCCACCCAGAATCGTCAGGACGCCGTTCGCCGCCTCGCCGAACAATGCGATCTGCTCCTCGTCGTCGGAT
>JBDTLA010000077.1:0-10805 GCA_039935035.1 Rudaea sp. | reverse complement strand
AATTTGCGATTCATGAACGATTCTCCTGTACCGGTCCCACCGGCGCGTAGTTGATGCTTGGCCTGTACCCCGGCACTGGATAGCACTTGTCGGGGCAGGAAACAAGGGCATTGGATGAAAAAGCCATAGCAGTGCGTGGCTTGGGGTACACTGGAGACATTCCGCTTGAAGATAATTCTGCCCGGATGGACACCAATTCCAGCCCGTCGAAACCGCACCGCGGCATTTATCTGTTGCCGAACCTGCTCACCACAGGCGCGATGTTTGCGGGATTCTACGCCATCGTCGCCGCCATCGCCGGTCTGTATTCGGATGCCGTGATCGCGGTATTCGTTGCGGGCCTGCTCGATGGGCTGGATGGTCGCGTTGCACGTCTGACCAACACGCAGAGCGAATTCGGCGTGCAATACGATTCACTGTCGGATCTTGTGAGTTTTGGTCTGGCTCCGGCCTTGGTCATGTATGTCTGGTCGCTGCAATCGCTCAAAGCTTATGGTCCAGCCTGGGGCAAGTTGGGTTGGGCGGCCGCATTCATTTTTGCCGCTTGCGGAGCGCTGCGGTTGGCGCGTTTCAACACCCAGGCAGGGGTTGCCGACAAGCGCTATTTCCAGGGGTTGGCGATACCGGCTGGTGCGGGCTTGGTCATGTCCTATGTCTGGACCGTGCTCGATCTTGGCCTGACGGGTCGCGACGTCCAGTTCATCACGCCAGTGATCGCCATTGTCACGGGTCTGCTGATGGTCAGCCGCTTTCGTTACTTCAGCTTCAAGACCTGGCCACGCTCGGAAAAAGTGCCTTTCGTCTGGATTCCTTTTGTGGTGCTGGTGTTTGTCGCACTGGCCATCAATCCGCCACGGGTACTGTTCGCCATCCTGGCGTTATACGCGCTGTCTGGTCCGGTGATCACCCTGTGGGGGCGTTGGCGCATGCGCGGCCGACACGCGCGGGTGGCGGAACCACGCGAACCGTGAACGTACCGGCGCTGGCGACTGCTGGTGCCGAGGAGCGTCGCGCACTTCGCTTTCTCGCCGACCTGAGTCAGTCGCTGGCATTGTCGCTGGACTTGCGCGAAACGCTGAACCTGGCGGTCACGCGCATTGCTGATTTCATGCATGCCGAAGCGGCGTCGCTGTTCCTGCTCGATGCTGAGACCGGCGTCATCGATTGCCGAATCTGTGTGGGCCCGGTCGATATCCGTGGGCTGAAACTCGCCCTTGGACAAGGCGTGGTCGGACGCTGTGTCAAGGAGAATACAACGCAGGTCGTGCTTGATGCCCGCAGCGATGAACGCGTAAATTCGCGCGTCGATGCCGAAACCGGTTTTCAGACACGCTCGATCTTGTGCGCACCTTTGTCCACAGCTCAAGGCGCGATCGGGGCCCTGGAAGTGATCAATCGCCGCGATGGCGGTTTGTTTGAAGCCGACGACGCGGAAATTCTGCGCCTGATCGCAGCACCCGCCGCACTGGCAATCGGCAATGCGCAACTGGCCCGGGGTCTGATCGAACAACAGCGCATCAAGCGTGAACTGGACCTGGCGCGCACGATCCAGAAATCACTGCTGCCGAAGCGCCGCCGCGGCGATTTCCCGGTGATCGGCGTGAATCTGCCGGCACATGAGATTTCTGGCGACTTTTACGATTTCTTCGACCTCGACGACGGCCGCATCGGCTTCGTCGTCGGCGATATTTCCGGCAAGGGCCTGGACGCCGCATTTCTTATGGTGCGCGCGGCCAGTCTGTTGCGCTGGTGTGGCAAGGCCGGGATGGCGCCGGCCGCGTGGCTGGACGAAGTCAATGTGGAAATGTGCCAGACGCTGCGCAACGGTCGGTTCGTTTGCGCGGTCGTGGGCTATTACGATCCCGCCACTCACAGTGTCGATCTGGCCAGCGCTGGTTTTCCTCCCGCGTTGCTGCACGACGGTACGCATTTCGAGGAATTCCTTGCCGACGGGCCACCGCTGGGAATTCTTGCCGAGGTGAAGTACAGCCAGCGGCGCATCGAACTGGGGCAACGCGCGCTGTACTTGTTTTCCGATGGCGCCACCGACGTACGCGATGCGCAACAGCATACGTTGGGCAGCGATGGCTTGCGCCAGTTGATTGCCTCCCATGCCAACCTTGCTCCGGAAGCGCGTCTGCGCGCCCTGATCGGCGATCTCAAACGTATGCGCCTGGTCGACGACACCACGCTGATGCTGGTGCAGGTGCCGCGCGGCAAATCCGTCCAGAGTCTTTTGAGCCTGGAATTCCCTGCGCATGCCGAACAAATGCGCGGCATGCGGGCGGCCTTGCGCACGGCGCTGGATGCGCAGGATGTCAATCCGACCTTGCGCGACCAGTTGGTCTTGGCGGTCGACGAGGCCTGCACCAATATCATTCGCCATGCCTATTGCGACGGCGAGTCGGGCAAGATCGCGCTGCATCTTTCGCGCGAGCGCGATATGCTCACGTTCGAGTTGTGTGATGAGGCGCCTGCGGTCGATCCAAATCGATTGAAAGCACGTGACCTCAACGAATGCAAACCCGGGGGGTTGGGCGTGGCTTTCATCGATTCGCTGATGGATGACTGGAAGCTGGAACCATGCGCCGGCGGCAAGGGTAACGTTTTGCGCATGCGCAAGTACATTGGCAATGGGGACGACGAATGAGCGAAACAGGCAACGCATGCGTCAGCGAGACGCAAGGCAACTACGTGCTGGTGCGGCTGAGCGGTGAAGTCGACTTGTCCTGGTCGCAGCAGGTACGCCGCGCGATTCTCGATGCACTCGACAACACCGGCAAGGTTGGCGTTGAACTGTCGCAGGTCAGTTACATCGACTCGTCGGGTATCGCAGCCCTGGTCGAAGGTTTCCAGAGCGCACGCGGCAAAGGCCAGCAATTCGGCCTGGTCGGCGCGAGCGCACCGGTCATGTCGGTGCTGCAACTGGCGCGGCTGGACAAGGTGTTTCCACTGTTTGCCACGGTCGAAGCGGCGCGCGCAGGTTGAACGCAATCATGCGCCCGCTCGAATCCATCGGCCGCGCCGCGGTCGAATCGCTGGCGGGAATCGGCTATGCCGGCATGTTGTTGCTGGAAAGCCTGTATTTCGCTGCCGTCGGGTGGCGCGTCGGACAACCGTTGCGACTGCGTGCGCTGGCTGAACAGATGCGCCAGATTGGCGTGGATGCGCTACCGATCGTTACCTTGCTGGCCATGACCATCGGCATCATGTTGGGAATCCAGTTCATCGCCGCACTGTCCGAATTCGGTGCGCAATCGCAAGTCGTGGTCGCCGTGGCGAAATCAGTGACGCGTGAGTTCGGGGCACTGATTACAGCCATCCTCGTCGCCGGACGTTCCGGTTCCGCACTGGCTGCTCGAATTGGCTCGATGAGCGTGTCGCAGGAAGTTGATGCGCTGGCCACCATGGGCATCGAACCGGTGCGTTATCTGGCAGCGCCGGCGCTGTTGGCCATGCTCGTGATGTTGCCGATACTGACTGTATTTGCCGATGCCGTGTCCATCATCGGTGCGGCGTTGTATGCGTCGCCGGCGCTGAACATCACCCCGACCGCGTATGTGATGCAAACCCTGGCGCTGCTTTCTCCAGGCGATATCTGGCAGGGCGTGGCCAAGGCCTTTGTGTTCGCCGTATTGATCACCCTGATCGGTGTGAGCACCGGATTTTCCGTCAGCGGCGGTGCCGAAGGCGTCGGCCGCGCGACCACGCGATCCGTGGTCATGTCGATCTGCTACATCATCGTCGTCGATATGATTTTCTCGTTTTTCCTGAATCGGTAGAGAGCAATTATTTACCACGAAGGACACAAAGGACACAAAGGAAAGCAAATTGATTTTCAGGGCAAAACGGATGATGTCCGTGAATCACGCAAAGTACGCAAAGGCGCGCAATCATCAAATGTCTTCCTTCGTGTCCTTTGGGTCCTTCGTGGTAAGGAATCAGCTCCTGATCAGAACCAAATCCAATGAATGAACCGGCACGCCCCGCATTGATCCAAGTCGACAAGCTCGAAGCCTGGTACGGGCGGCGGCGGATTCTGCATGGCGTGGATTTCCAGGTGAATGCAGGCGAGATTCGCGTAATCATGGGCGGGTCGGGTTCGGGCAAAAGCACGCTGTTGCGTCATCTGCTGGGATTGCACAAGCCGCGCAGCGGCACGGTGCGGCTGCTCGGCGTGGATATCGGTCATGCGGACGAGCGCGACATGTTGCGCGTACGTCGCCAGATCGGGGTGTCGTTCCAGGGTGGTGCGTTGTTGACTTCGCTCAGCGTAGGCGACAACGTGGCGCTGCCCTTGCGCGAACATACCAAGCTCGATGAGAACACCATCCGCATCATGAGCCGGCTCAAACTCGAAGTGGTGAATCTGGGCGGCTTCCAGGATCTGATGCCAAGCCAGCTTTCCGGCGGCATGGTCAAGCGTGCCGCCTTGGCGCGGGCGATCGTGATGGACCCGAAACTATTATTTTTCGACGAGCCATCCGCCGGTTTGGATCCGGTAGTGTCGGCCGAACTCGACGAATTGATTCTGCGGCTGCGCGATGCGCTGCGCATGACCATCGTCGTGGTCACCCACGAATTGGAAAGCGCATTCAAGATTGCCGACAGCATCAGCGTGCTCGATCAGGGCAATATCCTGATGACCGGCAGTGTGGAAGCGGTGCGTCGCGCCGATAATGAACGCATCCAGGATTTGCTCAACCGGCGCCCGCGCGAAATCCAGGTCGATGCGGATGCGTATCTGAAACGATTGACTGAAGAGCAAGCCGAATGATGCAGTCGACATATTGGGAAGAAGCGCAATGAAACGCGACAACATGAACTATGTGCTGGTGGGTGCCGTGGTCGTAGCGGCATTCGTGCTGCTGATCGTGACGTTGGTGATCATCACCGGACGCAATGGAGCGAGCACCGCGTACTACACGCATTACAGAAACGTCGCCGGCCTGCGCCAAGGCGCGCCGGTGTTTTACCAGGGTTACCGCATCGGCGCGGTCGGCGCGATCGTGCCGCAGCGCGACGCCGCCGGCACGCGTTACAAGATCGAGATCGACGTGCGCAGCGATTGGCCGATTCCAAAGGACTCGCTGGCGCGGATGACCTCGACTGGCCTTCTTGCCGATGTTGCCATCGGCATCAGCGAAGGCAAAAGCACGCTGATGGCTGCGGCGGGAAGTGATCTGACCGGCGTGGAGAATGCCGATATATTCAGTGCAATGAGCGCGCTCGCCGGGCAACTGAGTGATCTGACACAGAATCAGCTTGCGCCGATGTTGAAGAACTTCTCCGCGCGTCTGAACTCCATCGCCAGCACGATCGACGCCGGCGCACCGGAATTGATGAAGCAGTCCAATGCCTTGCTGACGCGCCTGAACAAGGCTTCGGATTCGCTCAATGATGCACTCAAGCCGGGCAATCGCGCTGCGCTGTCGGCGATCCTGGCCAACGCACAAGAGGTTACTGCTCAACTGCGTGGTACCCAGCAGAAACTCGACGAGGCGCTCGGCCAGCTCGCCAGCATCGCCAAGGAAAATCGTCCGGGCATACGTGACTCGGTGGAAAACCTGCGCTCGGTATTGGCAGCATTGTCCGGTCGCATCGATTCAATCAGCCAGCATCTGGAAGTGGCCAGCCGGAACTTTGACGAATTTGCGCGTGAAATACGCAAGAGTCCGAACCGTTTGCTGATCGCACCAAAAGCCGACAAGCTCGAGGAGCATGAACAATGAGAATGCTGATCCTGTCCAGTCTCCTGGTTTTGCTGGCTGCGTGCTCGCCGGCAAGCGTGCCGGATGTGACCTATTTCCGCATGCCGGCGCCGACCCCGTTGCCGCGCGCGGACAAACCGCTGACCACGATGCCGATCGTGGTGCGCGTATTCAGTGGCGAAGGCATTTATTCCGAGCAGGCGTTGATCTACTCGCTGACGCCCGATGCCGGCTCGCTGCGTACGTATCACTACCAACTGTGGAGCGATCCGCCTTCGCGCGAACTGCAGTCGCGCCTGACCGGGATGTTGCGCGATTCCGGCATCGCGCCGCTGGTCACCGAACGCTTGCCGGCGAGCGACCCGGCGTTGCGTGTGCACGGCACCATTGTGCGTTACGAGCGCATCAAGCGCGATGCAGGGTATGTGGTGGATGTCGCGTTCGAGATCCGCGTGGAGCAAGGCGGTGGCGAACCGGTGATAGAGAAAACCTATACCGCCGAAGCAGCTGCGGCCGACACAACGATCGCGACGAGCGTGCAGGCATTTGGCGTGGCGGTCGACCAGGTTTTTGCGAAATTCTACGCAGATCTGGTCGGATTGACTCATGCTGGCTGAAACGCAGCGTCGCGAAATACTCGCGGCGATGGGGGTCGACGTCTACGTCTTGCGTGGCGCGAAAGCCGCTGCACCCATCACGGTTTCCAGCAAGATCCGCATTGCGGTCTTGTGCGGCAAGGATGATGCGCGTCATCCCCATGCTACAGGCATGCGCAAGCTGCTGCCCCTGGCATTGGGTTGCGAGGCTGGGTGCATTGACTGGATCGAAACGGAGATCGGCGCAGAGTCGCTTGAGCTTCCGTCCGCGCCGGTTTGTCTGTTGCTCGGTGCCGGCGTGGCGCGCGCGGTCAACGTGCGCGTGCCCAACATGCAACAAACCACGGCCATCGTCGCCGTGGCCGATGCGCCTCAATTGAGTTTGCGTGATGCGTTGGCCAGACGTGCGTTGTGGCAGGCGCTCAAACCGATTGCGCGCTATTTGCGCCAGTCCCTCGGATAACCACCACGCCAATGGTCGCCATACTCAAACCGCCGTATCCGCAATTGCGCCAGATGTCGGTCGACGATCTGGAACAGATCGTGGCCATCGAACTGTCCAATTACGAATATCCATGGACCCACGGCATCTTTCGCGATTGCCTGCGGACCGGCTATCAGTGCTGGGTGCTGACCAACGCGCCGGAGGTCGTCGGTTACGGGATCCTGTCTGTGGCCGCCAGCGAAGCCCATGTCCTCAATGTTTGCGTGGCACGCGACCAGCATAGCCAGGGTTACGGCCGCCGCCTGATGCAACGCCTGATCGAACTGGCGCGCTGGCACCGCGCCGAGCGCATCTTTCTTGAGGTGCGGCCATCGAACAAGCATGCGATTTGCCTTTACGACGACCTCGGTTTCAACGAAATCGGCAAGCGTCCGGACTACTATCCCGCCAAGCGCGGCCGCGAAGATGCGGTGGTCATGGCGATGGAACTGCTGCCGCCCGAGTAGCTTGCAAGGATGAAGACGGACGGCATCACGTTCCATCATCCGCTCGCATTCTGGCTCGGCTGCATGGCCGTCGTTGCCGGCGTTATCGCGCATGTGCCGATGTTCATGATGGCCGCGACGATGCACTTCCGCATGGTTGGCATGCCGATGGACAACACCATGCTCGCGGGTATGGTGTTGATCCCGCTCGGGGTCGTGCTCGCAGGTTACGGCCTGATGCCGCGCATCGAGCAGATGCGGCGCACCCTGCATGGCGGCGATCATGTGCACTTCCACGTTGCCGACGGGTTGGCGCTGAATGCGGCGCATTGGAAGCTGGTCGCCGTACTGATCATTGCGCTCGCCGTCGACGTGATGAAACCGGCCACGCTCGGCTTCGTTATCCCGGGTATTTCCAGCGAGTACGGCATCGCCGAATCGACGGCGGGCTATCTGGCGTTGTCGGCGTTGTGCGGGACCACGGTGGGATCAGTGGTGTGGGGCAGGTTGGCGGACGTGTTCGGGCGCCGTTCGGCGATCCTGCTGTCGGCGATCCTGTTCATGGGCACCTCGATCTGTGGGGCGATGCCAACATTCCACTGGAACCTGGCCATGTGCTTTCTGATGGGTGCGGCAGCCGGCGGCATGCTGCCGATCGCGTTTACGTTGATGGCCGAGACGATTCCTGCCGCACACCGCGGCTGGCTGCTGGTAACGCTTGGCGGTATCGGCACATCGGCGGGTTACCTGCTCGCGTCGGGCGCGGCCACCGTATTCGAACCGATTTTCAGTTGGCGCTCGCTGTGGCTGTTGAACCTTCCGACCGGCGCGCTGATCATCCTGCTCAACCGTTATTTCCCCGAATCTCCACGCTTTCTCGCAAACGCCGGACTCAACCACGAAGCGCGCGCAGTTCTGGCGCGCTTTTCAAATGCGCAATCTGCTGTCGACAGCAATGGCGGCGCTGGAGCCATGGAAAATGTTGTAGAAGTACACAATCCCGTTGGTGACATGCGCGACCTGTTGCGCGGTCGCTATGCACGCATCAGCTGGGGCCTGCTGATCTGCGGCGTGGCGTGGGGATTGGTCAATTTTGGTTTCCTGCTGTGGCTGCCAGCCAATCTCAAATTGATCGGGATCGATGCCCGGCTGACCAATCAACTGCTCGCACAGTCGGCCGTGCTCGCGCTGCCCGGTATTGCCGTGGTGGTGTGGATGTATCAGCGCTGGAGCAGCATCCGTTCACTGGTTGCACTGATCGCCATGACGGTGCTTGCGCTGCTGGCATTCTGCGCGATCGACGCCTTGCATCTGCGCTCCACGACGCTGACCATTCTGGCAACCGTCATGCTGCTATCGTCGGTCAGCGGTGTCATTGCGACGCTGATTCCGTATTCGGCGGAAATCTACCCGGTGCACCTGCGCGGCACCGGGTCCGGATTGATCGCGGCGAGCTCGAAATTCGGCGGCATCCTCGGCGCTATCCTCGGCGTGCTTGGATTGTTCGGCAACTTCATGCTGGCGGGGCTGCTTATCGCGGTACCCATGGCAATCGCCGGGTTCATGCTTGCTCGCAGCGGCATCGAAACGCGTGGCTTTCGACTCGAAGAAATACAAGTCGCGCTGTCGAAGTAAGTACCATCGGTTCGACTTACGCTTTCAGCGTGCGGAGTCCATCGAGCTGTTCGCGTAATGCAGTCGATTGCGCAGTGCGTTCCGCGACACGCTGTTTTTCCTGGTCGATAACCGCGCCGGGTGTATTTGGGCCGAAATGGGCGAGCTTTGCACGGCTTTTGGCAATTTCCCCATCGAGGCGGTTGGTTTCCTTTTCCAGGCGTGCGATTTCAGCGTCCACATCGATCAACCCGGCCAGCGGAATCAACAACTTCAGCTCGCCGACGATCGCCGCCGCCGATGCAGGCTCCGCTTCGCCGGCTTGCAGCCAATGCTGCGATTCGGCACGCGCAAGAAACGCGATTTGCGATTCGAATTTCTTGGTGCGCGCACGATCCTCGTCGGATCCGTTTGTAAACAACAGCGGAATCGATTTTCCCGGCGAGATATTCATCTCGCTGCGAATGCGCCGGATTTGCGTGAGCACTTCTTTGAGCCAGTCAATTTGCGCTTCGGCAGCCATATCAATCGGAAACTGCGCGGCTTCGGGATACGGACGTACGGATATCAACGTGCCGGTGATGCCCAGCTTTGGCGCAACTTCACTTCCGACTTCTTCCGTCATGAACGGCATCAGTGGATGCAACGCACGTAGCAGTGCGTCGAGAACAACCAACAGCGTGCCCCGCGTCGAATCGATGGCAGCGGCGTCATCGCCGGACAATGCCGGTTTCGCTAGTTCCAGAAACCAATCGCAAAAATCGTTCCAGGTGAATTCGTACAACGCCTGCGCCACCAGATCAAATCGATACAACGCAATCTGTGTTTCAACGATAGACAGCGTCTTTGAAAAACGGGTCAAAATCCACTTCTCCGCATCGGTGGCAGGAGCCCAGTCCCTCTGCCCACGGGGAAGGGGTTGGAATGAGGGTCGGGCGACGCCATCGCGTCGAGTCGGATCTGCACCCTCATCTGGCGCTGACGCGCCACCTTCTCCCGGCGGGAGAAGGGAATCCGTATTCATCAACACAAACCGCGCCGCATTCCACAGCTTGTTGCAGAAATTCTTGTAGCCTTCAGCGCGCTTGAGATCGAAGTTGATCGTGCGCCCGTACGTTGCAAGCGCAGCGAACGTGAAGCGCATGGCATCGGCACCAACCGGGGCGATACCATCCGGGTAATCCTTGCGGATGCGTTTTTCGACCTTCTCACGCACTTGCGGAATCAGCAGCGAAGCGGTGGATTTCTTCACCAGCGATTCCAGGTCGATGCCATCGATCAAATCCAGCGGGTCGATCGTATTGCCCTTGGATTTGGACATCTTCTGGCCTTCGGCGTCGCGCACGATGGCATTGATGTAGACCTCACGGAATGGCACCTTGCCGATGAAATACTGCGTCGCCATGATCATGCGTGCGACCCAGAAAAAGATGATGTCAAAACCGGTGACGAGCACTGCGCTGGGCAGGAAAGCCTGATCCTGTGGCCAGTTCGCGACGATCTTGCCGTCTTCTTTCACCGGTTCGTTTGACGGCCAGCCCAGAGTCGAGAACGGCCACAGTGCGGAAGAAAACCACGTGTCGAGTACGTCTTCGTCCTGACGCAGCGTACCGACCGGTGCTACATCGCCATGAGCAAGCGCATCGGCTTCATTGTCGCCGACAAAAATATTTCCGGCTTCGTCGTACCACGCAGGAATCTGATGACCCCACCACAGCTGGCGACTCACGCACCAGTCCTGAATATTTTCCAGCCACTGGTTGTACGTCGTGCTCCAGTTCTCTGGGACGAACTTGACCGCACCATCGCGCACGGCGGTGAGTGCGGGTTCGGTTATCGCCTGCTTGCCGCCGGGACCAGGTTTGCCATCGACACGCGTATCCGAAGTCAGATCGAGGAACCACTGATCGGTCAGCATCGGTTCGATCACGGCGTCGCTGCGCTGGCTGATCGG
>JBDTLA010000076.1:0-9880 GCA_039935035.1 Rudaea sp. | reverse complement strand
CACAGTTCACGCTGCCACGATCACGGTCGGCGACGGGAGCGATGTTGCGGTACCGATCGGATGCACGCTGCGTGAAGCAATGGTGTCGATCAATAACGGTGTGGCCACCAGCACCTGCAACAACGCAATTGCAGGATCATTCGGCGCTAACGACACCATTGTGTTCGACAATGCGTTGGTTGGTTCCACCATCACGCTGAGTCAAGGCCAACTTTCAGTAACCGCACCACTGACCATCAACGGCAGCGGACAGACCATCGATGCCCATGCGCAATCGCGGGTCGTTTACGTGGATTCGGCCGCGTTGACAGCCAGCAGCCTGACGATCACGGGCGGTTTTGCCAATATGGTCAACGGCGGCGGTGTGTACGCGAACTACGGGACGGTTACCCTGAGCGACACCACCCTCTCGGGTAACTCGGCAACCTATCACGGTGCCGGCATATGCGTGCGGCGCAGCACGTTGACTCTGTCTGGCGTAACCTTGACCGACAATTTTGCCGCCAGCGGCGGAGGCGTTTATACCGACTACAGCGTGGCAACGCTGGTCAACACCACCATCACCGGCAATCATGCCCGATATGGTGGAGGGATTTATGCCTATGGTAGATCGATGACCCTGGAAAATGCCACCGTGACCGGAAACTACGCTTTCGTTCAGGGTGGCGGCATCATGGGTTACGATAGCGCCGCTCTCGGGATCAACAACAGCATCCTGTCTGGCAACTCGGCTAATGGGTCTGATCCAAATATTGCCATCATTGTTTTAGCCACCGCGACGAGCGACCACAGTCTTCTCGGCAGCGAACTGAGCGTCACCTATTCTGGCCACGGCAATATTTTCTCTGACGATCCAAAGTTGAGCGCGCTGGCTGACAACGGTGGCCCGACAAAAACGATGGCGTTGCAATCCGATAGTCCGGCTATCGATCATGGCGACAACACACTCGTGCCTGGCGGCGTGCAATTCGACCAGCGTGGCGCTGGCCACCCGCGCGTGCTCAACGGTACTGTCGACATGGGCGCGTTCGAATCCAACCCGGACGAAATCTTCAAGAACGGCTTCGACTAGCTGGCACGTTGAAGGTAGGGCTTTAGACGGGAATCCGGAATCGGAGTGGATTTTTGTTTGTTTTCTTGCGTACGCCAAAAGCGCAGACTGCATTCTTGTCCAACGGTTGACGTTCGCTCCGATGTCCAAACCTACTGATCGCTGGGAGCGCCTTGAACGGGTTTTCGCGGACGCGGTGGCATTGCCGTCCGCTGCGAGACCGGGATTTCTCAAGCGTGAATGTGTTGGCGATAGCGCGCTGCAATCCGAGATCGAAGCGCTTCTCGAAGCGCACGATACGGCTGGCTTGCTCGATATCAGCCCCGCTTCGGCCGCCATCAACTTTCCTGCCGTGTCATTGGCGAATGGATCGCGCATCGGTGCGTGGCAGATTGATAGCTTGATCGGTCGCGGTGGCATGGGCGAGATCTACCTGGCGACGCGAACTGATCAAGGCTTCACCCAGCGCGGCGCCCTCAAGCTGCTGCGCCACGAAGCGTCGGGTCAACTCGAACGCTTTCATGCCGAACGCCAGATCCTGGCCCGTCTCGAACATCCTGGCATCGCGCGACTGCTTGATGGTGGCACGACCGCCGATGGGCGCCCGTACACGGTCATGGAATATGTGGAAGGGCGCTCGTTGACCGGGTATTGCGAAGAGACTGCAGCGAGCTTTGATGATCGTCTGTCGCTGTTCCTGCAGGTTTGCGAGGCGGTCGCTTTCGCCCATCGAAACCTCATCATCCATCGCGATCTCAAGCCCGACAACATACTGGTCGATGCAAGCGGCAAGGTAAAACTGCTGGATTTCGGCATTGCCAAATTGATCGATGTTTCGGCGGTCGCCAAGGTCGACGATCACACCGTCGCACCCTACACACCCGATTACGCCGCACCCGAACAATTAAGCGGGGAAGCGGTGTCGACCGGAACCGATATCTACGCGCTCGGTGTACTCCTGTTTGAACTGCTGACCGGTGAGCGACCATTTCGCACGCGCGGCTTGCCGTCTACGCAAGCGTTGCGTCTGGCCCTTGATCGGGACGCACCGGTAGCGAGCCGGATCGGCAGTCAACGCCCGGAGACGCCGATTCCTGTGCGACTTCTGCGCGGCGACATCGACGCGATCATCGCCAAGTGTCTGCGCAAGCAGGCTGCGCACCGGTACGAAACCGTCAATGGGCTCAAGCTCGATATCGAGCGCCACTTGCGCAACGAACCCGTGCTTGCGCGTGAAGGCGCCCGACTTTACGTGGTTGGACGCCTGGTGCGCCGCTATCGCTGGGCGGTGGCTGGCACTTGCGCGTTGATCTTCGCATTGGCCATCGGCCTGACGGGCACCATCTGGCAGGCGAGTCGGGCCGAAATGCAGGCGACACGTGCAACAGCCGTGCTCGGCTTCGTCGAAAACCTTTTCGAAGGCAACGATCCAGCCCGGAGCAAGGGTGAAACGGTGAGCGCGCGCGACTTGCTGGATCGAGGCGCCCGTCGCGTCGACCGTGAATTCGCACAGCAAACGCAATTGCGCGCCCAGCTCAAGCATACGATCGGCAGGTTGTATCTGAAGCTCGGTGTTCTGGACCAGGCGCAACGCGAACTGGCTTCATCGATTGCGTTGACGCCGACCAGCGGTTGGGGTGTTTCCGAGCTGCGATTTGCCCGGCTGCTGGATCTTGCTCGCGTCGACCTCGCGGTGAGTGAGACCGATGCGGCGCTCGGGCTGCTGGATGAAGCGAGCGCATTGCGCCTTCCGGTTTCGCAGCGCACTCGCGCCGAGATAGCCGTGGATAGCTTGCGCGCCGAGTTGCTGCGCCAGCGCGGGGACGACAAGAGTGCGCTGGCGGTGGCGGAAAAAACCTTCCTCGAAGTACAAAAGTCCTTGGACGCCGACCATCCGGACGTGCTCGATGCAACCGAAACATACGCAGCGCTGCTCGACGCAGATGGACGAGATCGCGAAGCGCTGCCGCTTGCAGAACGCGTTGCGCAGGTGCGCGAAGCGCGCCTCGGCCGCAACGATCCACGCACCTTGCGGTCACTTTCTCTGCTCGCCGAAGTTCTGCAGAATGTCGATCAACATTCGCGTGCTGGCAAGCTGGCCAACGTTGTGCTGGAACGTCGCGTCAAGATTCTGGGAGAGGCTCATCCGGATACGGCTGCGAGTCTCTATCAAGTCAGCAGGATGATGTACTCAGAAGGTCGTTATCGCGAATCGGATGAGCCACTGGTCAAGGCCATCGCGCTGCTACGCGCGCTTGATCCCACTGATCGCAATCTGTTGGCCGATGCAGTTCACCAGCACTCCAGCGTCAACTTCCTGCTCGGAAATCTCGATGTGGCAGAAAAGGGCTACCGGGAAAGCATCGTGTTGCGAAGCGCGCTGTATGGGCCGGACCATCGATCGGTTCTGGAAGCCCAATTGGCACTGGCCCTGATCTTGCGTGGAAACGGTCAATTGCCCGAAGCCATAACGCTGAATCGTCACGTCGTCGAAGTGCGCGCCCGGGAAGGGGGTGATACGCCAGAGCGCATCAATGCGTTGCGCGCCCTTGGCAGTTCTCTCAGCGCGAACGGTGAACATGCGCAGGCCATTGAGCGCCTGACGGCGGCAGAACAGATGGCCTTGCGCGTGTACGGCGAGAAGCATGAAAAGCCACAACAGACCCGCGTATTGCTGGGCCACGCCTACATGGCTTCCGGGCAGTTGCAGAAGGCCTCTGACGTAACCTTGGTCGCGCTTGCTGCGCTGCAAGCCCTGCATCCGCAAGGACACCCCGATATCGCACGCACCGATGGAAATCTGGCGCGTATTGAACTCAAGCTCGGACACGCTGAGCGTGCCTTGGAACTCAGTCGAGCACAGTACGATTTTGTACGAACGATGATTCCCGATGCGGACAATCCACGGGTTGCCGAAACCCAAGCCTTGCTGGGTGAATGTCTGCTTGCCGCAGGCCGCCGCGATGACGGCCGGCACGCGCTACAGAGTGCTATCGCTGTGCTGGATCGGAAGCAGCCTGCGAATCCGCAGCTTGCCACATGGCGCGAGCTGTGGGCGAAATCGCTTTAGCGCAGGTTCTCATCGATGCTCTGCGGAAGTCGGCGGCAAATCTGATTGCTCGAACAATCCTGGGCGAGTTCAATGACGCGGAGTGCAGATTGCAGTTACGTCGTCGCGGCCAACTGACGATGCAGCCAAGCTCTCGCAAGTGTCCAGTCGCGACGCACGGTACGTTCGGAGATGCCAAGCGCCAGGGCAGTCTCGGCATCATCGTAGCCGGCAAAATAGCGGCATTCGACAACCTGTGCCAGGCGAAGGGACGTCGTAGCGAGGCGGCCCAACGCTTCGTTCAGCGCCACCATCGCCGAATCGTCATCGGCGGCAACATCGAACCCCGCAGTGATCGATACGTGTGGCGCTCCATCGCCGCGCTTGCTGGCCAGTCGCGCAATGGCATGGTTGACGAGGGCATGGCGCATGGCCAGCGCCGCCGCCCTGAGGAAATGCTCATCGGTATTCCAGCCTTCGCAGCCGCGCAGCTTGAGGTAAGCCTCATTGACCAGGGCAGTCGTTTGCAAGGTCGCACCCGCACCGACCCGACTCCGCTCGCGGTGGGCGAGCCGCTTCAAGTCATCGTAGAACAAGGGCAGCAACTGATCGGCGAGCGTACGCACTTCCGGGGTCAGGGACTCGCTCCAGCCCTGCACAGGAATTCTCTTGATTTCGCCAGCACCATTGTCCATGGGCAGATCATACTGGCGGAATGGCCGGATTTCGCCTCGTTTCCTGTTACCTGCTGAGAACACAGCGGTATTGATGATGGCGGACCAGCGCCGTTTTCCGCGTAAGCCTGGTATGGGCAATCTCGGTGTGTCCGAGGTTGGATCTGTCGACACATGCGATGTCATCTTCAGGAGTGGATTCGAATGAGCGTGAATTCTTCGCGGCGCGCGTGCGACAAACCGTTGAGTGCGCTATTCGGACCGGGTCGTTTCGCATGGCTGATTGTTCTATGCCTGTGGAGCATCGGCGCATCTGCTGCCTACGTTTCGGAGACGCGAACCATCGTCTCGAGCGGAATTTCCCGCAGCTTCGTGCTCGCACGACCGACAACGATGCCGGCCGGAACCGCACTCCCGCTGGTGTTCTCGTTGCATGGTGATGGCGGCAACGGCGCATCGATGCGCAGTGGTTTGCCGCTCGAAGCGCAAGCGACGACGGGGGCGGTTTTCATCTATCCGAATGCCCCGGGTGGCACCTTCGAGTACTACACCTATGACGGTCGTTCGCGCGAGGCGGTTTTCGTCACTGATGTAATCGCGGCAATGCAGGCCGAGTTCGGGATCGATACGACGCGCGTCTTCGTTGTCGGTTTCAGCGGTGGCGCGACCATGACCAACGCGCTTGGTTGCCGACTCGGCCCGAGCGTGCTGCGTGGACTCGGTATCCATTCCGGAACGCTGTATCCGGTAGACGACGGCATGGGCGTGCCGGATTTTACCTATACCGGCAACGGCGGCGTGTCGTGTCCGCTTCCGGCCGCGGCGTTCATCTGGGGCGAAAATGACAACACCTCGGGGGTCTCATTTGCGGCCGGCCAGAATGTTCGCGACAACTATGCGGCGACCCAAAGTTGCAGCGCGGCGACGACCCCAAGCCTGGTTTCGCCCTGCATTGCCTACACTGGTTGTTCGCGCGAGTTGGACTGGTGCGCCATTCCCGGCATGGGCCATTCGATCTGGTCGCAGGCCGCGCCCGCGCTATGGCAGTTCATCGACGCATCGGCACCTTCGGGACAACCCGACCTGATCTTCGCCGACGGCTTCGATCCAGCGGTTTCCGCGCAGATTCGCGGCACCAACTTCGTCGGCATGGAAATGGCCTACCAAAACTGCGACCAGGCCGGCGGGCCGATTGAGGGCACCAACTATCCGCACCATGATGAACGCTTGGTCGACTACTTTGCATCCAAGCACATGACCACCTTGCGCTTCCTGTTTTCCTGGGAATGCATGCAACAGGTTCTCAACGGACCGATCCCGGCAGCGCAAACCGGGCGCTACAAGACCTATTTCGACAACTACAAGCGCATCGTCGACTACGCGACCAACGTCAAGGGTCTGCGCGTGGTCGTCGAACCCTGGGATTCCAACACGGCGGGCGGAGCCGGTGGTGCACGTTATCGCGGCAACGTGGTCGGATCGGCAATGGTGCCGAATACGGCATTCGCCGACTTCTGGTCGCGCATGGCGACGATCTTCGGCGACAACTCGCGAGTCGAATACGGCTTGATCAATGAACCAAACGATATGTCCACAATGGCGTGGTTCACCGCCGCGCAGACAGCCGTCAGCGCGATTCGTGCAACGGGTTCGACGCAACGCATCTTCGTGCCGGGCAATGGCTACACGGCGGCGAGCACGTGGACTTCGAACTTCTACGATACTGCCGCAACGAAACGATCCAATGCGTATGGATGGCTGAACGCGAACGGTGTCGGCCAACCGCTCAGCGATCCGGCCAACAACATGGCCGCCGAGGTGCATACGTATCTGGATGCGGACGAAGGCGGTGGCTCGACCCAGATCACTTCGATTACGGCCGCGCGCGATCATCTTGCGGTCGCCGTCAATGAAGCGGCCGCGCATGGCTACAAAGTCTATCTGGGTGAAATCGGCATGTATGCCGGGGCGACCAACGCGCCGCAAGCCTGGGCCGATTTCATTGCCTATCGCGATGCCACAGCCGGTGCTGGCGTGCTGCTCGGATTTACCTGGTTCGCCGGTGGCGATCCGCTGTGGTGGCCGGACGTGGCGGCCAATGGCGGAGGACACTTCTCGATATCGCCGACCAGTTCAGTCACCTACACGGGCGATACGGTGAACATGGACATGATCGAGAACGATTTCTGAGGCGCTTGTTCCGATGTCCCCGATATCGACGCGGCAGGGCAGGCTGTGCGGACGTGCAATTGCGCTGGCGAACAGCGCGAAAAATGTCGCGAAGATCGGTATCAAGCTTCCCTTTTTGGTGTCCCGGAATGTCTGATTTCATGCTCAATCCGGACTGAATGACCGGAATTCGCGCCAATTCCTGTAACTCAAGCCGCCAGCGTCTCCGCGATGACGCGACTTCGAGCCCAGGCCATGACTTTCCATCGACGAGAGATGTCGCAACAGCCACCTTCGAAACTGCGTGCTTGCGCGAGCGCGCTGATTTTCGTACTGACCTTCGTGAGTGCCTCCTTTGCCCACGCCGACGTAACCTTCACGGTCAATACCGAGGCGGATGAACCCGACGGCACTAATTTCGATGGAATTTGTGAGAGCCCCCATGGCGATTGCTCCCTGCGGGCGGCGATCATGCAGGCCAATGGCCTGACCGGACCGCGCACGACGCATATCGTCTTGCCGGCAGGCAACTACACGCTGACAAGACCCGCTGTGGTCTTCGACGAATCCGTCGGGGACTTGAACCTGGAGTCGCCGCTGTCTCCTGATCAATTCATCTCGATCGAAGGCGCTTCAGCGGCAAGCTCCGTGATCGACGCCGATCAGATCGACCGCGTGATGACCATCGAACGGGATCGCGTGGTGACCATCAGCAACGTCACCATTCGCGGCGGCTACCTCACCTCCGATGGCGGCGGTGGTATCAAGCTGGACGGAACGTTGACGTTGCAAGACAGCATTGTCTCAGGTAATTCCAGCGGTTTCGGCGCGGGGATTTCCGTGTCACGCTTGGGTAATCTGGATGTTCTGCGAACCACGTTTGTGAACAATGTGGCTGCGACTTCCGGCGGCGCAGTGTTTGTCGAAGGGACAGCAACCTTTCTTGAAACGAGCATGACCGGGAATAGCTCGGCGAAGGGCGGCGCGGCATTCATCAGCGCGATGGGTTCAACCGTCCAAGGGCGCGCGACCTTCCGCGAATCCAGCATAACCGGCAACTACTCCGGTGACGGAGGCGCGATTTATGTCGGAGCCAGTCTGGAGCTCATCAACAGCACGATCAGCGGCAATGCGGCTGCCAGAGACGGCGGAGGAATCTGGAATTTCGGACAATCCTCCATCGTCAACAGCACGGTCAGCGGCAATACGGCTAGCAGAGACGGCGGAGGAATCTCGAATTTCGGACAATCCACCGTCGCCAACAGCACGATCAGCGGCAATGCTGCCAACGGAGACGGCGGAGGTACGTACAATTTCGGGCAAACCTTCGTCATCAACAGCACCATCAGCGGCAACACCACCAACGCCAACGGTGGTGGCATTGCCAACGAGGACGGCGCGACCTGGCTCTACAACTCATCGATCATCGCCAATGACGCGAGCCATGATCGCAATCCACCGGGAGGCTCTGGGGGAGGCCTTTACAACAAACCGGGTAAACGCCTTGTCGCCACCAACTCGCTGATTGCTGCGAATACGACGCTCGATTCGCCGATTGCCGACGACTGCAATGGCGTCCTCGAGGTCTACGGCTGGAATCTCCTCGCTGACTATGCGGGGTGCTCGTTTTCCGGCAATGGCATCGGCGCGCGCGGCCTCGTATCGACCAACACGATTGGTCCATTGGCGGACAATGGAGGCCCCACGCTTACTCACGCGCTGCTTGCCGGCAGCGAGGCGATCGACAGCACGACGGCGCAGGGTTGCGTCGACGATAACCTTGCGCTGCTGACGACCGATCAGCGCGGTGCGCCCCGAATAGCCGGCGCGAAATGCGACGTAGGAGCGTACGAATTCGGTTCCTTGGTGCCGGTTACCGATCGCATTTTCCGGAACGGATTCGATTGACGTCACTCTCACGATCGTCGATCACGCAGCTTGTGCGTGCAACGAGTTAAAGGCTCGCCAGTCCTGCGTAGTCAGGAATCCAGCTCCAGCTCCCGCTCTTGATTCAACAATTCAAAACCGAAAAGAAGGAACTGGATTCCAGCCTACGTAGCAATGACGAGACCTTTGTTCGCTCCACACCTCCTCGTCTCCACGCCTCCGCTACAATCCCCGGATGACCTCACCACCTAACACTTCCCAAGCCGCCGCGCTTGCAAGCAAGCACACCAACACATTTCCGCCGCTGTTACGCCAACTCGGCGTATCCATCCTCGTTTCGACCTACCAGGCAGGACAATTGATCCTGTTGCGCGATCAGGGCGACAGCCTGAATACGCATTTTCAGCCGATGGGCAAACCGATGGGCATGGGCACCGCACCGGGCAAGCTTGCGATCGGTTCGGACAGCCAGTTGTGGACGTTCTACAACATGCCGGCGGTGGCACCAAAACTTGAACCGCACGGCAAACACGACGCCGCGTATCTGCCGCGCAGCATTCACGTCACCGGCGATATCGACATCCACGAAATGGCTTACGCGGATGACGGCGAGTTATGGTTTATCAATACCAAGATGTCGTGCCTGTGTACGCTGGCACCCGAGCACAGCGTGGTGCCGCGCTGGCGACCGCCGTTCGTGAGCGAATACGACGTCAGCGATCGCTGCCATCTAAACGGCCTGGCCATGCGCGACGGCAAACCGGCCTATGTGACTGCGCTGGGCGAGACCGATAGTGCCGGCAGCTGGCGCGACAACAAGGCCAGCGGCGGATTGCTGATGCGGTTGGAGGACGAGAAAATACTCGTGCGCGGCTTGTCGATGCCGCACTCGCCGCGCTGGCATGAAAACCGGTTGTGGTATCTGGAATCCGGCGCCGGCCAGTTGTGCACACTGGATCCGGAAACCGGCGCGAAAGACGTCATCGCAGAAATGCCGGGTTTCACCCGCGGTCTGGAATTCGTCGGCCGCTTCGCCTTCGTCGGCTTGTC
>JBDTLA010000075.1:0-10078 GCA_039935035.1 Rudaea sp. | reverse complement strand
AACGAAGTCAGCCCGAATACCCCCGAAGTGTTCGCCTTGCACGATGCGGCCGCGGTGCCGGCATCGATTCGCGTCGATCAACCCGGCATCGACGGTGCCTGGTACGCGCCTTACGAATCCGGCCAGGGATTCACCCTCGACTACATCGCCAGCGCGAATGTGTTGTTCATGCCGTGGTTCACCTACGCGCCCAATACACCATTCTCGGTATTCGCACCTTCTTATCTCAACGATCCCGCCAGATTGGCGTGGTACACATTCCAGGGCAACCCCGTTCTAGGTGCCACTGGCGTTGATCTGACGATTGCCATCACCGATCCGGGTACTTTCGACGCGGGCACTGTTGCCGCACGCCAGGTTGGTAGTGCGCATTTGAGTTTCATCGACTGCAGTTCGGCGCTGCTTGATTACCAGTTTGATGCCGACGTGAATCAGGGGCAGCATGGCTTGATTTCACTGAGTCGCCTGACCCCATCGACCAGTCCCTGCGTGCTGGCCAACGGACAGACATCGCCCGCGCAGATCGGTAATACGCCAGCACAGGGCTTCGACGCCCGCCAAAGTGGTTCCTGGTACGACCCGGCGACTTCCGGACAGGGCATGGAAATTTCCATCATTCCGCGCAGCAACGATTTCAACGGCTTTGTCTTTATCGCCTGGTTCACCTACGATCCGGCCAACCGCGGCGACGATCCTGCACAACAGCACTGGTTCACGTTGTCCAACGATCTATCGACCGCCACCAACGGCAGCGTGACCTTGCCAATCCTGCGCACCATCGGCGGTGCGCTCGACGAGAAAGCGACCGGCAATACCGTGCAAATCGGTCACGCCGTGCTGACGATGCGCGGTTGCGATCGAGCAACTCTGCAATACCAATTCGACCAAACCGCCATCACCCACAGCTTCGTCGGCCTGTCTGGCAGCATCGACCTGAAAAAGATCGGTGGCTGCACCATTCCGTAGGGCAGGAGCAGCGCAGCGTATACCGGCTTTTGTGTCTTGCCGTACCTGGCGGGATACGTCGCTTTGCGGCTCCTCCCGTTCTACTCCGGCTCCGGCCAGCCGCAAGCGGTACGTCATCCCAGCCATTTATCCTTTCATCGCGAATAAGCGATATAATCGCTGCCCGTTGACTCGCCGAGGGGCGCTGCATTTCCGCGATTGCGGAATCAGGCTCGGCGGGGCTTTCGGGTTCCATCACCGAAACGGCGCCTATTTGTGCGATGTGTTTGCTCCTGCAAATGCTTTCGCTAGCGCGGTCATCCATGACTGCCCTTCTAGACACTGGAGTCCACAATGAACGCTGTTGTCAAACAATCCGAAAATCAGGATTACAAAGTCCGCGATATGTCCCTGGCCGATCTGGGACGCAAGCGCATTCGCATGGCCGAGCAGGAAATGCCCGGCTTGATGTCGATCCGCGCGCAGTACGCGCCGCAACAACCGTTGAAAGGCGTGCGCCTGTCCGGCTCGCTGCACATGACCAAGGAAACCGCGGTGCTGATCGAAACGCTGGCCGCACTCGGCGCATCCGTGCGTTGGGCGTCATGCAATATTTTCTCGACCCAGGACGATGCGGCTGCGGCGATTGCTGCTTCCGGCGTTCCCGTGTTCGCGTGGAAAGGCGAGACGCTGGAAGAATACTGGGATTGCACGTTGGACATGCTCACCCACGACGGTATGAAAGGTCCTGAGTTGATCGTCGACGACGGCGGTGACGCCACGCTGCTGATCCACAAGGGCGTACAGATGGAATCAGGCGACAACTGGGTCGATCAACCCGGCGCCAATCATGAAGAGCAAGTGATCAAGGATCTGCTCAAGCGCACGCGTACCGAACGTCCCGGTTTCTGGAAAACCGTGGCTGCCGACTGGAAAGGCGTGTCGGAAGAAACCACCACCGGCGTGCACCGTCTGTATCAGATGATGGAAGCCGGCAAGTTGCTGGTGCCGGCGATCAACGTCAATGATTCGGTGACCAAGTCGAAATTCGACAACTTGTACGGCTGCCGCGAATCGCTCGCCGACGGCATCAAGCGTGCGACCGACCTGATGATCGCAGGCAAGGTGGCCGTGGTCTGCGGATACGGCGATGTCGGCAAGGGTTGCGCGCATTCGCTGAAGAGTTTCGGCGCCCGCGTGCTGGTAACTGAAATCGACCCGATCTGTGCGCTGCAGGCGGCGATGGAAGGCTTCGAGGTCACCACTGTCGAAGACAGCCTGGGTGAAGCCGACATCTACGTCACCACCACCGGCAACCGCGACATCATCACCATCGAGCACATGCTGGCGATGAAGGAAAACGCATTGGTATGCAACATCGGCCACTTCGACAACGAGATCCAGGTCGACGCGATGAAGGCGCTGGCTGGCATACGTCACGAAAACATCAAGCCGCAGGTTGATCGTTACACGTTCCCGAGCGGACGCAGCATCTATCTGCTGGCCGAAGGCCGTCTGGTGAACCTCGGCTGCGCGCATGGTCATCCGGCGTTCGTCATGTCAAATAGCTTCTCCAACCAGACGCTCGCGCAGATCGACTTGTGGAAAAACAAGGATGTCTACGACAAGAACGTCTATCGCCTGCCGAAGAAGCTCGACGAAGAAGTCGCACGCCTGCACCTGGCCCAGATCGGCGTCAAGCTGACCCAGCTCACCAAGGCGCAAGCAGACTACCTCGGCGTGCCGGTGGATGGGCCGTACAAGCCGGACCATTACCGCTACTGAGCTCTGGCACTTCGTCTGACGGCGGGCGCGCCATGCGCTCGCCGCAGCATAGGCATCCAGCATGCGCCTGACGCCAAGAATAAAAATTTGTTGCATCCGCGATCGTACGGAAGCCCAACTGGCTATTCGTCATGGCGCCAGTGCGCTTGGTCTGGTGTCCGCTATGCCGAGCGGTCCCGGTGTGATTGACGAAGACACCATTGCCGACATCGCCGCATCGGTGCCGCCACCCATCGCCACGTTCCTGCTGACCTGCCTGAGCGATGCCGACGCGATCATCGACCAGCAACGCCGCTGTGGCACGAATACGCTGCAGCTCGTCGACGCAGTGCCGATGCGCACTTACGCAATGTTGCGTCGCGCCCTGCCCGGCATCTCAATCGTGCAGGTGATTCATGTGCGGGATGCGGAATCTGTAAGCATGGCTTGCGAGATCGCACCGCAGGTCGACGCCTTGCTGCTCGATTCAGGCAATCCGACACTGCCAATCAAGCAACTTGGTGGGACCGGGCGAACGCACGATTGGGCCCTGAGCCAGCGAATCGTGCAAGAGTGCGGCAAGCCGGTATATCTCGCCGGCGGCCTGCGCGCAGACAATGTGGTTGAGGCGCTAGCGGCGGTGCAACCGTTTGCTGTTGACCTGTGTTCGGGCGTGCGCACGGACGGACGCCTCGACGAGACGAAACTGGCCGCATTTTTTGCAGCCGTACATTTATGCGGAGCGCCTACATGAGCAAGGATTCCTCGGCTAAATTCAGCTTCGAGTTTTTTCCACCGAAGACCGACGAACAGAGGGCTACCCTCGAAGCCACCGTGCCGAAGTTGAAGTCGCTCAAGCCCGAATACGCCAGCGTCACATTTGGCGCAGGCGGTTCGACTTTGAGCTATACCCCGGAGACAGTGCGGCGTCTGCGCCAGCACCATGGTCTTGAAACGGCGCCGCACGTCTCGTGCATGGGTGGGTCGCGGGCGGAGATTCGTACCTTGCTCGAAGAATACCGGGCGATGGGCTGCAAGCGTATCGTGGCGTTGCGCGGCGACCTGCCATCGGGCATGGCGACGCACGGCGATTTTCGTTATGCCAGCGAGCTGGTGGAATTCATTCGGCGCGAACACGATGGCTTCTTTCATATCGAAGTCGCGTGTTATCCCGAGATGCATCCACAGGCCGGTGACGCGCACGCGGACATGAAGAATTTCGTAGCCAAGGTCAACGCCGGCGCGAATGGCGCGATCACGCAATACTTCTTCAATGCGGACGCGTACTTTCGTTTTGTCGACGACGCCCGCGCTGCCGGCGTGACCATTCCGATCGTTCCCGGCATCATGCCGATTTCGCAGTACTCACAGTTGCGTCGCTTTTCGGAGATGTGCGGCGCGGAGATCCCACGCTGGATCGGCAAACGCCTGGAAGCGTATCGTGACGATGCCGCGTCGATCCGAGAGTTCGGTGCCGATGTTGTTGCCCAGATTTGTCGGCAGTTGATCGACGGCGGTGCGCCGGGAATCCACTTCTACACACTCAATCGCGCGCGCGCGACATTAGCGGTGTGCGAACGCCTCAAATCCTGATTCGCGAATAGCAGCCGTCGTCGAGTGACGGCAGAGCTCCCTCTCCCCCAACAGCCTCAGCGTTGGGCGAGAGGGCTAGCACTTTCGATTTTGCGACCTGGGCTATTCGACACGGGTGCCGGGCATGCCATATTCTGTGGTACTCGAATAACGCGCGCCACACAGGAACCGACCCATGGCCCAGCAATATCCACAATTCATCTGGCAAAACGGCGCAATCAAACCTTGGGCCGAGGCAACCACGCATGTCATGGCGCATGCGCTGCACTATGGTTCGTCGGTGTTCGAGGGCATCCGCAGTTATCCGACGCCCAAGGGTCAGGCGATATTCCGCCTGACCGATCACCTGAAGCGTTTGTATCACTCCGCAAAAATATACGACATGACGATTCCGTATTCGCTCGAAGCGCTGGCACAGGCATCGCGCGAGGTGATCGGCGCGAACAAGCTTGATCGCGCGTACCTGCGGCCAGTCGCGTTTCGTGGACTCGGCGGTTTCGGTTTATCGGCCGAGACACCGATCGATGTGGCCGTGGCCGCATGGAACATGGGTGCGTATCTGGGCGCGGGTGTGCTTGAGGCCGGTATCGATGCCTGCGTGTCGAGTTGGCAACGCATGGCACCGAACACGATTCCGACCGGGGCCAAAGCGGGCGGTAATTATTTGTCCGGTCAGTTGATCGCGCGCGAAGCACGCCGACTCGGTTTCGGCGAGGGCATTGCCTTGGCCTCGACGGGATTGCTCAGCGAAGGCGCTGGCGAGAACCTGTTTTTGGTCTTCGACGGCGCGCTGCACACGACGCCCGTCAGTGCGGCGTTGCTCAACGGCATCACCCGCCACACGCTGATTACGCTGGCCCGTGAAGATGGCATGGAAGTCGTCGAACGCGACCTGCCGCGCGAATATCTCTACCTGTGCGACGAATTGTTCATGTGCGGCACCGCCGCAGAAATCACCCCGATCCGTTCGGTCGACGGAAAGCCCGTCGGCGCCGGCAAGCCCGGACCGGTCACGGCCAGGATGCAGAAATTGTTTTTCGGCTTGTTCGAGGGCAAGACGGCGGATTCGCGAGGGTGGTTGGAATTGGTGTGAGAAGCCGTTAGGCGGACAATCAAAAGACCGTCATTCGAGGGGCGCGAAGTGGAACCCGGAAGCGCTTCGCAACAGCCGGAGGGCTGGTCATCGAGTTTTTGCCATCCAGTCCGGCGATAGAAAAGGAAAGAACTGGATTCCCGCCTTCGCGGGAATGACGAGAATTTAAACTTTTCCCGATTTACGACCCAGGCTTTTGCATCTCACTCCCGCAACCGAAAATCCAGGGTCGCCGTGGCGCCACCTTGCGGTCTCGGGGCAAGACTCACGCGCCAGTCGTACAACTCGCAGAGCCGACGCACGATGGCCAAACCCAAACCGGCACCCTTGCCGGTTGCGCCTTCACCGCGCACGCCGCGCTCGAACAGTTTTTCGGCATCCTCGACTTTGATGCCGGGACCGGAATCTTCTACCGTGACCTTGCCGCGTCCAGCGCCCACCGTAATGATCACGTCGCCGCGAGGCGTGTATTTGAATGCGTTGCCGATCAGGTTACCCAGTGCCACCGCTATCACTGACGACGGCGCGACGACTTCCAGCGGCTGTTCGATGATGAGTTTCACATCGACCGGCTTGTTGCCCAAATGCGAGCGATACACGTCGATGACTTGCTGCGCGATGGTGGCCACTTCGGTGGTTTCGCCATCGATTGGTGCCGAGCGTTCACTGCGCGACAACAGCAGCAAGGCATTGGTCAATTCGGTCGATTGACGCGACGCGCGATCGATGCGCATGAGGCGCTCGCGCAATTTGTCCGATATGGTTTCCGAGGACAACAGCAATTCCGTGGTGCTGGCGATTACCGCCAAGGGCGTGCGCAGTTCATGGCTGACGTCGGCATTGAATTCGCGGTCGCGCTCAACCAACGCGGTCAGCTTACGCGCGTAATCGTCCAGCGCAGAGGCCAATTGACCGACTTCGTCGTTGGCAAAATGCTCGGCCAGCGGCGCGGCTTTGCCGGTCTTTCCCATCGCCTGGACGCGCGCCGCCAGATTGGTGACCGGGCTCATGACGCGCATTGATAACCAACGTCCGATGAGTAACGAAAGGATCGCGAATGCCAGGACAGCCCCGCTCAGGCCGATCAGCAACTGGCGCTCGCCCAGCTTTTGCGCGCTCTGATCCAGGCGCAAAAAAGCCCAATACTGTGGACTCTTGAATACCGCCAGTTTGTACGGTCGCATCTTGCCATTGCCATCAAGTTGCTCGATGTCGTATACGCCGGTGTCGTACTTCTGCCAGGCGAATGGCACATTGGCAAACTTGCTGGCGCCGTAGATATCGGCAAAATAGATGGTTATGTTCCAGATTGCATCAGGCTCCGGATGCGCGCGTTTGAAGTCGACGAAGTTCTTCACCTCGCGTTGCAGCGAATTGTTGATCAGTTGGTCTTCAAGGCGTGCACGCATGTACATCGTGGCAACGGCGAACAGCGCCGTCAAAGCCAAGCCGAATACAGCAAATGAAATGATGATGCGGCTGCGCAGCCTGCGTCGGTAATGGACCCTGGCCATCTGTCGCCGCGACTATGCCGGAGTCAGACAATCGCCGCGTCGGGGTCTACCATGCGGTAGCCGATGCCGTGCCGCGTGTGGATCAGCGGCTTGTCGAAAGGTTTGTCGATGGCCGCGCGCAGCCCATGGATGTGCACACGCAACGAATCGCTATCCGGCAATTCCTCGCCCCAGACGCGGGTTTCCAGATCCTGGCGCGTAACCACGGACGGACTGGATTCCATCAGATGTTGCAGCAACTTCAATCCAATCGGATTGAGCTGGATGGACTTGCCGCCGCGCGTCACCACCAAGGTGTCGAGGTTGAAGTTCAGGTCTGCCAATTGCAGTATGCGGCTCTGTACGCCTTTGCCGCGGCGACCGAGCACGGCCAGACGCGCTTCGAGTTCCTGCAAGGCGAAGGGCTTGACCATGTAATCGTCTGCACCGGAATCGAAACCGGTGAGTTTTTGTTCCAACGCATCGCGTGCGGTGAGCATCAACACCGGCGTTTGCCGGCGCGCGTCCTGGCGCAATTTCTTGCACAACTCAAGACCATCCATCCCCGGCAAGGTCAGATCCAGCACGATGGCATCGAAGTCGTGAACGACGGCCAGATGCAAACCGGTTACGCCATCGCCGGCGAAATCCACCACGTGACCTTTTTCTTCGAGGTAATCGCCGATGTTGGCGGCGATGTCGCTGTTGTCTTCAATGACCAGAATACGCATGGGCGCAGAATACTCGCATTGGGGACGAATGCGGCCGGAAGCGAAGGCTACCGACGACGATCATTCCTTGATTGTTCACGTAGCGGCAAGTTCAATGATGGCGCGATGGGGCGCAATCAATAAAAAGGCCCAAGGAGGTGTTGTTGGGGGAACACACCTGCCTTGGGCCGAATGCTACTGCCCCGATTACCGTAATCTGCCAGTCACCTGACCTGACCTTAGGAGTGTCGACAGAACTTACAGTGGCTCAGATGCTAGGGCCATGGCGATTAAAATGGCGTTAAACGAGGCGTCGACGAGCGTTAAACCGTGCGCGATCGCATAAATTGGCAATGAGCTCGCGACCGCAACCCACCTGTGGGAACTGGCTTCACTCGCCGGGCTGGCGACAAATCAGCGAGCCGGTGAGTTTCTGGCATTTGTCGGTGTTTCCATGCCCAGGCAGGGTAAACGCGAAATTCTGCGTTTGCTCCACACCAACCGCCGAGGCCGGGAATCGCCACTCGCTCAGTGCGGCTTTGGCCGTGGCGTCAAAGACGCCCGAAGGGATGGCATGCAACACGCGCACGTTGCGTACCTTGCCGCTTGAGTCGACGCTGTAAGCCAGATCGACATTACCGGTAATTCCCGCCAGCATCGCGCGCGGCGGATAACTCGGTGCGACCACATGCACGGGCGCCACCACGGGCGGCGCCAGCGTAGCTGTTTCGTCACTCCCCAGCGCCAACGTCGCCGGTGCAGACATGCTGCTGAAATGGGAAAGATCGCCGATGTTTTCGATGTGATTGCTCAGGGCGATTTTGACCCGCGGATGCGCAATCCGCACTTGCTCGATTGACGACGGCGGTGGCGCTACTTCTGACGTGACGGCGACGCGGGTTCTCGAGTCGATGCTTGTAACTGGCAGATTCTGCGCGGGTTGCACTGGACTTTTCGCCGCAGCAGCCGCAGCAGGCTCAACCAGAGCAGCATTGCCGCTAGTCAGTGCCAATGCATGCGTGGGAATGGCTGCCAGAACGCGACTTGCTTGTGGGATAACGGTGTCGGCATGTGGGTGCCAGAGCATGCAAGCCATGGCGACGACCGCGACCAGCATGGGCCAGGTGTGATTGCGCGGCAGCGGTTCGATCATTTCGGTCGCGCCAACGATACGACGCACCCGATCGAGCAGTACGCCGCCGCCAGCTCCCAGTGCAGGCAATAGGACCAACTCCTGCCGCAGTTGTTCGAGATCCGCAAGCGCACGCGCATAGGTCAGCGGATTTCCACGCGCCACCTGCAAGACCAGATCGTCACAACATTCTTCGCGCAGGTTGCGCACATCGCGCGATATCCAGTGCACGACCGGATGGTAGAACAGCACAGTTTCGATGACGACCTGGATCAGGTTGGCCAGATAGTCCCAGCGTCGGACATGGCCAAGTTCATGGGCGATGATCAATTCGAGTTGATCCGGCGCAAATCCGGTGAGCATGCTTGCCGGCAGCAAAATCACCGGCTTGAACCAGCCAATCAACATCGGCGTGAGCGCACGCGCTGACGCAAGCAGACGCACCGGGCGGCGCAGGCCAAAGCGCGCGCGCAGATTGTTCAAGCGAGATTCCCAATCCGGCACCGGATTGGCTAGTTTGACGATACGCAGCAGATGCTGCCATTGCCAAAGCGAGCGCATGCCAATGGTGAAAACGCCGCCGAACCAGATTGCCACCAACCAGGGCAGCCAACTGTGCAGATGCCACCCAGCGGGCACCTGTGCAGCAACAATGGAGAATGTTCCGGCAAACTGCCGCAGTTGCCCACCCATCGCCGCCGTTGCGTCACCGGAATGCGGCCACAGCCAGATTAACGTGAACACCGGGCATAGCGCGAGTGCCAGCATCGCGCCCAGACCCAACCGATAGCGCGCAGTGACACTGGCGCATAAAGGTCGCAGCAATGCATAGAGCGCTCCGACAATCGCGCCCTGCCAGAGAAAATGCAATAACGCAGACCCAAGCAGATCGACCGTGACACTGAACCACTGCGATGCAAAGAGTTGGGCGATAGCCATCGTCAGCCCCCCTTGGCTTCGATTTCACGCAGCAACGCGCGGATTTCCTTGAGCTCTTCGCGCGAGGTATCCGGATGGCTTCCCAAGGCTTGCAAGACCAGTTGCGAGGTCGAACCATTGAACAGGCGTCGGGCCATATCACTCACGTAGTGGTTCTGCGTCCGCTGCTGGTCGATCGCAGAGCGATACACATGTGCGCGCTGCGAATCGTCGCGTTCCACCAAGCCCTTGGCATGCATGATCTGTAGCAATTTCAACGCCGCGGTATACCCCGCACCGTCATTGCCATAGAGCTTTTCATGCACTTCGCGCACCGTGCAATCGCCGTGATCCCACAGCACGCGGAGAATATCCAGCTCCGCGGGCGTGGGCCACGAACCACTCAGCTTGCGTTGTTGAGGAGTCATTA
>JBDTLA010000074.1:0-4254 GCA_039935035.1 Rudaea sp. | reverse complement strand
ATCCAGATCGATCAGTGCGACGTCGCACGCGCTGGACTCAATTTCCGCGAGTGCGGCCAGTCCATGCGCGGCGTGAACGACGCGATGGCCCAGCACTTGGAGCAGACCGGTGACAACTTCGGCGACGGTGGCGTCGTCTTCGACCAGCATGATGCGCAATGGTGTGACCAGACTCGATGCATGTGAATGCGATGCGGAGTCTTCTTCGCCACGCTGGGTCGGAGCGGTGATTTCCTGCAACGGCAAATCGACGCGAAACGTGCTGCCGGCACCGGGCGTAGTGTCGAGCGCAATCGTGCCGCGCATCCGAGCAACGAGCTCACGACAGATGGCCAATCCCAAACCGCTACCGGAGTTGCGCTGCGGCCCATCGGCTTGTTCAAAGCGCTGGAACAGGCGGGCTCGTGTCGGCTGCGCGATGCCCGGTCCGGTATCGTGCACGCAGAAATGTGCGCCGCCGGCATGACCGCGACTGAGTGCCAGCTCGACTTCGCCGTGCTGGGTGAATTTGATCGCGTTGTTGGCAAGGTTCAACAGGATTTGTTTGATGCGTACGCCATCGCCGCGAACCCAACTCGGGGCATCGGTGTCAATACGCATCTTCCACTCCAGCCCTTTTGCCTGCGCCAGGGTTTGCCCGACCGCCGACAACTCGCGCATCAGCGCATGCAAATCCACCGGCGTGGATTGCAGTTCGAGTTTTCCGGCTTCGATGCGTGCCAGATCCAGCGAATCGTTGACCAGGCGCAGCATCATCTTGCCCGACGTTTCGATCGATTGCGCATAGCCGCGCTGAGTGCGGTCGAGCGAAGTACGCAGCAACAACTCGGTCATGCCCAGAACACCGGTCATTGGCGTGCGGATTTCATGGCCCATCGTGGCGAGGAATTCCGATTTCGCCTCGCTGGCATGTTCGGCGAAACGTCGTTGTTGTTCGGCCAGGTCGTATGCATGGCGACGTTTCAGGCGTACCCGATAAGTGCGGAACGCCAGCAGCAACGCGAGCAAACCTGCGGCGGCATACGCCGCGTACGCCCACGGTGTTTTCCACGGCGGCGGGGCCACATGCACGCGCAGCGGTGCGAGCGGCGCGCTCCATGCACTGCCGCTCGCGGATGCGCGCAGCTTCAACGCATAGTCGCCGGGCGGCAGCTGCGAAAACACACGTTCGCCGTTTGCGCCGCCATCGATCCAGCCAGTATCGAATCCGGCAAGTTGCCATTGATAACGATTGTTCGCCGGATTGGCGTAACTCAGCGCGCGCGCAACGAAGCGCAAGTCACGATCATCCCAACGCATGTTGATCGTGCCGTCCGCAGGATTCAGATTCAGCTCGCGCCCATTGCGACGCAAGCCTGCGTGATCGATCAGCAACGGCGGCGGTGCGGCGTTTTCCACAAGGCTCGATGGGTTGAATCCGACGATGCCGGCCAACGTACCGCCAAACATCGCCCCATCGGCTCGTTTCAACAGCGGCAGCCGATTGAATTCCGCGCTGGCCAGACCGTCGCCGCTGCCGTACTGACGAATCGCCTGCGTGGCCGGATCGTAACGCCACAGTCCGCGCGCGCTGCTTACCCACACACGCCCGCGCGCATCGACCTGCATGCCGCCAGCCGTCAGGCTCGGCCAATCCGAATCGGTATCGACCTTGGCGATCGAGGTGAGCACCCCCGCCTGATAGCCGTAATGCAGTAGCGACGCAGTGGTATGCAGCCAGACGCTGCCATCATCGGCAAACGCAAACGCCAGCACTCGTTGGGTCGGCGCGTTGGCTACCGGCAAAAAGCGTTGAGCGGTGGTATCGAGGCGATCCAGCCCGGCAGCGCTGGCCACCAGCAAGGTCGCATCTGGCGCAAACCCGATCTGTCCGACATCGGTGCTGCGCAATCCGTTGCCCTCGTCATATCGCGCGATTTTCAGCGTTGCGGGATCGATGCGCTGGATCGCACCGCCATTGGCGCTGGCCCAGATTGCGCCGTCTGGCGCGAGCGTTAGTTGATCCAGCGTACCCGGCGCCAGCGCATCATGGCGTTTGCGATCGACCGGCAAATCCTGGAATTTTCCACTTTGCAATTCGTATACGCGCAGGCCATGGGTATGCCCGACCCACACGCGTCCGTTGCGATCGGCCAGCACCGACCACAACGCCTTTTCCGGCGCAGTCCAGCGTTGCGCGAAGCGTTCGACCTGGCCGATGGCCGGATCCACGCGATCGATGCCGCCATCCAGGTTCACCGCCCAGATCTTTCCGTCGGCACCGGCGGCAAGGCCTTCGACCCGGTTTTCGCTGATGCTGCCTGGATTGCCAGGATCGTGTCGATACAAGGCAAAATTGCGCCAATCCGGCGGCAGGTAGGCAACACCGCCATCCGTGGTGGCAAACCAGTGCCCACCTTCGCGATCGCGCAACGCATCGAATACTTTCTTGCCAGGCATGCTGCCGGGAACGGCAGCATTGTCCCGATAGATATCCAGGCGCCCATCCACCCGGCGACGGTCAAGACCCTCGCGCGTGGCGATCCAGATCGCGCCCTGTCGTCCGGCGGCGAGACCATAAATTACCTTGTCGCTCAGGCCCGCATCGGCAAGCACTGTCGCCTTGAGGTCCGTACCAATACGCAGCACGCCGCGCCGCGTTCCGGCCAGCATGGCGTGATCGCTGTTGAGGAACGTGATTGCGTTGATTCCACCGCTGCCCGGCACGGCACTCATGTCGACATGGCGAAAGTTGCCATCGGCACTACGCACTTCAATGCCCACGTCGCTGCCAATCCACAAATTTCCAGCCGCGTCGCCATGCAGGGCGAGCACGTTGTCCGACGACAAACCCACTCGTTGAGCATCTTTGCGGACGTGTTCAAAACCGTGCGCGTCTGGCAGCAATCGATCCAGGCCACTGGCATAGCCTCCAACCCAGATGGTTCCGTCAACAGTCTGGCCGATGGCCCATACATCGTTGCTGGCGAGCGTGTCCGAAATTTTTGGATCGTGGCGAAAATGCCGAAAGCCGTTGCCATCGGCATCCAGCAGGTTCAAGCCAGCGTCTTCGCCGCCACACCACAGTCGCCCATCATGATCGACGAACAGCGCGGTGACATCGTCGCCCGAAAGTGAAGCCGAATCGGAAGCGTCGTGTCGGTACACGCGAAAACCCACCCCGTCGTAGCGCGCCAAACCATCGGCCGTGCCGATCCAGATAAATCCCGCGTGGTCCTGCGCCAGTTTCCACACCGTGCTCGATGGCAAGCCTTCGGCAGCGCCCAGCGTGTGAAAGAACGGCTGCGTGGCGAGTGCTTGATCGCGGGTTGAAGGTGTCGCTGGCGTTACGGCCGGTTGGGCAGCCAAGGCCGCGGCGATGACGATGCTTATCCACATGCACGTTCTCCCTGTCGCTGGATTGATGATGCCAGAAATCGGGAATCGGGAATCGGGCAAGAGCATATAGCGCCCGTCATTCCCGCGCCGGCGGCAATCCGGTTTTTTCGTTTGTGCCTTTGAATCGAGAGCAAGAACTGGACGACCAGCCCTGCGGCTGTTGTAAAGCGTCTCCCGCCTGCGCGCGGATGACGCGCAAAGAATTGCAAGTCTCATACACGGTTGCACGCCTCCCATTTGCTGTTTTTGCGTCTAACGCCGCATCCTTCCCCTACGCTAAACTCTGCCGATGCCCAACACGTCCCGCCCGCTGCGCCTGATCATCTACGCCGTAGTTGCGCTCGCCGCAGCCGCATTGCTGTGGGTTGTGTTCGGCACGTTGCGCAGTGGCATTGCGTTGTGGCACGCAGTGCACGAACTGCCTGAGTGGTTACAGTATGTCGTGCTCGCTTTGATCGCGATCGTTGTGGTCCTGGGCGTGTGGTTCGGTTGGCGTCTGTTGCATCCGCGCCGGCGCAAGCGTGCGCCGGTCGCCGCACCAACGCGCGAGCAAGTCGACCAACGCGTCGCCCGCCTGAATCAGCAACGCGCCGACACGGCGCAATTGCAGACCGAACTCGAAGAACTGGATCGACGCGCGCGCAGCGAAGAACTTTACGTGGCCGTATTCGGCGAAATCAGCGCGGGCAAATCGAGCCTGATCAAGGCGCTCGTGCCGAATTCGGCTGCGCAATCCGACGTGCTTGGTGGCACCACGCGCGCGATCACGCACTATCGCGGCACGCTTGAGTCCGGAATCGACCTCACCTTCGCCGACGTACCCGGCACGCACGAAGCCATGGGCAACGCACGCGAACAACTCGCACGCGACGAAGC
>JBDTLA010000073.1:0-1763 GCA_039935035.1 Rudaea sp. | reverse complement strand
ACGGCCATCCAGCAAGTGCGAACAGAGTCGATAGCACGCCGCCGCCGAATATCAGCAAGGCAGGCCCAATTGCCTGTGCTGGCGTGCGCGGATCTGACGATGTCACCACCAGCAGGATCATGCTGATCAGGCCAATGCGGCCCGCATCCGGACCGAGTGCCACCAGCAGTCCGCCACCCACGCCCCAGACTAGCGCTGCCATTGCAATCAGCCAATCGTTCCCGCCGAGGCAATAGCCCACGAACGCGGATACACCAGCGGCTGCCGCCGCATACAACATGCGGCGCATGCGCAGCCGATACGCTCCCGGCTGGTCGGAGAACATGGTGTTCAACGCGCCAGCGGAAACTCCCAGACCGATATTCATATGCCCACTGGCGATACCGATGGCCAGCGGCAGCGTGACTGCCGCGGTATTGCGCAGCGCAACCATGACCGGAACATCGCGAGGCTTGAGTTTGAGCAGGTTCCGCAGCATCTGCGGATGATAGCGAATTGGCGAAGCAGGATTCGGGGGGCGCTACGGTTCGATTGTTGTCGTTCAGCCGGTGCGGTATTTGTCCGGCGCCGGATTCACATGCCCGCAACCCTTGCATGTACGCGCATCGAGCGAACCGTAGTAGCGATCGAACACCGCTGGAAAATCCGTCTCGATGTTTTCCAGCACGAAGAATTCTTCGTAGAGCTTGTGATTGCAGCGCTCGCAGAACCACAACAAGCCATCCTTCTCGTGAGCAAGACGCTTGCGCTCAATCACGAGACCAATCGAATCGGGCATGCGTTGCGGAGAATGCGGTACGCGTGCAGGCAAGTAGAAAATTTCCCCGGCGCGGATCGGGATGTCGCGCGCCTGGCCTTCATCCTGGATCTTCAGCACCATCTCGCCTTCGATCTGGTAGAAAAATTCCGGACCTTCGTCCCAGTGATAGTCGCTGCGCGCGTTCGGACCGCCCACGATCATGACAATGAAATCGCCATCGACGATGCATTTATTGCCGACCGGCGGCTTGAGCAGGTGACGGTGCTCATCGATCCATTTCTGGAAATTCAGCGGTGCAAGCGGCATGACATTATTCCGGCAGGAAGGCGATGCATTTGAGTTCAATGGCGATCGGCGTCGGCAATGCGGTGATGCCAAGCGTCGTGCGGCAAGGCTCGATGCCGGCGAAGCATTCGGCGTAAACGCGATTGTAGGTGTTGAAGTCGCGCTTCATGTTGGTCAGGAACACGGTCACGTCGACGAGATCTTCCCAGCGCGCGCCACTGACTTCGAGTACCGCGCGCACGTTGGCGAATACACAGCGGCATTGTGCTTCGATATCGTATTCGGTCACGTTGCCATTGGCATCGTAGACGTTGCCCGGAATTGCATTCGTGACTGCGTCGCGTGACCCAACACCCGACAGGAACAACAGGTTGCCGACGCGGCGTGCGTGCGGGTAGGGGCCGACGGGTTTTGGCGCCGTGTCGGCGTGGACAATGTCATTCACGCGATGACCTCGGTTGTTCGCTGCTTGATTCAGCCTTTGCACTGCCCGATGCAATCACCGTGATATCCCGCGCGAACAAGCGATGGTCGTCCAGATTTGTCGCAATAAGGCGATACTTTCCGGGGCGCAGGAACAACTGACTCTTCGCATTGCCGTGATCTGTCAGGATGCGTTGCGCAATGCCTGCGGTCGGGTCGACGACGTTGAGAATGGCTCGATCGGCAGCGACCGAGTCATCGTTCTCGTCTGCGTAAAACGCCTGGATCAGGCACG
>JBDTLA010000072.1:0-39679 GCA_039935035.1 Rudaea sp. | reverse complement strand
TGGCGTCCCCAAGGGGATTCGAACCCCTGTTACCGCCGTGAAAGGGCGATGTCCTAGGCCTCTAGACGATGGGGACGCGAAAAACCCATGTGCCTGGACGACGAGCGAATTGCTGAAAATTTGGTGGAGCCAATCGGGATCGAACCGATGACCTCTACAATGCCATTGTAGCGCTCTCCCAGCTGAGCTATGGCCCCAAGAGAGGCGCGAGAGACTAGATGATGCAGCTCGGTTCGTCAACTTTTTTGCATCAGCCGCAGTCGCACAACACGCGCCATGCGGTCCGACGCGATTGACGTTGGCCGCGGAATGCTTCGCTTGCGCAAGTGTGACGGGGCGCACAAGCAGACGTGTGGCTAACAAAATTCGAATCTTCTGCGAATGTATGCTGCGGGATAATCGTTACGCTTGCGCACGCTGGGCTTTGTTTTCGTCGAATGTGATCAGGGCTGCTTTTTCCGGATGGGATTTCGGCAAACAATGCCTCAGGGGCTGAATACACTGATACGACCGCATCGCATCGGCTGCCAGTTGTTGTGTACGTCTGGGCGTTTCCTCCATGGCGGTTCCGCGGAGGCTTCGGCAAGGCGATCTAACTATTGAAAATGCTCTGGCCCAGGAGTCGTTCCCACATGCATTCCGTTGTTTCCACCTGCGCATTCCAAAAATCCAGGCACCATTGTCTTGCCGTTTTGGCCTTTTTCTCCGCGGTCACTGTGGCGTACGCGAACCCGGTTCCACAAACTAACGCCGACGTTCCCTATTTGGGTTTGTACATCAACCTGGATCATCGCTTCTATGCGGCAGGCTCAGACCCCAACGCCCTGAGTTTTGAATCGATCGAAGGTGACTGGGCGTTTGTCGTCTACCCGGCTGTTATGTCCAGTTGCGCCAGTCTTGGCAGTCCTTCGCTGGGGGACAGCAACACCTTTCTTGTGTACGGACTGAGCGACCCTGCGCTACCGCTGGCCTCGGCGAACTATCAGACGTTTGCCGACGCCAACGGTTCTGTCGCGGTATTAAGCGCGAGTAGCGTTCCTGGCGATGTTGCGTGCGTCGGCGAATTGTCCCTGGTGCCGGTTCAATATGACGATATCTATTCCGACGGCTTCGGTGGCGCTTTGTAAGTCCGAACCGAACACCGGCAGTGTGGTGGCAAGTGGCGAAGCCGTTGGTTAGACACGGCATCTCACGGCGTCGTTTGATCGATTGCCGTGATTTTCGTTCAGGAGTGGCATGCCTGAATCCATTTGCGTGGCGTACGGATCGAGTGGTTTCCAGCGGGTTACTCGAAACCGTTGGCGAAAATGCGATCCGACAATGGTCCGGTGTTGGAAGTTGCAATATTGTTGGTGTTGTTCGGGTCCGTGGTCGGGTTTCCAACCACTGCCGCCGCGGTGTTGGTGATCGTGCCTGTTGTTCCCAAGGCGATATCACCGGTTACCGCAAAGGTGATTTGACCATCCTTGGGCAAGTTGGCGGAGCCGAAAATGCTGCCGGTTCCACTGGTTCCGGAAGTGCACGCTGCCCCACCGGTTGCTGTACAAGTCCACGAAACATTCGTGTACCAGCCCGGAAAAGTGTCGAGGATGCTCGTATTCGTCGCTGCACCCGGTCCGGCATTGTTCAGTACGATCGTGTAACTGAGCGGGGACCCAGGTGTATACAAATCTGGCATTGTCCCGATCGCGATGGCCACGTCGGCGCTGGTCGCAACGTCCTGGCAATCCACGACGGCACGAATGACCCAGTCGCCAGTGATGCCCAAGCTACAAGATGAATACCAGGCTAGCCCCAGCCCGATGTCTCCGAATAATGCGTTCTTGCCCTCCTGGCAGCCAGTATCGGCGACCACGCTCGGGCCTACTGTCTGATCGGGTGGGTTTTCAAACGCAAACGCGACCACATAAGTCTGGTTCTGCACCACCGGAACGCTGATTGGAATGGTTTGTTGGTCGTCCACGTAGCGGTATTCGTTGATCACGCCGTCGGTCATTTGTGGACCGAGCAACTCCAACAATTCACTTCCGGGTGCAGGAAACGTTCCCGCATCATAGACAAGAATTGCTTGCTCCACGGATTGCGGCGCGCCCCCATTGAGCGAACGCCAGAGCACGTCGAGTGCCACGATGTTGCCGGTGCAGGTAGAAGTGAGCCACGTTGCCGCCGCCTCGCCCGCGGCGAATCCCGGCACGATTGATCCTTGGGAATTGCCGGTCAGGGAATCGTTGTGCATGGTGACTTCGTTCGCATCGGCAATGACACACGAGAAAGCTGCCAATACACCAAGAGACAACGCGATGTGCCGCTGCATGGTCATGATCCCCGGTTTGTTGAACGAATATCTACACGGAATTACAGTCGAGACTATCGCTAGAACTCGTGGCTTGTCGAGATTCACGTCCCATTTTTGCAAGTCGCCGCGGGGGCAAAAACAAAAAAGGCCCACAAGGGGCCCGTTTTGTTTGGTGGAGGCGGCGGGAATCGAACCCGCGTCCGAAAGTCCTACATCACCGGATCTACATGCATAGCTCGTTGTTTGATCTCGTTCTGTGGCAACACAACGTGCGAGGCGCACCGCAGAACCAGCCGGTTAAGAGTTAGCCGAGGATCGACAGGCGGCGATCAACAGCGATCTTGTGATAGTGACCCTACATCCACGAGCACAAGCACAAGTGGGTTCAGGACTCAGCCTTAAGCGGCTAGAGCGTAGTTGTCGTCGTTGGCAACTAAAGTTTTGCAGCTGGATTAACGAGGAAAGCTACCCCCTCGGCATGCACCAGACGATTTCGTGACCCCCGTCGAAGCCGATCGCCCCCGGAAGTGAAAACGCTTGTGCCAGTATATGGGGCTGGGGTGACAAGGTTCAAGCAATTCGCACATGGTTGGTTGCACCGGCGAGAATTGCAGAACCGTCATACCGGCGAGGAGTGACGGAAATCAGAAGCCAGGGAAGGCAAAGGATCAAATCGCGAAAACCTGAATAGCGTAAGTCTTCTCGTGTTTGATCCTGAATTCCCGCGATCCTTGCCGGAATGACCAGCGTTCTTTTTAGTGCCTCATGCGAGCTTATGCTCTATCCGCTACCGCGCTCCTCATCTTCACGCCGCGCCTGTTATTCTTATGCTGGCGCTACCGATAGTTGCCCGCATGAATGCTTCCGATCCGAATCCGATCACGCAGTTGCTGGGCGAATGGCGCAGTGGCGACGCTCAAGCGCTTGATCGCCTGGTGCCGTTGGTCTACGGCGATTTGCGTCAACTCGCGCAACGGCAACTGCACGGCGAGCGCGCGGTCACGCTGAGTGCGACGGAACTGGTCCACGAAGCCTGCCTGCGTTTGATGGGGCCTGCCATCGAATGGCAGGATCGGGCGCATTTCTTCGCGATCGCCGCGCGCCAGATGCGGCATATCCTGGTGGATCATGCGCGCCACAGGCAGCGCGACAAGCACGGTGGCGGCGCCACGCCGGTGACGCTGCAAGTCGACGATGCGCATGATCAGCAGGCGCCACCGGATGTGATTGCACTCGACCTATTGCTCGATCAACTCGGCAGTGTCGATGAGCGCAAGCGCGACGTGCTTGAGCTGCACTATTTCGGTGGCCTGTCGTATCTGGAAATGGCGCATGTTCTGAAAGTGTCCGAAGCGACCGTCGATCGCGATCTGCGCTTCGCCAAGGCCTGGCTGCGCCAGGCACTGGAAGCCTGAGCATGGATGCGGCGCGGTTCCATCGTGTGGAAGCGCTGTTTCATGGCGTACGCGAACTTCCCGCCGAACGGCGCGACTTTTTCCTGCGCGCCGAATGTGGCGATGACGCCCAACTGCGCGCAGAAGTCGAGCGCTTTCTGGCCGCCGAAAGTTCGGAACACAGCGGACCAGCCACCGACTTACTCGGGCGTGCGGCGGAACAGACGCTGGCCGACGAGGCCGCGTCGCACGTCGGTCGCGTCATCGGCGTGTGGCGCCTGGTGCGGCCGCTTGGCAGCGGTGGCATGGGCAGCGTGTTTCTCGCCGAACGCAATGATGGCACCTATCGCACACGCGTCGCGCTGAAAATGCTCAATCCCTGGCTGCGTGGCAGCGCGTTCGAGCAGCGCTTCGCGCTCGAGCGGCAGATCCTTTCCGATCTCAGGCATGCGTCGATCGCGGCGCTGCTGGATGGCGGCGTGACCGACGACGGCGTTCCGTATCTGGTCATGGAATATGTCGAAGGCGAGGCGATTACGCAATTTGCACAAATCCATAATCTGGACATCGATCAGCGCCTGCGCCTGCTGCTGCCAGTCTGCCGGGCCGTGCAGCACGCGCACCAGAATCTGGTCATTCACCGCGACCTCAAACCCGGAAATATTCTCGTCGCTGCCGACGGCAATCCCAAGCTGCTCGATTTTGGCATCGCCAAACTGCTGCAGTCGGCCGATGCGCCCGATGCGAAGACCGTTGCCGAGCAGACGCGCCTGTCGACGCCCGAATACGCCAGCCCGGAGCAGATGGGCGAGGCCGCGGTCACCACGGCGAGTGATGTCTATTCACTCGGCGTCATCCTGTACGAACTGCTGACTGGACAACGGCCGCCGCGTGGCAATGCCGAATCCGTGCTGACGCCGGCGCGTCCAAGCAGCGCGATTGTGCGTGCTCAGGCTGCGCAACCGGCGCGAACGGAATTCGGCGATGCGCCTCTGCGAAAGCGCTGGTCGCGGCAATTGCGTGGCGATCTCGACACGCTCGTGCTCAAGGCGCTCGCGTACGAACCCGCACGACGCTATTCGACCCCGCAGCAACTGAGCGAAGATATCGAGCGATATTTACGTCATCAACCGTTGCGGGCCCGGCCGGATTCGCTGCGTTATCGCGTCGGAAAATTTCTGCGCCGCCATCGGCTCGGCGTGGCGCTGGGTGCAGCTGCGCTGTGTGTTATCGTCGCCGCCGCTGTTTCGCTGGCGTTGCTCGCTGTGAATTTGCGTGTCGAGCGCGATCGCAGCAGCGCAGCCCAGGCGCGCGCGGAGCAGGAAGCGCGTGTTGCACAACGCGTCTCCGGATTTCTCGAGCGCCTGTTCGACGGCGCCAACCCCAATCAAACGCAAGGTTCCGCGCCGACGCTGCGCGACGTGCTCGATCGCGGCGCGCGCGATGTCGGCGAACAGCTCAAGGACGAGCCTGTTGTGCAGGCACAACTGCTGGTATTGATGGCCGACGCTTACCGGCAGCTCGGCGAGTATGGCAAGGGCATTGCCGCCGCTGAGCGCGCAGTCGAACTGCGCCGCGCACGCGACCCGGTTAATCCCGCCGAATTGGCCGAGAGCCTGGATTCGCTCGGCGAATTGCGCCGCAGCAATGGAGACTACGGCACTGCGGAACGCCTGCATCGCGAAGCTCTTGAACTGCGCCGCAAACTCGTGCCGCCCGATCCGATGATGGTGGGCCGCTCGATGAACAATCTGGCACTGACCTTGAGCGAAGCCGGGCGCACCGAGGAGGCACTGCCGTTGTATGAGGAATCGCTCGCATTGCGACGGCGAGCGCTCGGCGATTCCGCTGCGCCGGTGCTGTCGACTTTGGTCAATATCGGATTATTGCGGCGAGCACTTGGCGATTATGCCGCATCGGAGGCGGCATTCCGCGAAGTATACGAGCGACGCAAGCGGACGCTGGGCGAAGAGCATCCGGCGACCGCCAATGTCATGACGCATCTGGGCCACGCCTTGTTGTCGCGCGGCCATGTCGATGACGCCGAACCGCTGCTGCGACGCGCATTGCAGGTACGGCGCAAATTGATCGGCGAGCGTTCCCCCGAGGTATCGATCGGGTTATATGAACTGGCGCGGGCGCTGCGCTATCGCGGCGATCTGGTGCAAGCCGAAGCGCTGTTGCGCGAGGCGCATTCGATCGATCTGGAAGTGTTCGGCCCTGACAACTCCGAATCCGAGCAGGCAATTGCGCTGCTCGGCGATGTGCTGCTGGACAAGGGTGAGTTAATCGAAGCCGAACGAATGTTGCGCGAAAGCCTGCGACTGTGCAGGCTACGCCTGAGTCCCGACCATCCACGCCTGGCCGCTGCGGAAAGTCACCTCGCCGATGCCCTGGCTGCGCAGCGACGGTACGACGCGGCCGAAGGTTTGTATCGTGATGCATTGACGATCCAGCGCACCAAATTGCGCCCCGGCAACGGCGAGATCGCGCGCACCTTGCTTGGCCTGGCGCAGCTGGCGCGGCAGCGCGGCGACGTCACCGGTGCGCGCCGACTCGCGGCTGAAAGCGCTGCCGGCTTTGCCAGCGCACCCGCCGAGTACGATATGCAGCGCAAGCGGCTCGCCGCGTTGCGCACGGCGCTGGCGCCGCCGGCGTCCACGAATCAGATCGTTTCCGCTCCACGCTCGAAGCATTAGCGCTTCGTTCACACTGTCCTGCGGGCCGGTTCGATGGCATTCCTGAAAAAAGATGTTTTCCTCAATGAGGGAATCGGGCTCCATTTGACGCTTCTAATTCATGTATCCAGTATTCAGCCGGAGAAGTTCACATGAAACCAGCGTCCGCCCGTCGTCTGTTTGCCACCGCAGCGCTACTCTGTGCAGCCACGTCGTTCGGTGCCATCGCCGCGACGCATAGCGAGAACTTCGATAGTGCCAGCGGCAACGCGAACGCGTTCCAGAGCGCGAGCGGAATGTATTTTTCCTCGTCGAGCGGTGCGTTCGTGTTCAGCACGCAATTCAACTCGTATTTTTCACCCTACATTTCCGGGAAATTTTCCACCACCGGCTGCAATGGCTGTTTCCCCCAGACCATGGACGTGGCGTGGCCGGTCGGCCAGCGTGCGCTGGTGTTCGGCTGGGGCACGCAGGGATATCCTGCCGTCAAGGTCACGGCGTACCGCGATGGGCAGCAAGTCTGGCAGCAGACGCAATCCGGCACGGCGAGCAACGGGCTGTACAAGCAACAGTTCAATCGCACCTCGGCCAATGCCGCCGAATACTTCGATCAGGTCGCGATCACGTTTAGCGGTGGCGGTCAGTCGGGCACCGGTTACGGCATCCTGCTCGACAACTTCAGCTCGACCGATGCCTATGCCGCGCTGCAACTGACCGGAAACAAGCAGATTGCGCCCATCAACACGGTATACGCGATGCCGCTGCAGGTCGTGGTGCGCGACTATCAGAACAATCCAGTGTCGGGCGTCACGGTCAATTTCAGTGCGCCGACGACACTTTTTGGCAGTGTTCCCACGGTGACCTTCGACGCGACCAACGACACGTTCGATAGCGCTGTCACCGATTCTGATGGCCTCGCAGTGTCATCAAACATGACTGCGAACGCGATGTTGGGCGCGCTCATGATCGACGTATCGACATCGCCGACGACAGCAGCCGCTCTGTTCAAGCTGACGAATGTGTCGGCGGACACGATTTTTGAAAACGACTTTGAATGACCACTCGCTCAACTCTTCATGCAGACGACCTAAGGTGACACCATGAAATTCAGCAATAGCCTTGTTCTGGTGCTGCTTCTTGCGCTCCAGATTGTATGGCCAGCCACGGCGCGAGCGGCTGTGGGCACAGTGACGGTCACGAATGCCACCGACAGCAATTCGACCACCTTGTGCACGTTGCGCGATGCGATCCGTCTGATCGATGGCATCACGCCGATTGGCAGTTGCACACTGTCGGGGATGCAGTCGCCACCGGAAATCCATTTCTCCATGACCTTGCCCGCCACGATCACATTGACGAGCCCACTGGTACCAACCAGTAGCATGAACATCGTCGGCCCTGGCCAGACGCAGCTCACGCTCAGCGGCAACGACACCGTACGGGTGTTCGGCGACCTGACGACCGGCGGCAATACGTTGAGCATTTCCAACTTGTCGATCGCACACGGCAAAGCGCCGAGTGGCTTTGCCGGGGGCGGCATTTCTTTCTGCTGCGGGCAGGTTGTCGTGCTCGACAGCGTCAATCTGCATGACAATCAGTCCGACTTTGCTGGCGGCGCCATCGACGCGGTGAGCGATCTGACGCTGACCAACAGCATCGTGGAGAACAATCGCGCGGTGAATCTGTCCGACTACTTCTTGTCGTTTGGCGGCGGCATCTATGCGGAATCTGGCAACATCACCATCGACCACAGCATCATTCGCGGCAACACGGTCGGCGCCACGTCGTCAGGCAGCGACCCGGGCATGGGAGGCGGAATCCTTGTCAATGGCAGCACGACTGTCGTAATGACGGACTCCACCGTATCGGGCAATCACGCGCTTGGCTTCGCGTTGCGCAGCGGATTCAATCCGGATGGCAGCGGTCTGGGTGGGCAGGGCGGTGGTGTTTTCGTGGATGGCGGCACCTGGATCAGTCGCGGCAACACCATCAGCGGCAATAATGCGACGTTCGAAGGCGGCGGCGTATTCAATATCGGCGCTGCCGACATCATCAATTCCACGATCGCGCAGAACACTGTTCCCGCCGCCAGTTCGCCGAGCCGCGGCGCCGGCATCTACGACGCGGCAGCGAATGGGTTTGGCTCGGGTGTCGTGCTTTATCTCAGCAACGCCACGGTGTATGCCAACAGTGCCGGCAGCGGCGGCGGCTTGTACAACGCACATGCGGCGCCTGCAGACGTCGTTATCGCCAATTCGGCGTTCGGTAACCGTGGCAGCGGCGAGACAGGCGGTGACATCGTCAATGCGACGGGAGCGGCGCTCACCGGCAATTTTGACCTGGTGGAGAACGCGTCGAGTGCCGGCGGTCTGGTCGACGGCAGTGCAGGAAATATCGTCGGACATGCCGCGCGCTTTGGAACGTTTGCCAGTCATGGCGGCGCAACGTTCACGGTCGGCTTTGCATCGGCGAGCCCACTGTTCGATCACGGTTCCAACGCGCTTGCTCTGGACGAGAACAACAAGGCGCTGGCGCACGATCAGCGCGACGACCCGGCAATTCCCCGGATCATGCATGGCACGGTTGATATTGGTGCTTTGGAGACCGACGTGATTTTCAGCGATGGATTTCAATGACAATTGCAGAAGCCGATCGTTGATGACGTTCTAACGCTCCTAGACCAGCTTGTTCTTCGACCGCATCGTCTGCTGCTTCTCGCGGTTCCAGTCGCGTTCCTTCTCTGCGGCACGCTTGTCGTGGTCCTGCTTGCCCTTGGCCAGGCCGATTTCGACCTTGACGCGATTGTGCTTCCAGTACATCGCGGTCGGCACGACCGTGTAGCCTTTGCGTTCGACCGCGCCGATCAATTTGTCGATTTCAGCACGGTGCAGTAACAGCTTGCGCGTGCGTCGGTCGTCAGCAATGACATGCGTCGAGGCGGAAATGAGCGGTGGAATCGATGCGCCGAACAGGAACAACTCGCCATTTTTTACGGTGGCGTAGCTGTCGCCAAAATTGATGCGCCCCGCACGCAGGCTTTTCACTTCCCAGCCTTGCAGGGACAGTCCGGCCTCGAAGCGCTCGTCAATATGATATTCATGCCGTGCGCGCTTGTTCAGCGCGATGGTGGAACCGCCATGCTTGGTTTTGTCCTTGGGCTTGTTCATTGCCGATGTAGAATGCCGCGTGAGGTTGTTGAATTCGCAGGATAGCCGATTGGCTGTGGAAATAACTCGTGATAGAAATTCGACGCAGCGCTATCGTTGCCTACAGCGCGCAGCAAATGTTTGATCTGGTCAATGATGTCGAAGCGTATCCGCGTCGATTTGGTTGGTGCGTGGACGCCCAGGTGATCGCGCGCGAAGACAATGCGCTCACAGCTCGCCTGGATCTGCGCCTCGCCGGGATGACGCAGAGTTTTACTACGCGCAATACGCTTAACCCTCCGCATCGCATCAACTTGCAACTGGTGGACGGTCCGTTTCGCAAGTTGTCCGGTGGCTGGGAATTCCTTGCGTTGGGCGAGCGTGGGTGCAAAATTGCGCTGGCCCTGGATTTCGAGTATTCGGGTCGATTGATGGCTCCATTGATGCGTGCCGGATTCGAAAGACTGGCGGATCGAATGGTCGATGAATTCTGTATCGAGGCGACGCGTGTTTATGCCTGAACGGATTCGTGTCAGCGTGGTTTACGCGGATTTGCACCGCCACATCGAGCGTGAAGTGGACGTTGCTGTGGGCACGACGGTCGAGGATGCGATCCGGTTGAGTTCTATCCGCAAGGATTTGCCCGCGTCGTTCACGCCCGCCGCAATCGCGGTATTTGGCCGCAAAGCAGGACTCGCAACGCGCGTGCACGACGGGGATCGAATCGAACTGTGCCGACCCCTGGTGATTGATCCCAAACAGGCGCGCCGCCGCCGCGCGCAAACTCAGCCCTGATCCTTCTTCTTGTCGTCCGGGCGCTTTTCGTCAGGATACTGGCGCTTGTACTTGGTCGCTTCCTTGATCAGTCGCTGCGGATCTTCGGCGAAATAATCGCCTTCGATGCGTGCCAGCGAATCACCTGTGAAGTACAGGGTCAAATCCTTCGTTTCCATGTGCCCGTTGCCGCGCCGCAATGACGACACGTAATCCCAGCGATCCTGATTGAACGGACTTACGATCGAGGGCGATCCCATCACTAGTTGAACCTGCCGCTTGGTCATGCCCGGTTTGAGTGTATCGACCAGATTTTTGCCAAACAGGTTGCCTTGCTGGATATCGAGCTTGTAGATCGGATTGCAGGCCACCGTGGCAAGGCCACAAAGCGCGATGGCGGAAAGACGAAGTACCTTGAACATGCGTGTTACCGTCGGGCGGAAAGCGGCCGATGATACACTAGCGATGCTTTAGCGCGCGTTAGCGCATGCGACACCAGTGTGGAGGTCACCAAGCATGGAAACCAAGGATTTGCGCAAGGTTGGGCTCAAGGTCACGCATCCGCGCATGCGTATTCTCGAAATCCTCGCAACTTCTGATGGCAAGCATCTGACTGCAGAGGATATTTATCGCCGTTTGCTTGATCACAATGACGATATCGGATTGGCGACAGTCTATCGCGTACTCACGCAATTCGAGGCCGCCGGCTTGGTGCTCAAGCATAATTTTGAAGGCGGGCAGGCCGTATATGAGGCAGATCGCGGCAAGCACCACGATCATATGGTCGATGTCGACAGCGGCAAGGTGATCGAATTCACCAACGACGAAATCGAACGCCTTCAGCACGAAATCGCCGCCAAACACGGTTACCAGATCGAGGACCACAGTCTGGTCTTGTACGTGCGCGCGAAGAAGAAGGGTGGGTAGGCGAAGAGCCGGGAATAGAAGATCGTAAAGGCAAAAGCCCGTCATTCCTGCGTAGGCAGGAATCCAGTTTTTGCCCATGATTGACAAGTACCGACAACACAGATCTGGATGATGAGCCTGCGGCTATTGCACAGTGACTCTAGCTTCAGCACTGCGTGCGGTTCGTGAATGACGAGCTATTTCAAGGGTCCCCGATCATTGCTTACCTCACCCTCGACAACATCTGCTTCGCATGAGCCAGCGTCTCGCGGGTGATTTCCACGCCGCCGAGCATGCGTGCGATTTCGTCGCGCCGTGATTTCTCGTTCAATGTCTCGATACTGATGCGTGTGTCTTTCCCATCCGTGGTTTTTGCAACGCGCAAATGGGCATGACCCTGTGCGGCGACTTGCGGCAGGTGCGTTACACAAAGCACTTGGCGTTTGTCGCCGAGGCTGCGCAGCTTCTGGCCAACGACCTCGGCGATGGCGCCGCCGATGCCGGAATCGACTTCATCGAAAACCATCGTGGCGGTTTCATCCAGCCCCAGTGCGGCAACCTCGATAGCCAGGCTGATGCGCGACAACTCGCCGCCGGATGCCACTTTGCGTAATGCGCGTGCAGGTTGGCCGGGATTCGCACTGACCAGAAATTCCACGCGCTCGGCACCTTGCGCATCGGCCACCACGCCTGCGACGCTTTCGATTTGTGCTTCGAATCGCCCACCGGCCATGCCCAGTTCGTCCATCAATGCGCTGACATCGTGGCCAAGGCGTTTTGCTGCGGCGTCGCGCGCCTTGCTCAATTGCGCAGCGGCGGTGGCGTAAGCTGCCGCTGATTGCGCTCGTTCGCGTTCCAGCGCAGCCAGGCGCTCGCCCGCGCCGCGCAAATTTTCCAGCTCGTCGCGCATGCGTTCGGCATGATTTTTCAATTCGGCGGTGGCCACGCGATGCTTGCGGCTGAGTTCGTGTAGCTTGACCAGTTGTGCCTCAACGTCGGCCAGATGTTCCGGATCCAGTTCCAGTGATTCACGATAGCGTGCGATCGCATCGTTGGCTTCGTCGAGTTGGATCGCGGCGGAGTCCAGCAAGTCGCGCGCCGCGGCGAGTCGCGGATCCAGATCAGCCAGACGTACCAGTTCGTTCTGCGCACGACCGATCGCTCGCAGCGCCGCGAATTCGCTGTCGCCGTCGAGCAGATCGACCAGCGCGCCACTGCCTTGCAACAATTGCCCGGCGTTGGCCAGACGCTTGTGGGTTGCGTCCAGCGCATCGAGTTCGTCCGCTGAAAGGGTATGACGATCCAGTTCGCCGAGTTGATGTTCGAGCAATTCGATGCGATCGGCGTGGTCGTGGCCGCCACTGAGCGTGCGAATTTGCACATCGATGTCGCGACAATTACGCGCAGCAGTTACCACGGCCTGGCGCAGGTTCATGTGATTGCCAAACGCATCGAGCAGATCAAGTTGGCGACTCTTGTCGAGCAATGCCTGGTGTTCGTGCTGTCCGTGGATTTCGATCAGATGCTCGCCGAGCCCTTGCATTTGCGCCAACGTGGCGGGCCGCCCATTGATCCATGCTCGCGAGCCGCCTTCGCTGCGAATGACGCGGCGCAACTGGCACGTCGTGCCATCGTCGCATTCTTCGGCGCGCAGCCACGCCAGCGCTGTGGGCGCGTCGCTCAATGAAAATGCGGCGATCAGTTCCGCGCGCTCACAGCCGTGCCGCACCACACCGGCATCGGCGCGATTGCCGGCCAAGAGCAGCAGCGCATCAACCAGCAATGACTTGCCCGCACCGGTTTCTCCGGTGACCACGGTCAGGCCTGCGCCGAAGCCGATTTCGGCCTCGCCGACAATGGCGAAATCGCGAACATAAAGTGTTTCGAGCATGGGCCGGCAACCTACCACGCTGTCGTCACGTCGCCAAGACGTTGGCGTATCGATTATCATTGGGAATTGTATTTTCCCCTGAGGTCGCCGTGTGGTACGCGATTTACGCATCCGATAACACCGACAGCCTGCAACGTCGCCAAGCCGCGCGCCCAGCGCATTTGCAACGCTTGCAGCAATTGCGCGACGACGCACGCCTGCTGTTGGCCGGGCCGTTTCCCGCCATCGACGCGCTTGATCCAGGTCCTGCTGGTTTCAGCGGCAGCCTGATCGTGGCCGAGTTTCCGGATCTCGCTGCGGCGCAATCCTGGGCCGATGCCGATCCCTACGTTGCTGCGGGCGTTTACCGCGAAGTCGATGTGCGCCCGTTTCGCCAGGTCTTGCCGTGAGCGAGCGCATCGAACGCATGCGCGCGCGTTTGCTGGAAGAACTGGCACCCAGTGAACTGACGATTGAAGACGAAGGGCACAAGCACATCGGCCACGCCGGTGCTCGCGATGGTCGGGGCCATTTTCGCGTGCGAATCGTGGCCGTCGAATTTTCCGACCAGCCGCTCCTCGCCAGGCATCGCCGTATCTACGCGGCACTGGGCGACATGATGCAAACCGACATCCATGCGCTGACGCTCGATGCTCGCGCGCCCAAAGAATTGAACAAGGATTGATATGCGCAAATTGCTGCTTTTCCTTCTGATCGTCGTGCTCGTCGCGTGCTCGAAAGGCAATGGCTCGGTGGATACGCGACCGATTCAAATGTCGGCGACACCGCCCTTGGCCGAAACCGTTAATGGCATGCCAGTACCGGCGAGTGTGCTCGATGCCTTCGCCGAGTCACGGCATCTGGATTTGGAAAAACCTGATCAGCGCGACCGTGCCCTCAAGTTGTTGACGGATTTCGTGCTGATGGCACAGGAAGCGCAACGCCAGGATCTTTTTGCTGATCCGAAGTTCCAGGCTCAGGTCGCGGCCGCACGCTTGCAGGGCATCGCCGACGCCACGTTTTCCCAATTTGAGCAGCAGACGCCGATCAGCGACACCGTGCTCAAGGCCGAATACGATTCCGAGGTCGCGCGTAGCGGCAATCGCACCTTCGATTTCAGCCAGTTGCTGTTCGACAACCAGGATGATGCGATCAAGGCAGAAGGCGACATTCTTTCTGGCCAACCCTTCCAGGAGGTATTCGACGCGTGGCAAGACAAGGCCAAACAAGCCAAGACCTTCACGCGCGTGCGCCGGGACCAGGTTCCCGACGTACTGGCAAACGTACTTGCCAATTTGAGAAACGGTGAGTCGACCAAGGTGCCGGTCAAGACCGAGTTCGGCTGGCACGTCGTGCACCTGGATATTTCCAATCCCTTCACGCCGCCGCCGTTCGAACAAGTCAAGAAAGGCATTCTAGGCAGCATGCAGGTCAAGATCGCGCAGCAGCGCCTGGCAAAACTTCGCGAACAAGCCAAAGTGGAATATCCGACCGGTTCCGCGCCAGTGGCACCACAGGCAACGCAGAAAGCTGCTCCGACTGCCGCCAAGCCAAAATCCGATCAGGCACCCACCGGTTCGTAGTAGAAGATTCGATACTGGCGATTTACAACGCTGCCCCCTTCCGGCTGCCGCCACCCCCGCAAGCGGAGGAAGGGTTCCAATGTCGGAGCCTGTCGCATTTTTGACCCTCAAGGCAGGAGGATCATGCAAATGTCGATTCTCCGAAGGCAACTGTTTTACCCTGCGCCCCCAACGCGGGGAGCACACTGATTTCTCTTTCGCCGCAAAGCGGGGCACACGCTGATTTCCCTTCCCCTGCAGGCGGGGCACGTGCTGATTTTCCTTCCCCCGCAAAGCGAGACACGCGCTGATTTACCTCCCCACGCAAAGCGAGGCACGCGCTGATTTCCCTTCCCCCGCAAAGCGGGGGAAGGTGCCAAAGGCGGATGGGGGCGCTTTTGATCTTCCTCGCCGCATCCGTTCCAACGCGCGAAAAACACCGCGCTAAGCAATTTGTGTGCAGGCCTTGATCAGAGGTTCTCTAAGGCAGTTCGGCGCGAATAGGTGGGTGCCAGCCGGGTGCGCGGTGTTCGGCAACCACAGTCGTGTAGATCCCCCCGCGAACGCCGAATTCGGCGCTCAGGCGCATGAAATACGGTGCCGTGGCGGCGACCAGGTCGTTGAGAATGCGGTTAATTACCGCTTCATGGAATGCGCCTTCGTCGCGGTAGCTCCAGACGTAGAGTTTGAGTGATTTTAGTTCCACGCAGGTTTGCGCCGGAACATACTCCAGATGCAGCGTGGCGAAGTCCGGTTGGCCGGTTTTCGGGCATAAACAGGTGAATTCTGGAATGCGCATGCGGATGGTATACTGCCGATCCTGCTGCGGGTTTGGAAACGTTTCCAGGGTTTTGGCGGGGGCGGTAGACATGGCCCGATGCTCCTGAGTGAGTGTCGACCGTCGAACCAGCCCGATTCGGTGCCGACTCGCGTTCGCGGGGCGACACCGTAGCCGAACCTTCCGCTGCAAACAACTCTTTCCGATTTTCCGAAATGCGATTCCTGTGGGAATCGCCGGGACCACTTGCCACGATGCGACTGACCACGATCAAGCTGTCCGGTTTCAAATCCTTCGTCGATCCGACGGTCATGCATTTGCCGACCAATATGACCGGCGTGGTTGGTCCGAACGGTTGCGGCAAATCCAATATCATCGACGCGATCCGCTGGGTCATGGGCGAAAGCGCGGCCAGCCGCTTGCGCGGCGACGCGTTGAGCGACGTGATCTTTTCCGGCTCGACTGGACGCAAGCCGGTTGGCACCGCGAATGTGGAACTGGTGTTCGACAATTCCGATGGTACGATCGTCGGCGAGTACGCCAAATACAACGAGATTTCGGTGCGGCGCACTGCTAGCCGTGATGGCCAGTCGCAGTATTTCCTCAACGGCTCACGCTGTCGGCGTCGCGACATCACCGACCTGTTCCTTGGAACCGGATTGGGCGCGCGTAGTTATTCGATCATCGAACAGGGCATGATTTCGGAGATCATTTCTGCGCATCCGGATGAGTTGCGTGGACATCTTGAAGAAGCCGCGGGCATTTCCAAATACAAGGAACGACGTCGCGAGACCGAAAGCAGGATCAAGGCGACGCGCGAAAATCTGGAACGCTTGAACGATGTCCGCGAGGAAGTTGAGAAGCAACTCGATCACCTGAATCGACAAGCCAAGGCGGCCGCGCGTTGGCAAGCGCTCAAGGCCGATCACGCGCGCGGTGAAGCAGAATTGCGCGGATTGCATTACCGCGTTGTGGCCGGTGAGTTGAGCGAGCACAACACCGGCATGCAGCATGCGCAGACCGGCATCGAGGCGCTGGTGGCCGACCAGCGCCAGGTCGAGGCGAAGATCGAGACGCACCGTGGCCAGCACCAGGCGGCCGGCGAACATCTGAACTCAGTGCAGGCCGAGGTTTACCGCATCGGTGGCGAAATTGCGCGCGTCGAACAACAGATTCAGCACAATCGTGAACTAGCCGAGCGCCTGCAGCGCGCGCGCAGCGAAAACGAGCAGGCCCTGGCTGAACTCGGCGAGCAGATGAAGGCCGATCGCGAACAGATCGAGGCGCTGCATGCAGCACTTGCCGATGGCGCGCCGCAATTGGCTGACGTTAACGAGGCCGCGGAAAAAACTGCCGAAACCATGCGCAACGCCGAGGCGCAACTGGCGCAATGGCAGACGCAGTGGGACGAATATGCGAAGGCCTCTGCCGAGGCTTCGCAAGCGGCTGAGGTCGAACGTACGCGGCTGGATTACCTGGACAAGCAGGCGTTGGAAAGTGCGCGCCGACTGGAAGCGTTGCGCACGGAAAAGAACGCCGCGAATGTCGACGCGTTGAGTACGCAGACCCAACAATTGACCAGCGAACACGATGCGCATCGCGAAAAAGTCGATACGCATACGCGCCTTCTCGACGAGCGCCGTGTCGCGCACGATGCGTTGCTGGAATCCGAGCGCACGAAAGCAGCAAGTTTGAACGATGCGCGTACCCAACTGCAGCGCTTGCGCGGCCGGCTCGCCTCACTCGAGGCATTGCAACACGCTGCTCTGGGCCAGGAAAAATCAGCGGCTGGCGAATGGTTGGCGGCGCAGGGTTTGGACAAGTCGCAGCGCCTGGGCGAGGCGCTCGATGTCGATGCGGGTTGGGAAACTGCGGTTGAAATCGTGCTCGCCGGGTTGCTCGAAGGCGTGTTGAGCGACGATCCCCACGCGCATGCGGCGCAATTGACGAGCTTGCGTGAGGCAAATATCGCGCTGATCGATACGCGTAGTGGCGCGAATGCGCGTGCGGGTTCACTCGCTGCGCACGTGCGTGGCCCGCAAACTGCCATCGACTGGTTGGCGAGCGTGCATGCGGTGGAATCCATCGACGACGCGCTGCACATGGCCGCAACTTTGGCGGCGAACGAATCCGTGATTACTCGCGATGGCGAATGGCTGGGACGCGGTTTCGCGCGCGTTGCGCGTGGCGGCGGTGCGCAGGCTGGCATGCTCGCGCGCGAACGCGAAATCCAAACCATCAAGCAACAGATCGGACAGCTGCAGACGCAAGTCGATGAGCTTGGAGCGGCAATCGAGGCACTCAAGTCCTCCAAACTTGAGGCGCAAAGCGCGCGCGATGATGCGCAGCGTGAGTTGTATATGACCCATCGCCGCGTCGCCGAATTGGCGGGGCAGTTGCAGAGTCATCAAGGCAAGATCGAATCCGCGCGCGCGCGCCTGGTTCGTATCGATCAGGAAATCGGCGAGCTCGAAACCCGTGGCCGCGACGATCAAACCCAAACGCGCGAGGCACGTGCGCGGCTTGAGCAAGCGATCACGCGAATGGGTGATCTGGAGCAGCAGCGTCAGCGTTTGGATAGCGAGCGCCGCCGCCTGCTCGAAGCGCGCGAGGAAGCGCGCATGAATGCGCGCGAGGCCGCCGATCAGGCGCATCGCCTTGCCTTGGGCCTGGAATCCAAACGTTCCGGCGTTGCCTCGCTGGAACAAGCGTTAGCACGTATGCACACCCAACTTGGCCAACTGCAATCGCGCAAGACTGAAATTACGCAGCAGGTTGAATTCGGGCAAACACCGCAGGCGGCGCTGGAAGCCGAGCGCCAAACGTATCTTAACCAGCGTTTGTTGATCGACAAGCAACTCGTCGAAGCACGCAAGGCCGTGGAAGAACGCGACAACGAATTCCGTGGCCTCGAACAGGATCGCCAGCGCCTGGAGCATGTGCTCGGCGAACAGCGTGAAGCGCATGCGCAACGCCGACTCGAGCATCAGAGTCTGGAAATGCGCGCGCAACAGTTGCGTGAAGCCATCACCGGTGCGGGTCACGAGCTTGATGCCGTGCTCGATTCGCTGGCCGAGAATGCCGATCCGGTGGAATGGCAGGAACGCCTCACCGGGATCGAAGCGAAGATCGTGCGCCTGGAGCCGGTCAATCTCGCGGCGATTTCCGAGCACGAGGAACAATCGCAACGCAAGAACTATCTCGACGCGCAATTGACTGACTTGAATACCGCGCTGGAAACACTCGAAGGCGCGATCCGCAAGATCGATCACGAAACGCGACAGCGCTTCAAGGATACGTTCGACCGGGTCAACACAGGATTGCAGGAATTGTTTCCGCGGCTGTTTGGCGGCGGACATGCGTATCTTGAATTGACCGGCGACAACCTGCTCGACAGCGGCGTGTCGATCATGGCGCGGCCGCCAGGCAAGCGCGTCTCCAACATCACTCTGCTTTCCGGTGGTGAAAAGGCGTTGGCAGCCGTGGCCCTGGTGTTTTCGATTTTCCGCTTGAATCCGGCGCCGTTCTGCCTGCTCGACGAAGTCGATGCGCCGCTGGACGAAGCCAACGTCGGGCGTTTTTCGCAGCTCGTTTTGGAAATGAGCGAGCATGTGCAATTCCTGTTCGTCACCCACAACAAGGCGACGATGGAAGCGGCGCGTCAACTTTGCGGCGTCACCATGCGCGAACCTGGCGTTTCGCGTCTGGTTCAAGTGGATCTAGCCGAAGCCGCGAAACTTGCGGGTGCCGCGTAATCGGTGCGAACTCAATGCGCGCGTGTTACGGCATCGTTTCGTGGCCTCATGTATTATTTGCGCTGATGTGTTTTGATTTGCCGATGCAGACTCCATCCCGCCAGCGAACAGGTTGAAGGTAAATTCACGGAATGAGCGCTACCGAGCTGCGCATTTTCTTGGTTGTTTTGGGCGTGATCGCGATCGCGCTGATCTATCTTTTTGGTCGCCCAAAGAAGCCCGGGCAGGGCAAGCGCACGCCATTCGCGCGTAATTCCGGCGGACGCATCGAGCCGACCCTTGGTGATGGCGACGGCGACGAACAACCCAGTCAAGGCGAACTCAAGGTCGGCCCAATGAGCGCGCTAGATGATGAGCCGCCAGCGTCGGATTCCGTTGAAGCATGGGTTGAACCGGAACGCAAAACGCCGAAAGCCGGGATTCGCCCGACCCAGCCGATCGAACGAATCGTTACCTTGTTCGTCGCAGCGCGTGCCGGCGATCCGATTCACGGCACCGATCTGGTCGTCGCCGCAGAAAAGGCCGGCTTGGTTTTTGGCGACAAGGCGATATTCCATCGGTTGGTTTCCGGCAAGGCAAAAGATGGACCGATCTTCAGCATGGCGAACATGGTCCAACCCGGCAGTTTCGACATGCGCCACATCGACGAATTACAAACGCCTGGTGTCAGTTTCTTCATGACCTTGCCCGGCCCGCTGCCGGCCTTGGATGCATGGGAAGCCATGCTGCCGACTGCCGAGCGCCTGGCCGAACTGCTCGACGCTGTTGTGCTGGATGAAGAACGTAACGGCCTTGGCCGCCAACGCGTAGCCTATATCCGCGACGAAATGCGCGACTGGGATCGCAAGCAGGAACGCCATCGCATTCGTTAGTGTGATTGTTCTAGCCGATTGACCTAGTTTTGCCTGAGTGCCGCAGCTTTCGCGGCCAAACTCCGACTGCAGAGGCAAGGTTATGGCAAGCAAAAAGACCCCCAAGAAAACTACTGTCCAGGCACCGACTGACAAGGCGCGTTCGCTTTGGCTCGCCGGGCTCGGCGCGATATCCATCGCGCGCAAGCGCGGCAAAGAAGCATTTGCGGGCCTGATTGGCGAAGGCAAGCAATTCCAGACGCGCGCGGAAAAGCTGGCGCATGAAATCAGCGCCGACGCCAAGGCTCAGGCCAGTGGTGCGATCGCCCCGTTGCGCGCGGCCATCGAACAGAATGCACAGAAAGCCGGCCAGATCGCACAGAACGTCGTCGCCGGCGCGCTCTCGCGCCTTGGCATTCCGACCAAAGCTGATATCGAAGAACTGACCCGTCGCGTCACCGCGCTGAGCCGTCAGCTCAAGACCGCAAAATAATTCGTGTCACTCCAACGTCGTTTCACGGCCGCCATGCGCGGCCGTTTTTTTTGTACTCGTGTCTGAGCATCGATCCCTTGACGTTGGCCAGTATTAGGATGGATCGAGCGTAGCGATATTCATCGCTTTTCGTCCATCTGAAAGCTTTCACTCTCTCCTGCGGCGAGCAAGTCAATTGCAAAGCAGAGCTTCCACTCGACTGCGTCGAGTGGGTAACTTTCTCTTGAGTGGACAAGAGAAAGTTACCAAAGAGAATCCACCCCCGGCGCTGCGCCTCGCGCGCTGCGCGCGCGTTTGAATTCGTCACAAGCAACCCTCCATGGTGCCTCGACCGGCACGCACATCCATGTGCGTGCGCTCCCCGGCGCGAGATGCGCTTCAACGCATCTCGCGAAAGCCCGGATCGCCCTGTGCTTCTCGGCTTTATGGGGTCGCTCAGACGGTACATCCATGTACCGATCGCGAGTGCGGCGTTCCATCGCCGCACCCCTGCGGGCCTTGTCCACAAAGCCTGCGATGCTCGGCGCGCTTAAGGGGGACCCAAGATCAAGAGGCAGATCAAGTGCAGAGCTTTGTTCTCGCAGCTCGTGCGTCTAAATATGTCAAGGGATTCAAGCGGCCCGATCACAGTCCAAGGATGGACGGACTATTGGATAACTGGTGCCGTCGCGGTGCCGAGCATCGCAGGCGGGGCGGGGAAAAGCCCGAAGGGTCGCGGCGATGGATCGCCGCGATTGCGAAGCAGTGCGTGGATGCACTGTCTGAGCAACCCCGCCCCGCAGAGAAGCGCAGGGGATTTTGATTCGCAGGATGCGAATCAAAACACTGCGCTCGGTGCCTAGCCTTTTTGGTTACTTTTTGGGAAATGCCAAAAAGTCACTCGCTCGCCGCAGGCAAGTGAAAGCCTTTTTTGCAAGTCACTCGCTCGCCGCAGGCGAGTGAAGCCTCCGCGATTCGATATTCAAAGCCTAAACGTAGATTAGAGAATCGGCGTGCGCGTCAGCGCCGATAAGCCTGCGCGAGCGTATTGAGATGCATCCGCTCCGCATCGCGCAGAAAAGGCGCGATCAGCAGCATGACTTGATAGATTCCGTGGGTCAGGTCGTCCTGGGCTAGATCGGCGCGCGCGCCGCGTACGGCGTTGTAGTTCAGCCAAAAGGTAGCAACCAGCAGCACGTTTTCGGCGGTGGCATGAATTTCGTCGTCGGTGGCTCGCAGAATCTCCGCTTGAGCCAGTCCTTGCAAAACCTTCTCGGCGCTTTCTGATGCACGATTCAAAATGCGCGAAAAATGCATGCGTAATTTGCGGTTGCGCGAGACGATATCGACCAGATCTCGGTACAGGAATCGATAAGTCCACATGCATTCGAATACCAGGTGCAACTGTAGCCAGACGTCTTCCAGGTTCGGCAGGCGACCGTCGGGCGTGAGCAGTGCTTCGTCCATGCGCGCTTCATACGCGACGAAGATGTGCTCGACGATGTGATCCTTGTTGCGATAGTGGTAGTACAAATTGCCGGGACTAATGCCCATTTCGTCGGCAATGTGATTGGTGGTGACGTTGGGTTCACCCTGGGCGTTGAACATTGCCAGGCTGGTATCGAGGATGCGTTGCTTGGTCCGCTTGCTCATGGCGGATGCGAGTCGGGGATCAAGCGCCAGGCTGGGCGAGATCTTTGACGAGGTCGATGTATTTCTGCATCGCCTCGGTTGCCGGCATGCCCTTCAATTTACCCCAAGCCTCGTATTTGGCCGTGCCGACAAAATCAAAAAATCCCGGCTTGGCGCCGGAAACGTCGCCGTCGGATCCCTGCTTGAACAATGCATAAAGCTTCAGCAAGGTGTCGTTGTCCGGTCGCTGCTGGAGTTTCTTGATGTCTTCAGCGGCTTTCGCAAATTGCGTTTTCAGGTCGGCCATGTGGTTCCCCAATTCGGCTCAAGTTCGTCCGCGTCATTATGGACGATGGCAGGAACAATACAAAATGAGCGTTGTGGGCATGCTATTTCTTCGCCGCTTTGCTTGTCTGTCTGCTCAGGCTATCTTAGGCGCTCTGTACAAGCACATAGGCGAGGGCAAACGGAAATGACATATTTCGTGACCGGAGCGACCGGTTTCATCGGCCGACATCTATTGGCACTTCTGCTTGCACGCAAAGGCGAGGTCTATTGCCTCGTACGCATGGGCTCGCGCAAGAAGTTTGACGCGATTTGCGAGCAATTCGGGGCAGATGCCTCACGTTTGATACCGGTTTCTGGCGATCTGGCCAAGCCGATGCTCGGGTTGACGCCGGCACAGCGCAAGAAGCTTGCCGGCAAGGTAAAACACTTCTTCCATCTGGCGGCGATCTACGACCTGGCCGGCGATGGCGACAGCCAGATTGCCGCAAACGTTGATGGTACGCGCCACGCATTGGATCTGGCTGCCGCGCTCAAGGCCGGATGCTTCCATCACACCAGTTCGGTGGCTGCTGCAGGTTTGTATTCGGGCGTGTTCCGCGAAGACATGTTTACCGAGGCGCATAATCTGGATCATCCGTATTTCCGCAGCAAGCACGATTCCGAAGCGCTGGTGCGCGAGTACAAGCGTCCATTTCGCATCTATCGACCCGGCGTTGTGATCGGCAATTCGCAAAACGGACAGATGGACAAGATCGACGGTCCGTATTATTTCTTCCGCACCTTGAAGAAGCTTCGTCAGGCGCTGCCACCGTGGATGCCGACCATTGGCCTTGAAGGCGGGCGCATCAACCTTGTACCGGTGGATTTCGTCGCCGCGGCGATGGATCACATCGCACACAAACCTGGCCTCGACGGCCATTGTTTTCATCTGACTGATCCGGCGCCACGGCGCATTGGCGAGGTACTGAACATCTTTGCTCGCGCCGGACATGCGCCGCAGATGACCATGCGCCTGGATGCGCGCATGTTCGGTTTCGTGCCTTCGGTGATCAAACAGGCGCTGGCCGGTCTGCCGCCAGTGAAGCGTTTCACGAGTTCGTTGTTGCGCGATCTTGGCATTCCGCCGGAAGTCATCAAACTGATCAATTACCCGACGCGTTTTGATTGCCGCGAAACCGAGCGCGCGCTGAAGGGTACGAAGATCCGCGTTCCGGATCTTGCTGACTATGCCTGGCGACTGTGGGATTACTGGGAACGTCACCTTGACCCGGATCTGTTCGTCGACCATTCGCTGGGTGGCAAGGTGCGCGGCCGCACGGTACTCATCACTGGCGGATCATCGGGCATCGGCAAAGCCGCAGCGCGCAAGATTGCGGCGGCCGGCGCCAATGTGCTGATCTGCGCGCGCGGTGAAGCGGAACTTGACGTCACCCGCGCCGAAATCGTCGCCGCCGGCGGACTCTGCCACACGTATGTTGCCGATCTATCCGTGCAGAAGTCGTGCGACGAACTGGTGCAAAAGGTGTTGGCCGAACACAAGCATGTCGACATACTGATCAATAACGCAGGCCGCTCGATTCGGCGTGCGATTGCGGCCAGCTACGACCGCTATCACGATTTCGAACGCACCATGCAGTTGAATTATTTCGGATCGTTGCGCCTGATCATGGGCCTGCTGCCGGGAATGACGCAACGCCACCGCGGGCACATTATCAATATTTCCTCGATTGGTGTGCTGACCAACGCACCGCGCTTTTCCGCGTATGTCGCCTCGAAAGCGGCGCTGGATGCGTTCTCGCGTTGCGCGCAGGCAGAGTTTTCCGACAACGGCATCAACTTCACCACGATCAACATGCCGCTGGTGAAGACACCGATGATTGCGCCGACCAAGATGTACGAATCGGTGCCGACACTCTCACCAGATGAAGCCGCTGACATGATCGTTGACGCGATCATCGAGCGCCCGGTGCGTGTGGCGACGCGCATGGGTACGTTTGCGCAGATTTTTTACGCGCTGGCACCGCGCGCCTATGAAATCCTGATGAATACGGCATTCCGATTGTTCCCGGATTCGTCGGCGGCCAAGGGCATGAAAGGCCGTGGCGAGGTTCAGCAACAGCCAACCAGCGAACAGGTGGCGTTCGCTTCGCTGATGCGTGGCGTGCATTGGTAGGCTTGGCGATTGAAATTGTTGCCGTGGATCGGCAGACGATCCACGGCAAGTCTCAAGCGTGCGTCTGGCTAGTGTTTATCAGGAATTGTAGCTACGAATCCTGCCTTGCGTAGACGCGCATCCAATTCGGCGACGTCGTGAGCTTTGAGTTGATTCCACGCTTGCAGCGTCGCATCAATAATCGGCTGGATTGCCGTGAACCCCCGTTCCACATCAGGCGATGGCATTGCATCGGCGCCATCGACGGCTTGATCAAATTTCTCCAGCCATTCGCCGAGAAAGCGGAAATTGTGCGTGTTACTGGGTGGGAACGACCACGCATTGGTTGGATTGGGCGCAGCGTGAGATCCAGCCGTTTTGTGCAGGCGTGCAATCATCGCATCAATGTCTTTGGCGAGATTGCCGTTTGCTTTTGCGCGCACTGTACCAAGCGAGCCGATGAGTTTTTCTACTTCCTGGTTGGCCGTCGAGACCTGTGCGCTGCGTTGTTCGATCTGCCGGGCCATGGCAAATTGCCGGGCGTAGGCTTGGGCTGGAATGTTCACCCGCGGATCCGGCAAGACCGTTAGCGGTTGGCTGAGTTTTTTTCCGTCTACGGTCAGCACGATGCGATAAATTCCCGGCGGCGCCCAGACGCCATCGGCATACGGATCTGTTTTTCCGGCGACCGGCAACGCGGCGTAATGCAGCGGCCAGACAAAGCGATGCATTCCTGATGTCGTGGAAAGCGTACTCGGCGCGACACTCCATTCCGGTGCAGCACGCAATGTCGCCGGGTCAGGAGCAGGCACTGAATCAGCACTTGAATAGTGTCGAACCAGTGCGCCACTTGCGTCAAATATATCCAGTGTTATCGATAATTTAGACGCAGTTTTTAATGTGTAGTCCAGATACGCGCCCCAAGCTGGATTTGGCGCCATCGGCTCATCTTTGGGCAGTGGCGTACCGGTAAATCCGGGAATGCGAACGCGATAGGCAGGGGCGGGGGCGTACAACCAAGCCGAGGCGGTTTCGACCTTGGCATCAAGCTGACGCAAGGCGCTGACGTCGTCGAGAATCCAGATACCGCGACCGTGCGTGGCGATCACCAAATCTGCATCGTGGATCGCGATGTCGCGCACCGACGTCGCTGGCAGATTCTGCTGCAGCGGTTGCCAGTGGTCGCCATCATCGAAAGAAATGAATACGCCGCGTTCGCTGCCGGCATAGAGCAACCCCTGGCGTTTCGGATCGGCTCGCACGACGTTGATCGGTTGATTGACGGGCAGGCCCGTGACGACCGCCTGCCAGGTTTTTCCCGCGTCGTGAGTGCGGTAGATGTAAGGTTTGAAGTCGTCGACGCGATGCCGATCTACGGCAGCGTAGGCACCGCCAGCATCAAAGGGCGATGCGTCGATGATGCCGACTTTCGACCACGCGCCAAGCGCTTTCGGCGTGACGTTCGACCAATTCGCGCCGTCGTCGGCGCTGCGCCAGATCAGCCCGTCATCGGTGCCGGCCCAGATCAAGCCGTCGACGAGCGGTGAAGGCGCGATGGCATAGACAACTCCACGGCGCGGGCCTTGACCAAGATTATCGGCAACCGTCGGCGCGTCGAGTGTTTTCGGCACCTCCGGATTCGGTCGAGTGAGATCCGGGCTGATTGGCTGCCAGTGCTCACCACCGTCACTGGTGCGAAACACGCGTTGATTGCCAAAATACAAGGCATGCGGTTTGCGCGGTGAAAACGCCAGCGGCAAGGTCCACACGCCACGGTACACATCCGGCAGGGCCAGCGTCGGATCGACATTGCGGATTTGCTGGGTACGCAGGTCGAGCTTGTCGACGCGACCGCCGTAGACGATATCCGGATCGTCTGGATCCGGGGCCACGTTGTCGCTCTCGCCGCCGACCGCGACTTCATTGAATTCGCGCATGGTGATGCCGTCGTGACTCGGGCCACGGCTAGGCATTCCGACCGCGCCGGAATCCTGTTGCGAACCATAAACCCAATAGGGGAATCGGTTGTCGGTGCTGATGTGGTAGATCTGCGCCGTCGGCTGGTTGTACCACGTGGTCCATGTCTTGCCGCCGTTGAGCGTGATCTGCGCGCCCTGGTCGACGCCAAGAATTTGACGATTCGTATCACTGGGGTCGATCCATAGCGCATGGAAATCGTCGCCGGTCGGATCGCCCTTGAGCGCGATAAAGTGCGAGCCGCCATCGTCGGAACGCAGCACGATGGTGTTCATCACAAAAATGCGATCGGGATTCTTGGGATCGATCGTGATCTCACCGAAATACCAGCCACGTCCCCAGATGCGGGCATCACCAGTCGTGTGTTTCCAGGTCGCACCGGCGTCGTCGGAGCGGTACAAGCCACCCGCATCGCCATCGACAATGGCATACACGCGCTGCGGCGCAGCGTCCGAAAGTGCGATGCCGACGCGGCCGACGCTGGCGGGAAAGCCATGCCCGACGATGTGCGTCCAATGTTCACCGCCGTCGGTCGATTTGTACAAGCCACTGCCGGGGCCGTTCGACGGCGGATAGATGTTCCAGGGCGGGCGCCGTGTTTGCCAAAGCGCTGCATAAATCACCTTGGCGTTGCCCGGCTCGAATGCCATGTTGATCGCGCCGGTCTCCGCATTCGGGCCCAGCACTTTTTTCCAGGTCGTGCCGCCATCGCTTGATGCGAACACGCCGCGTTGTTCGTTCGGACCGTAGGGATGTCCCAGTGCCGCGACGTAGACATGATTCGGATTGTTGGGATCGACCAGGATGCGGCCGATCTGCTGGCTGTCGCGCAAGCCTGAGAATGCCCAGGTCTTGCCGCCATCGATGGATTTGTAGACCCCGTCGCCCTGGGCAATATCCGAGCGCATGTCGGCCTCGCCGGTGCCGACGTAAATTACTTTCGGGTTCGACGGCGCCACCGCGATTGCGCCAATCGAGCCGACCGACTGCGCGTCGAAGATCGGTTTCCAGGTGCGTCCGGCATCATGGGTTTCCCAGACGCCGCCATTGACCGATCCGAAATAGAAATGCTGCGGTTGGCCTTGCACACCTGTGACCGCAAGCACGCGACCGCCGCGGAAGGGTCCGACCAGTCGCCACTGCATTGCCTGCAACGACGCGGCGTCGAATGCTTGGGCGGCAAAGGACGTTGCGACCAGCATTAGCACGCAACCAATACGCGATACGATCATGCGAAACCCTCGGTTACCGGTTCGACGAACCGGTGTTACGACTGCATCATGGCTCAGACAGGAAAGCGAGATTCGCAATCTGGCCTTGGCCCCCGCCACATTGTCGCAGCTGGATCAGCGCCGATTCAACACGCCAAAAGTCATCCCGGCAGCATGCTCGCGCAAGCGCGGCAAGGGACTACTCGGCGCCGCTCGATGCGCGCAATTGCTCCTCCACCCGAGCGGCCGGCAGACGCCAGGCATAGGCCCACCACATGATCAGTGCAGAGAACACCGCGATCACGGCCATCGCCTCCGTCAAGCCCAGATAACCAAGGTTGCCGGCGTTCTTGGACACATCCGGATACCTGCCAAGCCAACTGATCACGCCCAGTCCGGTCAGCCACGGCAGCACCCAGAAGCCGGCGCGGAAATCCAGCCGCGGTGTGTGCTTGCCCTGCATTGCTTCATGCAGAATCAGGACCAGCAAGCCGATTACCACCGACGCCAGCAATTTCCAGGTGGTATCCCAGCCGGACCAGTACACGATCAGGTTGGACGACAAAAACGCGAGATACGCAATCAACATTCCGGCAGGCAATTTGAACGGGCGCTGCGCATTGGGCAATTCCTTGCGCAGTGCAATCAATACCAACGGTCCGGAACCAAACGACAACACGGTTGCAGAAGTGACGAATCCAACCAGTTTCTGCCAGCCCGGGAACGGCAGGAAGAAGATCAATCCGACCAGAAACGCCAGGATCACGCTGACCCAGGGAACACCGCGATCGTTGACCTTGGCCAGCACCGCCGGCGCGTTGCCGTTGCGGCCCATGGCGTAAGAAAGGCGCGCCGTCACCGTGGTGTAGATCAGGCCGGTATCGGCCGGCGATATGAAGGCGTCGATATACAGCAGCAGCGCCAGCCAGGTCATGCCCAGCGTGGTGGCAAGCGTCGCCAGTGGCCCGAAGGCAATAGTCTTGCCATCCATACCGGCACTGAACGTGGCGCCAATCTTGGCCCAACCATTGGCCAGCGCTTCGGACGGTAGCGCACCGATAAAGGCCACTTGCAGGCCGATGTAGATGATCGCGCACAAAATGATCGAGCCGATGATGGCGATCGGTACGTTGCGACTCGGGTTGTTGGTTTCACCGGCCAGTTCTACGCCCTGGCGAAAACCCAGGTAAGAAAACACGATGCCGGCAGTAGCGATGGACGAGAACACGCCATGCCAACCGTAAGGCATGAAGCCGCCGTGTGCGGCGTAGCTGAAATGTTCGACCTTGAAGTCGGCACTGAAAAAAGCCACAACCACGATGCAGATGATCGCCAGTTTCCACCACACCAAAGCGTTGTTCAGGCGCGCAAACCAGCGAATGCCGATTACGTTGACCAGACTGAACAGGAACATCATCGCGGCCGCGACAAAGTAGCCCGCGGTAGTCAGCACCGGCACGCCGTCGGACATCACCTGCAACCATGGCACGTAGTTGGCCGCGTATTGCAAGGCCGCCTCGACTTCGATGGGAGCGGTCGATGCCGCTGCCAGCCACGTAATCCAGCCAGCTGTGTAGCTGGCGAAAGAACCGAACGCGAAGTGCGGGAAGCGCACCACGCCACCGGACACCGGAAACATGGTGCCCAGTTCCGCATACACCAGACCGATGAACGTAATCATGATCGCGCCGATCACCCACGACAGGATGGATGCCGGGCCGGCTTGTTCGGCTGCGTTCAACGCACCGAACAACCAGCCGGAACCGATGATCGACCCGACCGCTGTGAACAACAACCCGATAATGCCGATGTCGCGGCGCAGACCGCCGTCATTGGCGACACCGTTTTCCAAACTGGGACCGGAAGTGGCCATGCTTCGTCCTTATTTCAGTAGGCGGGATGGCGCGTCCCCGGGTGCGATCGCCGCGACCGGCTGAGTGAATGGACGCAATGGATGCCCGGATAATGACGAAGTACGGCGTCAGGCACAAGTTTCAGCCGCGGTTGATGAAAGCTGATTGCGGGACGATTTGGATGAAACAGCCGCACAAGCCTGCCGCGAGGCTTGGCTGCACGTTTTGAATTCACGAGCGGCACGCTTGCAACACACATCGCAGGCCGAGTATTGCGATCGTTGAATAATTCAAAGTGTGCGAGAAGATTCTTCAACTTCCGCTGTGTCGATGGGAAGCTAGCCGAAGAGTCGATGAAACGCCTTGCTGAGTCAAACCACGAACCAGATCAAGAACAGGATCAAGAACAGGGTCAAGAACAGGATCAAGAACAGGATCAAGAGCGCCCCCTTCCGCCTTTGGCACCCCGCTTGCGGGGGAAGGAAAATCGATATGAGCCCCGCTTGCGGCTAATGGAAAGAACATTATCCCCCGCGTTCGGGGGAGTGTGGTCGTCAGCGGGCCGAAAATCTCCGAATCTCGTCGGATAATTTGAAGCGTAATCAGACCGCATCTACGCTTAGCGCGCCGCATCCTTGATCGATTTCTTGACCTTCGCCACGCTGCGCTTCATCTGTAGCTTGGCGGTGTGCTGGGCTTCTTCAAGCTCGCGGGCCAGATCGCTCAGGTCATCACGTGCGCGACGCATGCCGTTGCCGAGATTCTGGGTCAGGCCGCTGCGCAACGGAATGCCTCTTAGCTTGCTGACGCGTGTGTTGAGTTCGTCGACGCGTTGCAGCATTTCATCAAGTTCCTTGCGCCCCGGAACGCCGAGTTTTGACAGCGCGCGCGAGACGCGATCTTCAAATACCTGTTCGAGGCGATCCCAGGTTTCCTGGGTACGCTCGCGTACCTGATTCACGCTGCTTTCGACGGCGCCGCGCAAGTCACCGGCTTTACCGGTGGCGATCTTGCGTGTTTTTTGTTCCAGGCTCGAGCCTTCCTTGATCAGGTTCTCGAACAAGTGTCCGCCTTCTTCGCGTGCCTTGGCGAAGGCCCCCAGACCAGCCAGCCAGATGTGCTGGGCCGATTCCATGATCGACTGGCTGGATACCACCTTTCCCGTCGATTTTGGATCGGCCGCCGCCGGTTTGGCCAGTTTGGGCGCGGGTTTGTCATTGGCTGGTTTGCTCGGCGTTGCCGTGATGGGGCGCTTTAGTTTTGCCGGTTTTGCCGGCTTCGTCGGTAGCGCCGATTTCGCAGGCTTCGTCGGTTTGGCGAGTTTGACTGGTGCGGCCTTGGACCTCACGGAACGCGAGGCTTTGGTCCTGGCCATGGCCGGTTTGCGTTTCGCAGCCGCGGGCTTGCCGGATTTCGTGGGCGCCGGCCGGACTTTCCTGGCGGCAGCTTTTGGCTTGGCGTTGCGGGCCTTGGCCTTTGGCTTGCTCATGCTCGATCCCTCCTGAATTTGATGTGGTTGCGCAGCCAGTTCGATTGTTGACCGCGCTCCCAGGATCGATATCCTGGGTACGGCGCGTAGAATATACACATTATTTGCAATGTGGAATCGTGTACAACTGCCAAAAGTCGCGCTAGCGATGCTCTTGTCAGTTACGGCGTGCGCGCGTAGCCTGCACAGAATGTGGCACAGGGGAGTCCGGGGCTGGTCGCTGGCAACGCTGTTTTTTGCGTTGCTCGGGTGCATTGACGTGTGCGCCGCGGCAATCCAGCCGACCGTCGAGACCGTCCGATTCCGTAACTACAGCACCAGCAACGGGCTGTCGCAGGCCACCGCCATGGCCCTGGCGCAGGATACTACCGGCTTCATCTGGATCGGAACACAGGACGGTCTGGATCGCTTCGATGGCTATGGCTTCAAGGTTTACCGTCATGATCGCGCCGAGCCGTGGTCGCTTGCAGACAATGCAATCTTCGCGTTGGCCGCCGATTCGGATGGAATAGTCTGGGTTGGATCCCAAGCCGGCGGGTTGGATCGCTACGATCCTCTGAAGGATCGCTTCGATCATTTTCAGTCCGATCCCACCAAGCCTGATTCGCTGGCTTCCAATCACGTGACGGCCTTGATGATCGACCATCGCGGTTGGCTTTGGGTGGCGACGACGGGTGGCAAACTACAGTGGTTCGATCACACCAGTCAGCGCATTCACGATACGCCGCTAGGCATGCGCCGCGAATTGACGGATGTGCGTACCCTCGTAGAACAAGCCGATGGATTCGTACTGATTGGTACGCGCGATGGTTTGTGGCGATGCGACAGTAACGCCAGCAAGCTCGAAGAAGTCCGCTTCAACGCACAGCAGCAGTTGGATGTGCGGGGAATCGCCCTGGACCCACGCGATGGCAGCATCTGGGTTGCCACGACCGACACCGGCCTTTTCCAATTTTCCGCTGTGGGGAATCCTGTGGCGCACTATTTTCAAGGGGCCTCCGGCATTTATGCGTTGCCAGACAATGAAACCCGTGGGTTGAATTTCGACAAGGCAGAGCGCTTGTGGTTGGCAACCAAATCCAGCGGCTTGTTGAGGCTGGATTCCGACAAAAGCCGTTACCTGCAATATCGCCACGACGCTACGCAGGCACAGAGTCTGGCGGCCAATCGTCAACAAACGGTTCTGGTAAGCAATGACGGGATGATCTGGGCCGGTTCCTGGAACAATGGGATCAGCATGCACGATCCGCGCACGGAGGCGTTCGCCACCATTGAATGGAACGACGCGGTTGGAAATCGATTGCCCGCACAGCCCGTCACGAGTCTAACCGTCGACAAGGACGATACGCTGTGGTTCGGACTTCCCGATAACCGGGAACTCGTCCATTTCGATTTGAAAACGGGGACGATCCAGAGTTTCAAGTCGGATTCATCCAAACCAGGCAATTTGCCGGAAAATTTGATCGAACACATAAAGCGCGGTCGCGACGGCAGCTTGTGGGTCGCGACCACCGGCGGTGGCCTGGGCCGTTTGCCGCCGGGCGCTTCGCAGTTCACCTCGTATCGCCACGACCCGAACGACCTGGACAGTCTGGTCAGCGACGATTTGCTCTACCTGATGTCGGACAGGGCAGGCACATTGTGGATCGGTACTGCTGATGCCGGCATGGATGAATTGTGCGAAGGCTGCACGAAATTTCGCCATCATCGGCATGATCCGACCAATCCCCGAAGCATGGCCGCCGGCCCGGTCTCGATCATCCTGGAAGGCGAGGGCGATACTTTATGGATCGGTCTGCGTCCTGGAGGCCTGGATCACTATGATCGCGCCGCTGCAACGTTTGAACATTTCACCAGCCGCGCGAATGATCCGCACTCGTTGAGCAACAACACGGTCACCACCTTGATGCGCGATCGCCAAGGTGAATTGTGGATCGGCACGCAAGGCGGCGGCTTGAATCATTTGCTGCCTGGCACAACGGGCAAGCCGCAGTTTGAATCCATCTCGACCAGCAACGGCCTGGCAGCCGACGCGATCGGCAGCATAGTTGAAGATGCGCGCGGATCGTTGTGGGTGAGTACCACGGCAGGCATCAGCCGCTACGATCCGCAAACGCGCCACATTCTCAATTTTGGCGCGAGCGAGGGTGCGCTGGCGCGCGGCTACTACCTCAATGCCTGGTCCAAGCTGAGCGATGGCCGCATTGTCTTTGGCGGCCTGAGCGGTGCGACTATGTTTGATGCGAACAAGGTGAAGCTGCCGTCTTCGCCGCAGCCGGTCATTGTCGATGTATTGTTGAATAACGAGCCTGTCGCTCCGTTCTGGCGCGATCCGGATTCGCCGTTGCGCCTGTCGCCATGGTCGGCCAATAGCCGGGTCGAGCTGAACTATCGCCAAAACAACGTGAGTTTCCAGTTCGCTGCTTTTGGATTCTCCGATCCGGAAACCATCGAATACGGCTATCGGCTTGATGGCCACGATCCAGAATGGATACATGCCGACGCCGCCCATCGATACGCGACCTACACCGATCTGGCTCCGGGCAGCTATCTGTTGCGGGTACGCGCGCGTCGCGATGGCGATGCGTGGAACGAAGGGCACGCCATGCTCGCCGTACGCGTGGTGCCGGCCCCCTGGTTTTCATGGCCAGCGCTGCTGGGTTATTGCATGGCGGGCCTGATTCTGTTGGCTGTCATCGGCTGGCGTACGCGCGCGAATTTTCGGCGTCATGCGCAAGCCCAGAAAGCGATTCGCGTGAGCGAGGAACGGCTCAAATACGCGTTGTGGGGCAGTGGTGGAGAATTGTGGGATGTGGATCTGCGCAGCGGCGAAATCCTGCGCGAGAATCGCCTGGAACACCTGGCGGCCAGTCATGAGACCGACGCGCAGACGATCCAGGAATACCAGCCCTTCGTGCATCCGGAAGATCGCAGTGACTTCGAACGCGGCTTGGCCGCTCATCTGAAAGGTCAGCGCGACATTCTCGAGGTCAGTTATCGCAGTCCGGACTTGGATCACGAATGGCGCTGGCTGCTGACACGTGGGCGCGTGGTGGGGCGCGATGAAAATGGTCGCGCCTTGCGCCTGGTTGGCACGACTCAGGACATCACCGTGCTCAAGCGCGCAGAAGAATCCTTGCGCAAGCTCAACGAAGAACTCGAAGCCCGCGTCGAGATGCGTACGTCGGACCTGCGCACAGCCAACAGCGAATTGCGACGCACACTGGAGCAGTTGACGTTGGCCCAGCGGCAATTGCTCGAATCGGAAAAGATGGCCGCGCTCGGCGGTCTGGTCGCCGGCGTTGCGCATGAAATCAATACGCCATTGGGCGTGGCTGTAACCGCCGCATCGCATCTACAGGAGGAGGCGGCGAGGATGTTGCAGCAAGCGCAATCCAACAAGCTCGACCAGGCTGTGCTGGATCGATTCCAGCACATTGCAACGGAAAGCACGCAAATCATCCTGCGCAACCTGCAACGTGCAGATCGCTTGATCAAGAGCTTCAAATTGGTGGCAGTGGACCAGACCACCGCAGAGCAACGCACGATCGAACTGGGCGCCTATTTGAATGAAATTCTCATATCGCTCGGCCCGACGCTGAAGAAGAAGCCGCACCGCGTGCGGGTGGACTGCCCGCAGCCGATATCTTTATGCACGTATCCTGGTGCCCTGTATCAAATTGTGAGCAACCTGATCTTGAACACGCTCACCCACGCGTTCACGGATGAGCATGCCGGCGAAATCGTGATTTTCGCCCAGCGCAGCGGGAAACTTGTCGAGTTGCAGTATCGTGATAATGGCAAGGGCATGACCGACCCGGTTCGGTCACGGATTTTCGAGCCATTTTTCACCACCCGGCGCGATCTCGGCGGGTCGGGCTTGGGCATGCACATTGTTTACAACCTCGTCACGCAATTGCTCAGGGGCAGCATTCGCGTGGAAAGCAAGCCCGGCGCTGGTACCACGTTCGAAATATTCCTGCCGGCGGATCTGGCTACCCCGGGAAGAACTCACGGTTGAAAGCAGCCGCCCGCGAGGCGGGTCAGTCGGGCAGCGTCGCGCGTACCGCCTGGGCGCGTTCCCAGTTGTCGAACAGCAGTTCCACCAGGCGCGGTTCGAACTTGACGCCATTGTGTTCGATGATGAAGGCGCGGATGTCGTCGAGCGTCCAGGGTTCTTTGTAGCAACGGCGGCTGCCGAGCGCATCGAAAACGTCGGCCAGCATGGTAATGCGTCCACCGATTGGAATCGCATCGCCGCAAAGACCGTTTGGATAGCCGCTGCCGTCCCAATTTTCGTGATGGCTGAGCGCAATTTCGGCGGCCACTTTCATGATTGGGCGCTTGGAGCCCGACAACAAACGTGCGCCCAATTCTGCGTGGGTGCGCATGATCGTGGCTTCCTCGGCAGAGTGGGCGCCGGGTTTGTTCAGCACCGAGTCCGGGATGCCAATCTTGCCGATATCGTGCAATGGCGAGGCCAGGCGCAGTTCTGTCGTCGTGCGCTCATCGAGTCCGTACAACTGGCCGAGCAACTCGGCCAGCAAACCGACGCGGCGGACGTGATTGGCGGTTTCGTACGAGCGCGTTTCCGCAGCGCTGGCCAGCAGATAGATCATGTCGAGTTGCGTATCGAGCACTTCGTGATTCAGATGCAAGTTCTCGTAGGCAATCGAGATGTTCGTGCTCAATACTTCGATCAGGCGATTGGCCAGTTCGGCCGATTCGCCGGTCTCGCCTGCATACAAGAGCGTTTCAGCCACGCTGCTATCGCTCATGCACAACGCATAATGATCCTTGGCGAACACGTGGCGGCGATTGGTGAATGCATCACGCATCGAGGCAACCATGGGTGCCGGCAATTTCTCGTCGGCATTACGCCCGACAAGATGGCGGTACTCACCGGTTGCGGCGAACACCGGAAAATGCTCGGGAAGTGTCGTAGCATCTCCGCTAATTCGGCAAAACAGCGCGCCCGGTCGCCCGTCGACGAGATTGGTCAGCTGTTCGAGTACTTCCCCGGCGAAGTGTTGGGATTGTTCGTGCGAAAAGATATACGTCGAAGCATTGATCACCCGTTCCAGGCCGCGGCGATTGGCCTCCACGATGCGCATGTCGCGATAGCCGCGCAGCGCTGCGAACATCGTGGTGGTGAGCTTCTGCGCAGTGAGCTCGGTCTTTTCCTTGTAATCGTTGATGTCGTAATTGGCGATGACCTGCTGCTCAGGTGCCTCGCCTGGCTGGCCGGTGCGCAACACGATGCGAACGAACTGGTTGCCCATGCGCTCGCGCACGGTGCGCACCAGGTCCAGGCCGGCGCGATCAGAGTCCATTACCACGTCAAGCAACATCACCGCGATATCGGTGTGTTCGCGCAACAGCGCCTCGGCCTCGGCCGTGGAATGAGCATTGAAAAATTGCAGTGGTCGACCGGCGAACTGCATCTCGCCAAGAACCAGGCGGGTGACGGCATGAACTTCCGGTTCGTCGTCAACGACCAACACTTTCCATGGCGGTTGCTGTGCGACGGCCGCTGGATAATGCATGGCATGACTCAGTGCGTTCATTCTCCACCCCCTTAAGTGGATGGGCCGAGTGTAGGCACTTCACGGCATACGTGGCAAGCAGTTTCTGGCGAGCGGGTGGCGGGGACCAATCGTCCGGTGCGCTGGACCATTTTTCTGGACACTTTTGCTGCTGCTGTGTGCAGCCAGTGTGCTTTCATCCATGGAAACAGCCTATCGTAGGGCTTACATGGAACCACTATGCGCACCCTCCGATAGACTGCACCTACGACATTAGCCAAAATCGCTATCCAAAGTTTCTACCGCCCACGCTCCCGGGCGGCGCTCTGCGATTGGAGTCCCGCGTGCAGTTCACGCGATTGCGTGAAAAGTTTGGCTTCACCACTTGCCATGAAACAACTCGCGCCCGATGAGCATGCGTCGGATTTCGTTGGTGCCGGCCCCGATCTCGTAGAGTTTTGCATCGCGCAGGATGCGACCGGTCGGGTATTCGTTGATGTACCCATTACCACCGAGGCACTGGATCGCTTCAAGCGCCACTTGCACCGCGCTGGTCGAGGCGTGCAGCAGGCACGCGGCCGGGTCAATTCGGGATTTGTGGTTGCGGTCGAAATCCTGCGCGACCATGTAGGCGAACGCGCGTGAACTTTGCAGCGAAGTATACATATCCGCAATTTTCGCCTGCATGATGCCGAACGTGCCAATCGGCGCGTTGAACTGCTTGCGCTCGCGCACGTAGGGAATGGCCGTATCCAGTGCTGCCTGCATCAGGCCGATCGGGCCGCCGGACAGCACCAGGCGTTCGGTATCCAGGCCGCTCATCAGCACGCGTACGCCTTCGTTGACTTCGCCGACTCGATTCGCATCGGGGATCGCGCAATTATCGAATACGAGTTCGCAGGTATTGCTGCCGCGCATCCCCAATTTATCGAGCTTTTGCGCGGTGGAAAATCCCTTCATGCCTTTTTCGACAATGAATGCGGTCATGCAGCGCGAGCCGGCACGCTTGTCGGCAGTGCGCAGGTAGACCAGCAGCACGTCGGCATCCGGGCCGTTGGTGATCCACATCTTCGAGCCGTTGGCGATCCACGCGTCGCCTTTTTGTTCGGCCTTGCAGGTCATCGATCCGACCACGTCCGACCCCGCGCCCGGCTCGCTCATCGCGAGTGCGCCGACCCATTCTCCGCTGCACAATTTCGGCAGGTATTTCTTCTTCTGCGCATCGTTCGCGTTCTTGGAGATGTTCTGCACGCACAGGTTCGAGTGCGCGCCGTACGACAAACCCACTGAACCCGATGCGCGCGATATTTCTTCCATCGCCACAAGATGTGCCAGGTAGCCCAACTCCGAACCGCCGTATTCGCCGGGAACGGTAATGCCGAGCAAACCCATTTCGCCGAACTTGCGCCACAGATCAGCGGGGAAGGCGTTGTCGCGATCAATCAAGTCCGCACGCGGCGCGATTTCCTTCTCCGCGAAGGCATGGACGCTTTTGCGCAGCAGTTCAAGATCTTCGCCCAGGGGGAATGTGTTCATGGAGTGCAGCCGGGTATCGGGAATGGTGAATGGAGAATGGAGAATGGAAAATGGGAAATGGAAGAGCAGAGTCGGTAACGAGATCGGGAATCGAGTAAACCATTCCCGATTCCCGGCGCTCAATCACTGCCCGCGCATACGTCCGGCAAAGCGCGGTGCACTGTTGCCCATGTGCGGCAGCTTGATTCTGCCAATGGTGTTGATGCGTTCTTCGGCCATGCGATCGGCGGCAAGATACGTGGCGATGCCATCGCGCTTGGCAATCTCGAAGATTCGGCTGACGTTGTAGTAGATCGTGCGCATCATGCGCATGGCGCGTTCGCGGTTGTAGCCGTCGATTTCCAGCGACACGTTCATCACGCCGCCGGCGTTGACCGCGTAATCGGGTGCATACAACACGCCGCGCTTTTTCAGCTCTGCGCCGATCTCGTCGGTGGAGAGCTGGTTGTTGGCCGGGCCACAGATGATTTTCGCCTTGATCCGCTCGATCGTCTGCTCGTTGATCGTGCCGCCCAGCGCACACGGCGAGAACACGTCGGCATCGACGTCGTAGATCGCGTCCGGGCTGACCGCTTCGCAACCCAGCTCGTCGACGCAGCGCTGCATGGCGGCCTTGTTGATGTCGGTGACGAAGACCTTCGCGCCCTGCTCGCGCAGCAGCTTGATGAACTCACTGCCGACATGGCCGGCGCCCTGCACCGCGTAGCTGTACTTGCCCACGTCCTCGTTGCCGAATTTGGCGTGCAGCGTGGCCATCACGCCCTGCAGTGCGCCAAACGCGGTAAACGGCGAGGGGTCGCCGGAGCCACCGTGCACCTGGTGCACGCCGGTGACGTATTCCGTCTCGCGGAACACATACTCCATGTCGTTGACGTCGATGCCGACGTCTTCGGCGGTGATATAGCGGCCGTTGAGCGAGTTGACGAAGCGGCCGAACGCGCGGAACAGCGCCTCGGACTTGTCCTTCGCGGGATCGCCGATGATCACCGCCTTGCCACCACCGAGGTTCAGGCCGGCCACTGCGTTCTTGAACGTCATGCTGCGCGACAGGCGCAACGCGTCGTTTACCGCTTCCTCTTCGGTCCGGTAGGGCCACATGCGCAACCCGCCGAGCGCCGGGCCGAGCACGGTGTTGTGGATCGCGATGATGGCTTTCAGCCCCGCGTCCTGATTCTGGCAGAAGACGACTTCTTCGTGACCCATGCTGGCGATGGTTTCAAAGATCATGGGAACGGTAGCTCCGTGGATTGACGCTGCCTCGCGGCGTCGCCGGGTGGGCGGCGGGCGCATTGCTGGCCCACCGGGTGTGCTGGCGTGCGACGAAACGGGTCGTTCCGGAGTTCGCCGCCGCATCGAGTCAAAGCGCGAAGTCTAATACTTCGGCCCCTCGGCAGCGTCCCATCCCCGTTCCATCCCGCCACGTCACGGGCGTGCGGCGTCGATGCCAGCGATCAGCCGCCGACCCACACCCCGGCACGCCAGTGCCAGCCATCGCGGCGGTGTTCCCAATGCGGGTGCACATAGCGGTAGCCCG
>JBDTLA010000071.1:0-2474 GCA_039935035.1 Rudaea sp. | reverse complement strand
CGCCGGGCGACCTCGCCGATGGTGAAAGCCACTGCCTGGGAATTGGATTGCGTGTTCATGGGCGCAAGCATAAACCCTGGACCATGCTCCAGAGTCAAGACCTCGATACCGGATAGCCCCAAAGCTTTGCCTTTCCACGGGCCTGTCCGATGGCGCCACAAACCGTCGCTGTCAATCTCGGGCCTTTGTCTTGGCGCTGTTCGCCTTCGGCAGATTTTCAGCCATGATCTTCCATGCCGATTCGGCCAACTCCATAACATGATCGCGAATATCCGCCGGCCACTTTTTGGTCAGCGTGGCGAAACGTGGGCGATCGCTGCGATAGAACGCGCGCGATGCCTCTTCATAACCTGGCAAGTCGCCCGCCATACTCAGCATGAATCGTTCAACGGATTCCATCGCCTGATGTGCGAGTGCGCGGCCATCGTTGCCGCGTCGAGCCTGCTCGACCAGAAGTCGCATCGCAGCGGACGCGCCGCCCGGCTGCCGGCTGAGCCAGTCCCAATGTCGCGGCAACAACGTCACTTCGCGCGCCACCACGCCTAATTTGGGTCGACCAGGACCGGCCGCCGAAGATTTCTCACTCGCCGCAGTCTTGCCAATACGCGCGAGGACCTGCGTCATCGTTCCGCGCAGATCGACCTCGACGCGTCGACTGTCGCGCGCACCGAAGATCAGGGGCGTACCGTTCACGTCGGCATCCAGTGTCTGTTTCACCGCGCGCGCAACTTCGGCCAACGGGCCACGTGCGATCTGGCGCTGCCGATCGAAGGCGATGAAATCGGTATTGTCGTTTGCAGTCATGAGGCTATCCCGGCCGAAGATTTGACACCGCATTCTACCCGGATGAAATTCACTGTCAATTTAATCCGGGTATAATCCTGCGAGACGCCACAAAATGAGCCGAAAGGCCTGCCTGATTAGTGCTGAACCTCCGCTTCGGACCTACGACGAAACTACTTTGTCTCGTCATTCCCGCATGCTTTTAGCGGGAATCCAGTGACTTGGCGATTGATCGCCGTGCCGCATGTGAAGCAAAGGCACCGGATTCCCGCTTTCGCGGGAATGACGAGCTGAGGGTCAGCACTAATCAGGAAGGCCTGAGATTTATCACTTCTTTGCATGGATTTTCCCTTGAACACACCACCAACACCCACCCCATGCACAGAGCCGGAAAGCGATGTCGATCTCGCCGTTTGCAGCGAACAGTTGCGTGCTACTTTGCAAATGCTCGAATCAATCATCGACGATCGCAGCGTGCTGCATTCGCTTGCGCCCGAACAACGCGACCGCCTGCTGCAGGCCGTCGCACTGGTCCACCATCCCGAGCCGCGCGCACGTCGGCGCAAACTGAAAATTCTGGCGCGTGAGCGCGCCCAGGAAAAAGCACGCGTGACAGAAGCATTGCTCAATCAGACCGGCATCCGCACATTGCGGCGCAAGCCGGTGTTCAGTACACCAAACTGCTTTCCGCCGCAGGCGCCCGGGCAACACGACGCGCGTAATCGCGGTACCGAAACGCACGCGCCAAACCACTCGCCCGAACTGCTGCACTGCTATGCCTGCAAGAAAAAGTATACCCAGGTGCATCATTTCTACGATCAACTGTGCCCGGCTTGCGCGCAGCTGAACTTTTTCAAGCGCACCGAGACCGCTGATCTGCGCGGTCGTGTGGCGCTACTGACGGGCGGGCGCGTAAAGATCGGTTATCAGGCCGGTTTGAAATTGCTGCGCGCCGGCGCCGAGCTGATCGTTACTACACGTTTTCCGCGCGATTCGGCCGCACGCTATGCGCAAGAACCGGATTTTGGCGAATGGGGCCAACGTCTGGAAATCTTCGGTCTGGATCTGCGCCATACGCCCAGCGTGGAAGCGTTCTGCACGCAAATGCTGGCAACGCGGCCACGCCTGGACTTCATCATCAACAATGCGTGCCAGACTGTGCGCCGCCCACCGGCGTTCTATACGCACATGATGGCGAGCGAAACCACCGCGCTGCAGAACCTGCCAGAAGGCGTGCGCAACTTGATCGGCGCATACGAAGGCTTGCGCAGCCCCGATTTGCTGCCCGATGCGAATGCAACCGGATTGCAGGCACGCGTGGTCGGTCTCACCGATGCCGCTGGGCTTACGCGCGCGGCCGAACTTTCCCAGGTTCCATTGCTGGCCGACGAGTTGCTTGGCCAGTCTCATTTGTTCCCTGAAGGCCGACTGGATCAGGACCTGCAGCAAATCGATTTGCGCGGGCGCAATTCCTGGCGCCTGCAAATGGATGAGGTGCCTTCCGTCGAATTACTGGAAACGCAACTGGTCAATGCTGTGGCGCCCTTCATCATCAATGCGCGACTCAAGCCGCTGATGCTGCGCACGACGAATGGAGAGCCGTCAACGCGCGACAAGCACATCGTCAATGTTTCAGCAGTCGAAGGCCAGTTCTATCGCAACTTCAAGACCACCAAACATCCGCACACCAA
>JBDTLA010000070.1:0-20845 GCA_039935035.1 Rudaea sp. | reverse complement strand
GCTGGAGAGCAGCGTGCGCCACCTCGAGATCGGGGTCGATGATGCGCTCGAGATGGCGTTGCTAAGGACAAGCTAAGCGTCATGGGCTAGAAGGATATACGGCATTCGCCGATCAATCCAAAGGAGTTTTGCATGAAGAAGATCATATCCATCGTAACTGCAACATCCGTTTTAGTGGCCGTCGGGATCGGCGCCAGTGCGGCGACCCCCGACGCCATGTTGGCGCAGCAAGCCCAGATCACCATGCCGCAAGCACGCAAGATCGCGCTGAAAGCCCAGCCCGGCAAAATCGTCGCGGCTGAATTGGAGAAGGAACGCGGCGGCAGCGGCCTGCGTTATTCGTTCGATATCGTGCAGGGCAAAGTCACGCACGAGGTAGGCGTCGACGCCAAGGACGGCAAGCTGCTGGAGAACTCGGTCGAAGGTCCGAATGCTGATTGATCCACCACGGGCTCGATCGTCTCAAGCGCAATATTGCAATCTTCAAGTTCCATCGTTCGATTGCACGCATCGGAGTGACCGATGCCGGTGCTGACAAGACCGGCACCGAATCCGCGTCACTGTGCTCCTCATTCTTTCGGTCGGATCGCGCATCGACAAAAGGCGTAGCCCATCGATTGCATTCCCAGGATTTCCATGAACGATCTCGCTCCGCTACGACCGCTCGACGATGCCGGCAGGCAGTTGTTGAACAAGGTGCCAGAAATCACTCTGTATTTCTGGATTATCAAGATTCTATGCACTACGGTGGGCGAGACCTTTGCCGACTTCTTGAATATCAATTTGCACCTTGGGTTGACCAACACGACTTATCTGATGGGCAGTTTGCTGATCGTCACGTTGTTCTTCCAGTTCAGAGGCAAAACGTATATCGCTGGCACCTACTGGCTGGCGGTTGTTCTGCTCAGCATCGTCGGCACCCTCATCACCGATAATCTGACTGACAATTTCGGGATTGCATTGACGACGACCACGATCGTGTTCAGTGTTGCGCTGGCAGCAACCTTCGTGCTTTGGTATGCGGTCGAGAAGACTCTTTCGGTGCATACGATTTATACGAAAGGGAGAGAGGCCTTTTACTGGTCCGCCATCCTTTTCACTTTTGCCCTGGGCACGGCAGGCGGTGATCTTGTCTCGGAGCAACTGAAGCTCGGTTACTGGGTGGCCGCGCTGATATTCGCCGGAGTGATCGCGGTCATCGCAATCGCCCACCTGCGCTTCAAGTTGAACGCGATCTTTGCATTCTGGGCAGCTTATATCCTGACGCGTCCGCTCGGCGCTTCGATCGGCGACTATCTATCCCAGCCTCTTGGTCAAGGTGGTCTTGGTCTTGGCACGGTTGGGACTAGTGCGCTATTCCTTGTCACCATCTTGGGACTGGTTGCATATTTAGCTATAACCAAGAGGGACGTTACTCCATTGGAGGCAAGTTGACCTACGCGAGTCTAGCATTGCCAGGTTTCCCCCGAGACATTAGTGCTCGCTCTGATTTGACCAGACTTTTCGTTTCGCCTTGACCACCGAATCGCTCGGCGATTCAAAAGCCGCCGCTGTTCTGCGATGGGCCGGAACTGGTCAGTGAACGAGCAGCATGGTCAATCGACCGCGAGTAGCAACGGGTCGCGCATCGTCCATTCGATTGGGTGCAAGCGGGGCGGTTTCTACTTTGCTGGCGGATCATTCCTCACTACTGTTACCGTAACCCTTTCATTTGAGCGGGAGCGACGATGCGGATCACATTCAATGGTGCGGCCGGCGGCGAAGTCACCGGTTCCTGTCACGTGCTCGAAGCGTGCGGCAAGCGTATTCTGCTCGACTGCGGCATGCTCCAGGGCAGTCGTGAAGCTGAGGCGCGCAACTTGGAACCGTTTGCGTTCGATCCTGCGACCATCGACGCGCTGGTGCTCAGCCACGCGCATATCGATCACATCGGCCGTGTGCCGCTGCTGGTCAAGCGCGGCTTCACGGGACCGATCTTCGCGCAGGCGGCAACCTGCGATCTGTTACCGATCATGCTTCTGGATGCGGCGTCGCTGGCCGAACACGCAGCCGAATTCGCCAATCGCGATCGCGCAGCGGGCGCGCCCGAAATACAACCGCTATACACCCGCGACGACGTGGCGGCGGCGCAGAAACTGCTGCGCCCGCTGCCCTATGAAGTTGCCAGCGAAATTCTCTCCGGCGTGACGCTGCGTCTGCACGATGCCGGCCATATCCTGGGCTCCAGCATCCTGGAATTGCGGGCGAGCGGATCCGTACCCAGGACCCTGATTTTTTCCGGCGACATTGGCATGAAAGGCACGCCGATCCTGCGCGATCCGACGCCGGCGCCAGCAGCCGATCTGATCCTGATGGAGTCCACTTACGGCGATCGCAACCACAAGGACCGCGCCGCGACTGTGGCCGAACTCGGGGCGATTTTCGAGAAGGCACGCGCGGACGGCGGCAACGTCGTGATTCCCGCGTTCGCGGTCGGCCGCAGCCAGGAGCTGCTGTACTGGTTCGCCGAACACTTCGACGACTGGAACCTTGCGACCTGGAAGATTTTTCTCGACAGCCCGATGGCCGCCAAAGTAATGGGTGTCTACGATCGTCACGAGGAGCTGTTCGACACCGATGCCGTAAAAGTGTGGGCAGGGCGGATCAAGCCATTTGCACTGCCGAACCTTCATATCAGCGAAAGCGTTGACGATAGCAAGGCGATCAATGTTGTGCCGGGCGGCGCGATCATTATTGCCGGATCCGGCATGGCCAATGGTGGTCGCGTCCGCCATCACCTCGCGAACAATCTCGCCAACCCGAACGCGCACGTGTTGTTCGTCGGTTATCAGGCCGCCGGCACGCTCGGTCGCCTACTGGTGAATGGTCTGACTCACGTGAAGCTTTTCGGCGCTGACATCCCGGTGCGCGCGCAAATTCATACTGTCGGAGGCCTCTCCGCACACGCGGACCAACAAAGTCTGATCGACTGGTACGCCGCAAGTCCGAACCGTCCACCGGTCGCTCTCGTGCATGGCGAGGATCCGGCGCGCAAAGCGTTGGCGGCGCTCTTGCACGACCGCTTCGGCACGACCGTCATGCTGCCGCAATCCGGGATGACTCGCGACATATGATAAAGACAGTGCGAAACCAGCATTCTTGATGGACTGCGCATACATAATGACGCGCTTGTCGCCCGGGAGAACGTTCGCGCTACGCCTTGCGCTAGGCACGTTTGTGCTAATCGCCGCTGCATGGCTGTTCGGCGCGATTGCCGAAGACGTGGTGAACCGGGATGCACCGCTTCGCAGGCTTGACCTGCATGTGGCGACCTGGCTGCACGTCCGTGCGACACCCGGATGGACGTCAGTCATGGCCGTCGTCAGCGACCTTGGCGCACCGATCACGGTGATTGCGATCACGTTGGTCGCAGGGCTCGTCCTGCTCTGCCTGCATGAGCGCTATCGACTGCTGCTGCTCGCGCTCGCCGTGCCCGGTGGTGCGCTCTTGAACGTCATCATAAAACAGCTGGTTCACCGGCATCGGCCTGTCTTTAACGATCCGATACTAACGCTTACCTCGTACAGTTTTCCCAGCGGACACGCAATGGGGTCGACCGTTCTTTACGGCGTCCTTGCTGCGATCACCCTTTGGCACGTCCGCGATTGGCGCGTGCGCGTACTCACGATTGCCAGTGCGTTGTTTCTTGTCGTATTGATTTGTTTCAGCCGCATTTATCTCGGTGTGCACTATCTTTCCGATGTGGTCGCCGGCTTCCTGGAAGGCATTGTCTGGCTGGGCGTGTGCCTTGCTTCAGTCGACGCGGTACGTCGTCGCAACGCTCGCGATCATTGACGAGGGCAATACCGTGCCACGCCGCTTGATCGCCATAATAAACGTCACCGCAGGTGCGGATAGCAAGCAGGCGACGGTGGAACGGTTGTCGGAAATATTTCGCTCAGAGGATATTGAAGCGCGTGTCGTCCTCGCCCACAGCGGTGCCGAGGTTGCAACGATCGCGCGCGCCGCTGTGCGCGAACGACCACACATCGTTGTCGCCGGAGGAGGTGACGGCACGATCAACGCAGTTGCCTCGGTGGTGATCGGTACAAACATCGAGCTCGGGGTGTTGCCGCTTGGCACTCTCAATCATTTTGCCAAAGCATTGCACCTGCCGCTAGATGTCGAGGAGGCGGCACGTAACGTGATCGCAGGAAACGCCATTGCCGTCGACGTGGGCGAAGTCAACGGGCACATCTTCCTGAACAATTCGAGCCTGGGACTCTACCCGAGCATGGTGCGTCGTCGCGACACCCAGCAGGAACAACTCGGGCGTGGCAAATGGGCCGCTGCGGTGTGGGCCGCTTTTACCTTGCTGCGCCGGCATGCGTTTCTGCGCGTTCGTCTAAGCGTGGGCGGAGAGAAAATTGAAAGGCGCACCGCAATCATCTTCATCGGCAACAACGCCTATCAGATGAACGGTTTGCGCATTGGTGAACGCGAGCGGCTGGATGGCGGACTACTAAGTCTCTATCTACCCCATCGCGGCGGTCGAAGTGGTCTGTCGATGCTGGCCGTTCGTGCGCTCTTCGGGCGCTTGCGTGAATCGAAGGACTTCGATGTATTGTTCGCTACAGCAATCGATATCGAAACCCACCACAAGCGATTGCTCGTAGCCACCGACGGAGAAGTAGAAGCGATGGACGCGCCGTTGCGGTATCGAATTCGGCCGTGCACGTTGCGCGTCATTTGCCCCAGGTTGGCACCAATCGCTGGTCCGGATTAGGAACGCACCATGCGCACTCTCGTGCATTTGTCGGACCTTCACTTCGGACGCGTGGATTCGGCTCTGATTCGACCATTGATCGAACAGATCAACCGCATTGCCCCTGATCTTGTCGCCGTATCGGGCGATCTGACCCAACGCGCGCGATCTGCGCAATTTCGGCAAGCGCGCGAGTTTCTCGATGCGCTGCCGTCGCCCCGCATCGTCGTACCCGGCAACCACGATGTGCCACTGCACAACGTGCTGAAGCGCCTGCTGCAACCACTGCAAAAATACCAGCGCTACATCACCGACGATCTGGAACCGTTTTTCGTCGACGATGAGATTGCGGTGCTCGGTATCAACACCGCGCGCTCGCTGACGATCAAGAGCGGCCGCATTAACGAAGCGCAACTCGGACGTGTGCGCACACAATTCTCGCGACTACCTGCGGCCGTCACGAAGATCGTCGTCACTCACCATCCGCTGGACTTGCCGGAAGGCCACAGTGACAAGGATTTGGTCGGCAGGGCGCGAATGGCGATGGAAACTTTCGCGGATTGCGCGGTCGATATCCTGCTCGCCGGCCACCTGCATGTCGGTCAGACCGGGAATACCGCCGCGCGTTATGAAATAGTCGGGCATGCGGCGCTCGTCATCCACGCCGGTACGGCCACGTCGACGCGGGGGCGTGGCGAAGCCAATTCGTTCAATGTGATCCGGATCGATAGACCGAAAATCATCGTCGAACGTTGGGTTTGGAATCCTGTCGCCACCACGTTCGCGCCCACCGCGCCAGAACACTTCCGGCTGGCCGCAGGCCAGTGGAACGCGCACGGCGGACGCAACGATCAATAGTGCGGTGGCCAGTGGCGATGGGCCTCGACGCAAGGACGTAGATCGGCCACACAAGCAACGCTTGAAGAGGCGAGGGAAGAGGTGCGCGGCGCCACCGGAACCCGAGAATCCGCGCGGCATCCTTCTGGCAGCTGTTGAGCGTTGGGCAGTGCAAGCAACGCACAACCGACTGCTTCAAGGCGGCCGATTGTGACAGGCAGCGGTGGGCACGATCGCGCCCGTCGATTAGCCATAGTCGTTGCCGCCGATGCGAAATTGACCCAGGCGCCGAAATCCCGGAGCTCCGCCCGTTGCCTTGAAGCGTTGAATACTACGGCGGTTTGCCGACGCATCGCGCGCGTCACGGAATCTCGGCGTCGTTGGCAGTCGCGGTTCAAATTGGCAACAGCGTCAACACCCAGTGACGTGTTTTCCGTCCGATGGCGAGAGACCTTGACGGGCAGGGAAGTGCCACCGAAAAATGAAGTTCGATCCACAGGGAGATGAGGATCAATCCCATGGCTACCAGAAAATCCAGTACCAGCGCGCCCAACGATTTGAGTACCCACTTGATGGCATGGAGGCCACGATCCTCCACAGTGCTTGCGTGAAAATTTCCTGCCACGTGAAACTTGCCAATGGCGGCGCCACGACAAGCCGTTGACCTGACAAGCGATTGAAAGACTACGGCTCGAATCCGTCCGCGAAGATCACGTCACCGACCGTGAATCGATGCTGGTACGTCTGTCCTTGGTAATTACCCTGCACAATCCAAACGCCGCTCGGCGCGTTGTTAGGAAGCGTTGGTGTCCAATACCAGTACGAAGCCGCATACCAATTTGGCTGGCCGGAAACGTTAGCCATATCGAACGGAAAGGATTCGAACACCGAGCCACCGGGTTCGAAGATGGTGATCTGATTGACCTGGCCCTTTTCCTGATCGTGGTAATAAAACGCAAAGACCAAAGTATCGCCGGGTTGAAACGCGTTCTTGAAATTGGGAGTTTCGTCATTGGCGGGCGTTGGTGCGCAAGCCGGCATGACCGGTGGTGCGGAGTGCGTAGCGACCTTATTGATTTTCGAGTCGTAGTACGGCGGCTGCACTGCCCAGAGCGACGCGTTCTGCGCCGCGTTGCAGGTGCCGCTGAACGGGTCCAGTATTTGATACCCGCTTACGCTGGAATGGATTTCAAAGTGTAAATGCGGCGCGGTCGATGAACCGGAGCTGCCGACGTTTCCGAGAAATTCGCCAACCGCAACGGTGGCGCCCACCGGCTTGTTCGTGAGTGACCCGGTTTTCATGTGGAAATACCATGCAACCGATCCATCGGCATGCTGGACATACACCGCGTTGGGGGCAAACGAATTGAAACTGCAATTGCGGTCAGGATTTCCGTCGAATTTTCCAATGATCGTGCCGGGCGCCGCGGCGACGATATCGATTTTTTGCTGATCCATCAGCAGCCATGGGAACGGCCACAAAAAAAGGTCATCGCCGGAATGGCTGTACCCGCTCGGTGGCGACTGCGCGGAGCTCAAAGCGTAGCTGCGCGCGCCGCAGTTCCAATCCAGCACGCTGGCTGCGTCGGGTGCATTCAGATCAACAAAATTGGAGATCCCGTGGTAATCCGGATCGGTGAATGAAGGTATCGGGCGCAAAGGCCATTGCAAGCCGCCGCTCAATGAAGAGGTGGGGGGCGAAGGTATTTTGCCGCTCCGCGACAGATCGGACACATTCTTGGACAGTACGGCGTCAATCGTTGCTCGTTGAAGAGGTGTGATTTCATCCGCTACAGAGTTGGCCTTAAGGCCGCCTCCGCCTGCCGGTGGATCAGCGTAGGCGTTGCTCAACACGAGTGCGATAACGGCAACAAGAAAATTTCGCATGATTCGTTCACCTCTCTCGGCGAGTCTACGCCGTTACCAGATGTGCCACGCGGACAAGCGAAGCTCTGTGGTTACGTTCCCGGAGATATTGGCAACTTATGGTAACTGCGCTGGCACCGCCTCATGGTCGAAAGGAACACGCAGCGCCTACTCAAAACCGCTGGCGAAAATCCCGTCGCCGGTTTGGAACGCCCCGATGTCGATCTTTTCCTTGGTCATCCGGGCAAATCCAGCGCCGCGCTGGTCCGAAGCCAGCCGCAGCACATTGTTGCCCGTGCCGATTGCTGGACTGCCGAAATTCAACGTCAGCGTTTGCGTGGACCCTCCATTGTTTTCCAGGAAGGACGCAAGCTTTGGATCCGAGCGCAGTGTGCCGCCAGGAAGCGTAATCGCTGCGTCGACCGAGACAATGATATTGTTGGCGCCGGCTATGGTGAACGCAATTCCGCGCGATGACAGGTCCGTCGTTGCGGACCCCTGCGCATAGTTTTTCGCGATGATCGTGCTTTGCATATCGGTGGCGGCGCCGATCAGCACGCCTCCGCCGCCGTTGCCTGAATTGGCCGAGTTCATCGCAATCGTGCTATTGCGCAAGTGAAGTGGCCCTCCAGCGGCGATACCCCCGCCGATCAACGACGTGTTTCCACTGATCGTGCTGTTGATCACGGTGATGACGCTCGCAGTGCCTCCGGAAAGACCGCCACCAGCGCCAGCATTGTTGCTGTCGATGGTCGAACCGATCACGGTGATATTGCCTGCGGCGAATGCTGCTCCGCCGGCGCTGTTGTTGGAACCTCCGAGATTCACATCGATCGCGGTATTGTTGCTAAGCGTACTGTTCGTTATTGTCAGTGTGCCAATGGCGTAGATGCCACCGCCGCCGACATTATTGTGCGACGTGGATGCGGCGTTGGCACGAATGGTTGATCCCGTCACCGTCACGTCGCCGCCAGCAAGCACGGCGCCGCCCAGAGCGATCGCGCCGTACGCAGTGGCATCGGATGCGTCGTTGTTCGATAGCACACACGATGTCATCGTGACATCGTGCACGGCGCCGACCGCGCCGCCGAGCGATTGACCGCCCGCTCCGGTGGCGGTGCACGAGCTCATCGTGACGCGGGCCAGACTGACGCTGCCAAGCGATGAGATACATCCACCTTGCGCATACGAAGCGTTGGTAATCGTGACATCCGTCACCGTCAATGTTCCGGTGCCTTTGTGCTGGATCACGCCAAAACTGTGGTTGCCACCATTGATTGTCAGCGTCTGCTGACCCTTTCCCTTGATCGTCAAGTTGTTTGCGCTGGTGATCAAAGCGGCGCTAGTCAATGTAATTGAGCTGCACGCGAGTTGGCTCATATCCACGGTGTCGCCTTCAAGCGCCGCGGTGATGGCGCTACGCAGACTGCCTGCGCCGCTATCGGCACAATTCACTACTTTCTGAGTGGCGGCATCGGCCATCGGCGCGATCGAGAGGGTCAGCGCGATACATGCCGACAATGATCGAAGCGCGAAACCGTGGTAGCCCGGCATGGCAGGCACAGACAGAGTCATATGATCACGGCCCCTACGTCAGGAGAGGGAATCGCCGCCTTAGGCGAGCCGACACGCATTGCTTCCTATTGAGTTGGTCAATGCGTCAAAACTTGAAGTCGACGCGACCATAGACTTACTCCTTTCAACTGACAACCCCTCATTCGAGGGGTCAATCTCAACTTCGATGTATCCACTGCGCTCGGCGTTGTCGATCCATCACAAGCGTACGCAGGAGCCACAGCTCGCCGACGGGATTGAAGTCGCGGTTGCCCGCAGGACGCGGCAGATTTGGGGATCCGCGGTGATGGCGAGCGTCCGCCTTGCGCCTCTGAAGCGACGGTCAATTGAATATGCTCGCTGTTTGGCCAACGCGAGACCGTCGACGACCCTGATAGGTCGTTCCAACGCGGCCGTTGGAGGATGGGCCCAAGCCGAGCTCAATGCACTGAGACTCGCCTCTTGGTTGGCTACAAAGAACGAGCAGGCAGGCGTGTCGTTTGGCTCACGTGAGCTTGTCTTCCGCAAAAGGTTATTTTGGGGGCCTGTCGTCTACAATCGCTTGGCGCGCGGGAGTCGCCTCGATTTCAACAGCAGACGCCAATGCCGCGCCGAAGACAGGCCGCGAGTTCAGCTGGATTGACGGCAATCGTCTGCTCGAACAACTCCATCGCGCGCCGCGCGTCGCTCATGGCGCGGGTTCCGCCAGTGGAAGTTCGAGCGCGTCATACAACCAGGTGCGCACTGCGGAAGTTGCGCGCCTGGGTTGCGCGCGAAATGTCCATCACCCGCCCGACTTCGTCGAAATCCAGTCCGGCAGACATGCTCAGCTCGATTACCCGCGCCTTGCGTGATTCGACTTTTTCCAGAGCATTCGGGACCTGATCGAGTACGAGCAGATCTAGGCTCTGGCGCGGGGCGGATCAACCGACGACAGCGTAATGCGTTCGCCCGATTCGCGGCGGCCGCCGCACGGCGGCCCCGACGGGAGCCATGTCCCGCTCGCCGGAAGTCCAGTCATCGCCGTCGGCGACAGGCACCACCCTGATTCCCGTCGGAAAGCCGTTTGACCAGCGAGCTAGCGGTTATGCGCGCATCGTCAACGGTCATGTCGATCTCGGCGCAATCGAATCCGGCAAACAACGATGTCATTTTCCGCACAAGTCTCGATCTGCGTTGAACGCGACAGGATGGAGGTGAGGAGTTCGCACACTATTTGCAAATCACGCCCTCTGATGGGTTGCCGATGCGACACCGGTTGCTCGCAGGTGCGTCCGATAGCGATGCGAAAGGAATGGGCGATCGATGAGACTCGATGCCACGGTTTTACGCATGGGTAATCAAACCCGGCATATCGGGCCCGTCCTTCTACCGCACTGGAGAACCCCCATGCTACTTCGCAAATCTGGTAGTTCCGCGCTTTCGTGGTGCACAGCGGTCGTCCTTGGCGTGAGCGCCAGTGCTGCCCCGGTGTTCGCCTCGGGAAATCTCGATCCGGGTTTCGGGACAGGCGGCGAGGTACTCATCAACTTCGGCAGTGGCAGCGCGTCCTTAAGCTACGCCTACGCCGTGATGCCCGATGGCCACGGCAATGTCTACGTCGCAGGGACCAACGCGGCCGATGGCAACAACTACTACTACGCGATCGCCAAGCTCGGGCCGACCGGTGCGCTGGTCCCGGGCTTCGGCACGGGCGGCAAGGCAACCATCATTCACGGCGCCGGACTCGATTACATCTCGGCGATGACTCAAGACAGCAGCGGCAATCTGTATTTGGCTGCGCCGACCACCACTGGAACGCGGCACGACTTTGCGGTCCTGAAACTTGATGCCACCGGACACCCGGTCGCGGGTTTCGGCAGCAACGGCGTCGCGACGATCGTGGTCGGTCCCACGGACAACTTCGCGCAGGCCATCGCGCTGGATGGCAGCGGCCACGTTTATCTTGCGGGATACAGCAAGGGGCAATTCTGGAGCTTTGAGGCCACCAAGATGGATGCGGCCACGGGCAGTCCAGTCGCAAGCTTTGGCAACAATGGCGCGGTGCACTTGGACATCGGGCCGCCCCGGCAGGACGGTTTCGCCAATGCATTGCAGCTCGATAGCGTGGGAAACCTTTACCTGGCGGGTTTTACCAGTGGTACGACCGGCAACGATTTCCGTGCCATGAAGCTCAACGCGAACGGCAGTTTTGTTGACTGGGGGGTCGACACGTTCGATATCGGCAGCAACAGCAACGATCGCGTTTACGCGGCTGCGCTCGACAGCAGCAACCACCTGCATATGGTGGGCTACACCGACGCGAACGGCGGCGACTTCGCGGCGATCGAACTGGATACCAGTGGGAATCTGGTGCCCGGTTATGGCAGCGGCGGCAAGGCGGTCTATAACCTCAGTACAAATACCACGCACCCGTCGTATTCGATGGCCCTTGATGGCGCCGGTAACGCGTATGTTGGTGTCGCCGGATACTCAGTGTCAGGCAATGGGGTGTTCGCCGCAGCCGAGCTGGATGTGAATGGCAACCTCGTGCCGAACTTCGGCAGCGGCGGCAAGCAGACCGTGAGCTTCGGCGCCGGCAAAGCCGCGTTCAGCAATGCGATTGCACTCGACGGCTCAGGCCATCTGTACCTGGCCGGTGGTAGCGGCTCGACCACCAATCCGCAATTCGCTGTCGCGCGCTTGCTGACCGACACCATTTTCAGGAATGGATTCGAGGCGCATTGATCGCCGCGCTTCAGACTTTGCATTGGCTCTCCAAGCGCCTTTTTGCGCGTAGTCCGACGTCAGCAGGTGTGGGGCGCAGTCACGGGCCTCACAAGGCGATGAGACTTTTAGCGGCGGTTTTGCGCATTGAGAAGTGACCACCTCACCGACCCACCGATATTTCTTGATTCGGTCAGTCGTTTCGAACCGTGCATCCCGGAAGAAAGCATCATGCAGGCATTGAACAGAATATTGTTGCGCGCAGCGCTGAGCATGGGGGCAGCAGTCGCGTTCTCGCACGTCACCTTCGCGGCCGGCCCGGGCACGTTCACGTCGACAGGCAGTTTGAAGAAGGCGCGCTATTTTGCCACCGCGACCCGGTTACCCAGCGGCAAGGTGCTGATTGCGGGCGGCTATGGCGCCAGCAGTTATCTTGGCAGCGCGGAGCTCTACGATCCGGCGGCCGGCACGTTCACCTTGACAGGAAGTCTGGCGACGCCGCGCGACCTCGCGACTGCAACCCTCCTGCCGAGTGGCAAGGTGCTGATCGTCGGAGGCTACGGGAATAGTGGCTACGTCGCCAGCGCCGAGCTTTACGATCCGGCGGCTGGCACGTTCGTCGCGACGACCGGCAGCTTGACGCCTGCGCGCGACAACGCAACAGCGACCCTGTTGCCGAATGGCAAGGTGCTGATCGCCGGCGGCTATGGCAGTAGCGGCGCACTCGCCAGTGCGGCGCTCTACAATCCAGCCACCGGCACGTTCAGTGTGACCGGCAGCCTGGCGACGGCGCGGGAAGTCGCCACCGCGACGCTGCTGGCCAGCGGCAAAGTGCTGATCGCAGGGGGCGGCAACAGCAGTGGCGCGCTCGCCAGCGCGGAACTCTTCGACCCTGCGAACGGTACGTTTGTCGGGACCGGCAGCCTGATGGCGGCGCGCGATACCGCCACCGCGACTTCGCTGCCCGACGGCACGGTGTTGATCGCAGCGGGCTACAACAACGGCTACCTCGCGAGCGCAGAGCGCTACGATCCGGCCAGCGGCATGTTCGATCCATCGGGCAGCCTGGCGGCGGCACGGGACAATACCAGTGCGACCTTGCTGCTTAACGGCAATGTGCTGATCGCGGGTGGCTACGGCAACACCGGCTATCTCGCCAGTGCGGAGCTCTACGATCCGGATGCAGGCTCGATCACCAACACCGGCAGCCTCGCGATCGCGCGCGAGAATGCGACCGTGACCCTGCTGCCCAACGGCAAGGTGCTGATCGCGGGAGGCGATGACAACAGCGGCGCCCTCGCCACAGCCGAGCTCTATGAGCCGACGCTCACTGATGACATTTTCAAGAACGGTTTCGACACTGACGAGATCTTCAAGAACGGTTTCGACTGAGCCGGTGCCGGCGCGAGACAGGCCAGTGAATTGGGATATGTGCTTGCGCTCATTTCGCGATCCCCCAGAACAAGTCTCATTGGATAGCTGCTTTCGAGGAACTGTAATGTTCAAACTAATTCGTTGTTCCGGTGCGTCGTCGCAATGTCTAGCACAGGCAACGTTTGGCTTGCGCTTGCTTGCGCGCGTCATGCTCCTGCTCGCCACAACGGGGTTTAATCACGTCGCTGTCGCCAGTCAACCGTTGCTGGGCGCGCAAGAGATCGCCAGCGGCGCGTATCACAACTGCGCCATCGTCAATGGCGGTGCGCAGTGCTGGGGAGACAACGCCTACGGCGAGCTTGGCGACGGCACGTTCGAGCGCCGCAGCGCGCCGGTGCCGGTGCGTGGGCTTGCATCGGGTGTCACTGCGATCGCCGCCGGCGGCTTCCACACCTGTGCCATCGTCAACGGTGGCGTGAAGTGCTGGGGGCGCAATCCCGATGGCGAGCTCGGTGATGGCACCGTCGTCACCGGCACCACTCCGGTGGCGGTACTTGGATTGAGCACGGGCGTCGTCGCAATCTCCGCCGGCCTGTATCACACCTGTGCGGTGATCAGCGGCGGCAGCGTCCGCTGCTGGGGTTGGAATTCCAACGGACAATTGGGCAACAACACCACTACCGCCACCAACGCCGGTTCGCCGGTCGCGGTATTGGGTTTGAACACCGGCGCGACGGCGCTCGCTGCCGGCGGCTATCACACGTGTGCGATCGTCAACGGTGGCGCGCAATGCTGGGGCTACAACGTCAATGGTGAGTTGGGCAATGGCACGGTTGTCGACAGCCATGTTCCTGTCGCAGTGACTGGACTGGGCTCTGGCGTCATCACGATGGCTGCGGGTCTTTACCACACGTGCGTCGTCGTCGTCGGTGGCTCGGCGCGGTGCTGGGGTTCGAACTCCAACGGACAGTTGGGCGACAACACAACCACCGCAACCAACGCCGGGCTGCCGGTTGCGGTATCCGGTTTGAACGCCGGCACTACGGCGCTTGCCGCGGGCTACTCGCACACGTGCGCTGTGGTCAATGGCGCCGCACGGTGTTGGGGATACAACCATTGGGGCCAGTTGGGCGACGGCCAACTACAGGACAGCCATGTTCCGGTCGCTGTCAGTGGATTGACTTCAGGCGTCAACGCGATCGCCAGCGGTGCCAACGATGCCTGCGCGCAAGTCACCAGCGGGGGACAGAGCAAGACGCAATGCTGGGGCTTCAACCTCGATGGTGAGTTGGGTCAGGGCGACGCACTGTTCCAGACCCGACCGGTTGCCGTGAGTGGACTCGGCAGCGTAACCACGCTGGCAAGCAACGCGGTGGGGCAGCACAGCTGCGCCATCGTAAATGGTGGCGCACTGTGCTGGGGCTACAACTCGAACGGCCAACTCGGCGATGGCACGACCACCGATCGCTTTACGCCCGTGCCAGTGACAGGCCTTACATCCGGCGTTACCGCGATCGGTAACGGCGGCTACCACAGTTGCGCCGTAGTCGGTGGCCACGCGGTGTGCTGGGGCAGCAATGCCAATGGACAACTGGGCAACAACACGACCACCGACAGCGACACGCCAGTGACCGCCATCGCGGCGGGTGTGACGGCGATCGCCGTCGGCTATTCGCACACCTGCGCCATCGTCGGCACCGGTGTTAAATGCTGGGGCAGCAATGGCGTCGGGCAGCTTGGTAGCGGCACGATCAGCGAAAGCCATGTGCCAGTTGCCGTGATCGGGCTTGCAGGCGCCGCCACCGCGATCACGCTGGGCAGTTCGCACAGTTGCGCCGTCATCGTGGGCGGAACGATCCAGTGCTGGGGCTACAACTCCAACGGGCAACTGGGCAACGGCACGACCAATTCGACCTACGCCGGGCCGCCAGTGACGGTAGCCAATATCCCCAGCGGAGCGAGCGCGGTCGCCGCTGGCGGCTACCACACCTGCGCGATCGTCAATGGCGGTGTCCAATGTTGGGGATGGAACGCCTATGGCACCTTGGGTAACGCACAGACAATGGATAGCCCGGTGCCGGTGGCCGTGAACGGATTGAGTTCGGCCGTGACGGCTGTGGCGACCGGCTCGTATCATACCTGCGCCGTCTCCAATAGTGCGGCCTATTGCTGGGGATCGAACTTCAATGGCGAGCTAGGCGACGGCACAACCATCGACCACATCGTTCCAGCCGGGGTGAGCGGATTGACATCCGGCGTCAGCAGGATCGGCGCCGGGCTCGTACATGTCTGCGCAATCGTGAATGGCGCGGAAAAATGTTGGGGCGGCGACTACTCCAGCCAGCTGGGCGACGGGCGCGCAGACTTCATCAAGACGCCGGTAGTCGTAGTCCAGGGAGATGAGATCTTTGGCAACGGGTTCGACGGCAACTAGCGCGAGCATGCTCGCGCCACCTGTGCTGCCGTCGGCATTTGCTTACTTCCCCGATACGGCAAGGAAGCAACAATCACTTTATCCTCGAATTCCGTACGCGAAAATCTGTTATGAACTGGCTCGTTAGACCTGCATGTCCACTCAAGCGCTGCTCGAACTGCATCGGGCCGTAGTTCAAGATGATGTGTAATCGGAACAGGGTTCAACAGCGCAGCCAAAGGGGTCTTTCGTGCTTGGCGGTGGGGCCCATCACGTCGTGTATAAAGCGGACGATTTGCCAAACGTAGCAGGAGTCTTTCGCACTCGGCCTATGTCAGTCGCTCCCTCTGATGTTGCGTCTTTCTAGGCTTGCGTCGCCATGCAACTGTTGCCTTGGCAAGACCGACAACCCGCAGCAACACTATCAGTGGCCCCCGAGAACGTGCGGAAGAATTTAACCCGCTGAACCAACGACTACATTGAGCTGGCGCGGAAGGAAATTGCTTTGGGCCGCATAGCGACCATCAGCTCACGGTCGCTCGCCGACCAACTCCAGCCATTCGATGTTCGCAACTTCTTTCCGAATAGCTGTCATTCGGGCAACTGCAATCGTGAGCCGCTCACACTACCGTTTGAATCGGAAAATCACTCTGGCCCCCTTTCTTGCGACTAGAATTGCGGCCAACTCGCCAGCACACTGACGCAATGGCCCTGCGCATCAACGACATCAAGCTGCCACTGGACCACAGCGACGCCGACCTGCGCCATGCGGTGCTGGTCGCGCTGGGTATTCCAGAGCACGACCTGCGCAGCCTGCAGGTGGTCCGGCGCGCCTACGACGCAAGGAAGAAGTCCGCGATCCGGTTGATCTATAACGTTGATGTCGTCGTGGCAACGGCGATCGTCGAGCAGGAGTTGCTGGCGCGGTTTGCCGGCTCGAAAACGGTAATTCCGTCCCCGGACACCACGTATCGCTTCGTCGCCAAGGCCGACGCCTCGTTTCCCGATGTCGGACAGCAGCGTCCCCTCGTCATCGGCTTTGGTCCCTGCGGCCTCTTCGCCGCGCTGGTGCTGGCGCAGATGGGCCTAAGGCCGATCGTGCTCGAACGCGGCCAGGACGTGCGCACTCGCACGCAGGACACGTGGGGTCTGTGGCGCAAGAACACGCTTGACCCCGAGAGCAATGTGCAGTTTGGCGAAGGTGGCGCGGGCACGTTTTCCGACGGCAAGCTCTACAGCCAGATCAAGGACCGCTTCCATTACGGCCGCAAGGTGCTCACCGAATTCGCGAAGGCGGGCGCCCCGGAGGAAATCCTGTTCGTGAGCAAGCCGCACATCGGCACCTTCAAGCTGGTGACCATGGTGGAGAAGATGCGCGCCGAGATCATCTCGCTCGGCGGCGAGATCCGCTTTGGTAGCCGCGTCGAACACCTGCGCATCGATGAAGGACAGGCCACCGGCGTCACCCTCGCCTCGGGCGACACGTTGGCCAGCCGCCACATCGTTCTGGCCATTGGCCACAGCGCGCGCGACACCTTCCAGATGCTGTTCGATGCGGGTGTGAGCATCGAAGCAAAACCATTTTCGATTGGTTTCCGCATCGAACACCCGCAATCGGTCATCGACCAGGCGCGATTCGGCAAGTTCGCGGGTCATCCGATCCTGGGCGCAGCCGACTACAAGCTGGTGCACCACTGCCGCAATGGTCGCAGCGTCTACAGCTTCTGCATGTGTCCGGGTGGCACGGTGGTGGCGGCCACATCAGAGGTGGGCTGCGTAGTCACCAACGGCATGAGCCAGTACTCGCGCAACGAACGCAACGCGAACGCGGCGATCGTGGTCGGCATCGATCCGGACAACGACTACCCCGGGCACCCACTGGCCGGCATGCAGTTGCAGCGCCGACTGGAAGCACAGGCATTTGCGGACGGCGGCGCAACTTACGAAGCGCCCGCGCAACTGGTCGGCGACTTCCTGAGCGGCCGCGCCTCGACCGCATTGGGCAGCGTAACTCCGTCGTACAAGCCAGGCGTGCGCCTTGGCGACTTGAGCGAGATCCTGCCGCCATTCGCCATCGCCGCAATCCGCGAAGCAATCCCCGAATTCAACAAGCAGATCGCCGGCTTCGCCATGCCCGACGCCATCCTGACTGCGGTCGAAACCCGCACGTCCTCGCCCGTGTGCATCCGGCGCAACGACAGCTATCAGAGCATCAACACCCGCGGCCTGTATCCCGGCGGAGAGGGCGCGGGATATGCGGGGGGAATCCTGTCGGCGGCCGTGGATGGCGTCCGGCTTGCGGAAGCGGTGGGGATGGATTTGTTGGCGATTGCGAGGGACGGATCGAAGTCGAAATAGGTGTTGGGCTTAAAGGCAAAGGGACTTGGTTACTCGTGACTGGCACACTGCCGGCATGCGCAAACGCCCCCCCAGCATCGATGGACTGCCTGCCAGCACGCTGCAACTGCCGCCGGGGGCGTGGCCGACGGTGCTGGATTGCCTGTGCGAGCGCTTCCCGGCGATTGCCCGGTCGCAATGGCTTGAGCGAATGGCGCGAGGGCGAGTCGTGGACGACGATGGGCAATGGTTGACGTCGGAAACGCCGTATCGGGGCGGGCTCGAAGTCCATTACTACCGCGAAGTTTCCGACGAGATCTTGATACCTTTCCATGAAGTCGTGCTCCATGGCGACGCCGACTTGCTAGTGGCGGACAAGCCGCATTTCCTGCCGGTCACGCCTGGCGGTGCTCATGTCCATGAGACCCTGCTGGGCCGGTTGATCCGCCGAACCGGAAATGATGCGCTGGTGCCGCTGCACCGGATCGATCGCGACACCGCCGGATTGGTGTTGTTCTCGGCCAACCCACACAGCCGTGCGCGTTACCAGGCGCTGTTTCGCGAGCGACGGATCGAAAAAAGCTACGAGGCGATTGCAGCGGCGTTGCCGGACGTCGAATTTCCATGCGCACGTTCCAGCCGGTTGGTCGCCGGCGAGCCGTTTTTCCGCATGCAGGAGATCACCGGACCGACGAACAGCGAAACCCGCGTCGACGTCATCGCGCGCGGCGATGGAACCTGGCGTTATGCATTGACGCCAATCACCGGCCGCAAGCACCAGTTGCGCGTGCACATGGCCGCGCTGGGGGCGCCGATTGTCAACGATGGGATGTATCCGTCACTGGTCCACCACGCGGCAGGCGATTACTCGGCGCCATTGCAATTGCTGGCAAAGCGGCTGTCGTTCATTGATCCGCTCAGTGGCGCCGAGCGTAGGTTCTCCAGCAATTTCCTGCTCCAGGCCTGATCGACATCGACGCAATCGGACAACTTCATGCGTGCCAGTTGATACAATCCGCTGACCGCCAATGCGGTGGTCCCCCGAAGCCGGATCTGCGCAGCGCATGGATACTACTTGTGGGTGGTCCAGATCTCCGATTCAATCGGGGCCTGGTACCTGTAAAAGTGGTCGATCACAAGGCGGCGCACAACACTTCAGTGCCGTTTGAACGTTTCTGCGCTTCAGGCGCATGAATGCTTTGGGTCGAGAGCCAGCAACGGTGAATGCCTGCTGCCGGCCAAGACCGGCCAGCCGCCACCTTTAGCAAGTCGGCCCAAATTGGCCGTTGAACGTTAGCTCCAAGCAGAAGCCATCGACTTGAGACTCACGATCTATTGGCTGTCAAAATCGATCGCAGGCCATGCTTTCTTTAGAAGTGTTGCATTAACGGGGTAGAACGTGGCTCCTGAGTGTATACGTGTATACGAATCTCTGGTCGACTCATGTCGTGTTCACGCCGATCCGATTAATCTTGGTCTCAGCTTGGTGAGCTTGGCTCGATCTTCCGCTGATTCGAAGCCAATCAGACTCGCTGGGCTACACTCACAAGCGAAGCGAGAGGATTATTATGAGTACCGTTACCTACAACGATCAGGACGTCGATTTTGAGGAGGTCTTGCATTTCATGGACAAGGATCTGTCTAATGCGATCCGGGATACGCTTATGACGGACCAGGAATTTTTTGACAGCTATCTCACCGCGCATGAAGAGAAGCATGGCGAGCGGTTCGTCGTGCGTTAATCGTTTTTCAAGATTCCAACCCACTCGAATTTCTTGTGACTAGCTGTGGTCATCAGCGGGTTCAATTCTGAATTGCACTACCCCATGCGGTAGGGCGGATTAGGCGCGGTAGCCTGCACAGCTTCACCCGCAACTGGAACTGGAACTGCGCATGAGCGTGGCACATCGTTCTTGGACGAACGCTACTAGGTTCGCAAAGTCTCCCAAATCCTTGGTACTGCGCTGGGTAATTGGACCGCAGACTCAATGGGTCTTGGCTATGGAGTTGTTGCCCATAAACGACGCGGGGCAGCCCGAAGGCCACCCGTGTTGTTCAGCGAAGGCTCTGTGGTTCCGCGTGCACTTACAAGACAGCCAACATGCCCCGTCTAGTCGGTGCGGTGGCACACGTTGCGTCAGGGCGAGGCGGACGTGAGGCATCAATCAGACTATGTCGGTTCACGAGGACGGCGCGAGATAACTCTGTTGCCGAACGGCACGCCCCTGAACTGACTGTCGCGTACGGAAAATATGTGCCGAATCAACGATTCCGCAAGAGATACGCCGCAACTTCCGCCACCATCACGCCCTTCGTCTTTACTGCTTGCTCCAATTGGCCTGGCGTGCAGCCGAACTGGTCGGTCCAATATCGAATCTCGTAGTCGTCAAAAATGTTAATGCGCGTGCTATCTGCCGGACCGTGGTTACTATGGTCATGGAACATCGCTCATCCTTATGCTGGACCTGACTGCGTCAGTGAAAAATGAGACCACTGGTCTGCAAGTGCCGCCTCACCAAATCAGAATTGCTTCCGACGGATGCCACGGCACTACACAACTGTTGGCGCGTTACGCCGAGGATTCGGCACCAATGTGACAAGCCATCGGCATCACAAACAATAAGGCCGATGAGTGTATGACGAGTGCAGGTGGATGCTTCGGCTGGCTTCATATTTGTGACTTCATTATTAATCGATTGGGTAATTGCAAGTCTTGAAACAAGACGCTGCAAACGTAACCGCCACAGCATATGAGGTCTGTGCGTTTGACAACATAGGCCGATTCGCGACTTCACGCTCCCGCGCGACGTTGTTCCCCCTGGGATGGTGGCACTCACGTGAATTTGACCAGCCTGGTCAATCTGACGCGCAATTCAACAGCTCACGTGTCCTGATCCTGGCGCAATCTGGATTCCAACTGCTTCGTTGCGGTGATGTCCACAAAGGTGACCACGGCGCCGTCGATCACGTTGTCCAGCCTTCGGTAAGGCATGATCCGCACCGAGAACCAGCGC
>JBDTLA010000069.1:0-10522 GCA_039935035.1 Rudaea sp. | reverse complement strand
TGATTGCGACAGACCTATACGCGCGCGCAGCGCGCGAGGCGCAGCGCCGGGGGTGGATTCTCTTTGGTGACTTTCTCTTGGCCACTCAAGAGAAAGTTACCCGCTCGACGCAGTCGAGTGGAAGCTTTGCTGTTCTGAAATGACTCGCTTGCATCGGGCGAATGAAGAATTATGGTTGAAAGTAACCTGGGCAAACCAAAATCCGTCAGCGCACGCGCGGCGCCCGCGCCAACGCCCACACATCAACCCGTTCGACGCCGGCGCGGCGCAACGTGCGTGCGCACTCGCGCAAGGTTGTTCCAGTGGTCATGACGTCATCGACCAATGCGACAAACGGCGGCAAGTCGGCGCCATCAACAACGGCAAACGCGCCGCGCAAATTGCGCCGGCGCGTTTTGGCGTCGAGATTGGATTGCGCCGGCGTAGAGCGCACCCGCACTAGCGCGTCGCGACAAAGTGCAATCCCAAATTCGCGCGCCAGCGGCCGCGCCAGTTCCAGTGCCTGGTTGTAACCGCGTTCGCGCAACCGGGAGTCGTGTAACGGCACGGGAATCAATGCTTGCGGTATGGTCAGTGGAGGACATTCGCGCAGCGCATCGATCCAGGCCTGCGCCAGCACCCGGCCGGCAGCAAGACTGCGCCCAAACTTGAGCCGGGTCATCAACAAATCCAGCGGATGACCGTAGACGAATGGCACGACGGCCGTGGCAAATGGTGGATCGCGTTTCAGACATTCACCGCACATCGGCGCTGGCGTCTGCAATGGCAGCGCGCAGCGTGGGCAGCACAGCCGATTACGCGTCAGGTCCGCTGCACACGCGGCACACAAATCGCGCGTACCAGCACCGCGTTGTCCACACAATAGGCACAGCGGCGGCAGCACGGCGAACTGCATGCCGCTCCACAGGCCGTAAACCAGATTGCGGGTCGTCGAGTTGACAGTCACGTTCGTCCTATCCAAACTCGCGCCCACTGTACGTCAAGCGAATTTGCCATGTCTGCCGCAACCTCGAACCCCCTTCGTCACGATTATTCGCGCGATGAAGTATTTGCCCTGTTGAGTCTGCCGTTCAACGACCTGCTCGAACGCGCCCATGGCGTGCATCGCTCGCACCACGACGCCAACGCGGTGCAAGTGTCCACGCTGCTCTCGATCAAGACCGGCGGGTGTCCGGAAGATTGTGCGTATTGTCCGCAGGCCGCGCGCTATCACACCGGTGTCGACGCGACCAAATTGATGGGCGTCGACGAGGTGATGGAAAAGGCGCGCGCGGCCAAGGCGGCCGGCGCGACCCGCTTCTGCATGGGCGCAGCGTGGCGCTCCCCGAAGGATCGGGATGTGGAAAAGGTCGCCGAAATGATCGCAGCGGTGAAAGACCTGGGTATGGAAACCTGTGCGACCCTCGGTATGCTCAGTCAGAAACAAGCCGATCGCTTCAAGGCTGCGGGGCTGGATTACTACAATCACAATCTGGATACAGCACCGGAGTTCTACGGCGAAATCATCCACACGCGTGAATACCAGGATCGACTCGACACCCTTGAATGCGTGCGCGACGCGGGTTTGAAAACCTGCTGCGGCGGTATCGTCGGCATGGGCGAGACGCGCGAACAACGCGCCGGTTTGCTGCAAACCCTGGCGAACCTGCCCGAGCACCCGCAATCTGTGCCGATCAATCGCCTGGTGCAAGTTGAAGGCACACCGCTGGCCGGGACAACGTTGCTCGATCCGTTCGAGTTCGTGCGCATGATTGCGGTCGCGCGCTTGCTGATGCCCGCGTCGATGGTGCGATTGTCGGCCGGTCGCGCGCAGATGAGCGACGAGTTGCAGGCGTTGTGTTTCTTCGCTGGTGCCAATTCGATTTTCCATGGCGAAAAATTGTTGACCACGGGCAACCCCGATACCGAACATGACAAGGCCTTGTTCGCACGGCTTGGCATCGAGCCGATGCTGGTTGAGCCACAATCTGGAACGGTCCACGCAACTATCGTCGAACCGAAAAATCAGGTCGCAGCCTGAAGCCCTCTCCCCCAAGCACGCTTGGGGAAGAGGGTTGGGTGAGGGGCATGTCCCTCCGCTCGCCACAGCGCCTCGCAACTATGACACGTCTCCCTCTCACCCCAGCCCTCTCCCCCGACGTTGTCGCGGGAGACGGGGCAAGGCGCCCCAATTTGTTCGCACGGCTCGCAGCTGCGCATGCGCAGCGCGCGCATGATGGCCTGCTGCGCCAGTTGCGCACGGTCGAGCGGGTCGATACACCGCGCATCGTAATCGATGACCAATTGTTGCTCGATTTTGCCAGCAATGATTATCTGGGGCTGGCGCAACATCGCGCCGTGCGCGAAGCGCTGATCGATACGGCCAATCGCCACGGTGTCGGCGCGCGCGCGGCGCATCTGCTTGGCGGCCATCGCGCCGAACATGCAGCGCTTGAGGAAAAACTCGCCGCATGGACTGGGCGTGAACGCGCGCTGTTGTTTTCCACCGGTTACATGGCAAACCTCGGTGCCATCGTCGCGTTGATCGGCAAGAACGATGTGTGCGCGCAAGACAAGCTCAACCACGCCAGTCTGCTCGACGGCGCGCGCTTGTCGTGCGCCACGCTCAAACGCTACGCGCATGTCGATGTCACGGCAGCGGCTCGCCAGTTGCGCAGCTGCCCCGGCGCCGCGGCAATGTTGGTGACCGATGGTGTGTTCAGCATGGATGGCGATACCGCGCCGCTGCGCGAACTTGCCGCATTATGCAAAACCGAACATGCGCTGCTGATGGTCGATGATGCGCACGGACTCGGCGTGCTCGGTCCCGAAGGTGCAGGAAGTCTCGCCGCCGCCGGGCTTGATCAGGCTGAGGCGCCAGTCTTGATGGCCACACTGGGCAAGGCGCTCGGAGTGGCCGGCGCTTTCGTTGCAGGAAGTGCCGCGCTGATCGATGGGCTGCTCCAATTCGCACGCAGCTACATTTACACTACTGCGATGCCCGCGGCGCTTGCCGCGGCCGCGTCGGCAGCCATCGATGTGGCGCGTGGCAATAACGACCTTCGAAATCGCCTGCAACAACACATCGCACATTTGCGATCCGGCGCGGCCGACCGCGGTATTGCCTTGCTGGCGTCGTCAACGCCGATACAAGCAGTTGTGATCGGCAGCAGCGCCAAGGCGCTGGAGGTTTCACGGCGACTGTTCGCTGCGGGCTTTCACGTTCCGGCAATACGTCCGCCAACGGTCGCGGCCACGCAAGCGCGTTTGCGTATCAGCTTGTCCGCAGCGCACACCAGCACGGATATTGAGCACCTGCTCAACGCGCTTGACGCCGCGCTCGCCAGCCACGCAAGGCTGCGCTGACATGCACATCGAGACGGTCGGGAATGGGCCGGATATCGTCTTGATCCATGGCTGGGCGATGCATTCGGGCGTATTTGCGCCGCTGACCGGACAGCTCAAATCGCGGTTCCGATTGCATCTGGTTGACCTTCCCGGACACGGCGCGAGTAATCACGAAGACAGCCTTTGCGAGCCGGCAACTTGTGCCACGGCGATTGCTGCGGCGCTCCCGCGCGCGCTGTGGGTTGGCTGGTCGCTTGGCGGCATCGTCGCCATGCACGCGGCGTTGAACCATCCCTCACGAGTTTCCGGTCTGGTCGCGATTGCCGCGCCGCCACGTTTTGTCGCGTCACACGATTGGCCACAAGGCGTGTCTCGCGATGTATTTGCACAATTCGCCGACGGCCTGAAGCAAAACTACCGCGCCACCATCGAACGTTTCCTTGCATTGGAAGCGCTAGGCTCCGAACATACGCAAACCGAGCTGCGTGAACTGAAATCACACGTATTTGATCGTGGCGAGCCCAACTTGAGCGCGCTCGAACAAGGTTTGCACACACTCGATACCACCGACTTGCGCGCGCGCCTGCGCGAGTTGCACGTACCCAGTTTGTGGATTGCCGGACGTCGCGACCGCCTGGTCTCTGCGCACGCATTGCGCTGGGCCGCCGAACAAAGTCCACAAGGACGTTTTATGGAATTTCCCTCGGGGCATGCGCCCTTCATCGGCTACGCCAAAGAAATTGCCGACGCGATCGCTGCGTTTGCCCAGGAGATCGCAACATGAATGCCCCACTGGATCGGCACCAGGTGCGCCGCGCATTCAGCCGCGCCGCTTCATCGTATACGCAGAACTCGGTGCTGCAACGCAAGATCGAGGATCGCATGCTCGAACGGCTGGAATACTTCGAACACAAGCCGCAACGAGTGCTGGATATCGGCTGCGGACCAGGGCGCGCGAGCAGCCTGCTGCGCAAGCGCTACAAGCGTGCGCAAATTGTCAGCCTGGATCTGGCGTTGCCGATGCTGCGCCGCGTGCGCACAGGTTGGCGGCATCCGTTGATGCGCGTATGCGCCGACGCACGCGCTCTGCCGCTGCCCGATGCCAGCGTCGACCTACTGTATTCGAATCTCTGCGTTCAATGGATTGACGACCTGCCGCGCTTGTTCGATGAACTGCGCCGGGTGCTGCGGCCAGGCGGATATCTTGCGTTCTCGACATTCGGCTGGGACACGCTGTACGAGCTGCGTGCCGCTTGGGCTGCTGTTGATCGCGCCGATCATGTGAGCGCATTCCCCGACATCGCGCGAGTCGGCGATGCGCTGATCGCAGCGGGCTTTCGCGATCCGGTGCTCGACTGCGATCGCCATGTGCTGAAATATCCCGACGCCGCCAGCCTGATGCGCGAACTCAAATCCATTGGTGCAACAAACGCGAGCACGCACCGATCACGCGGACTGCTTGGCAAAGGCCAATTCCGCCGCGTGCTCAATGCCTATGAACAATTTCGCCAGGACGGCGAACTGCCGGCCACTTACGAAGTCATCTGTGCCCATGCATGGGGCCCGGGAGCGGGGCAGCCGCGACGTGGCGGCGCCGATGGCGAGATTGCAACGTTTTCCGTCGACAGCTTGCGCGGCTCGCGGCGCAAAAAGGATTAGCGAACCGCAACAAGGGCAACGTCTACCACAAAGGACACGAAGGTAAGCCTTTGGTATTGAAATCTCGTTGTGTACTTTGTGTCCTTGGTGGTAGATATCTTCTCCTGGTTGGCTGACCGACTGCGTCGTAGCTGCGCGCCTCACACCTGCCGATGCCGGAAGCACTCCACGGTGTGATCGTTGACCATACCGGTTGCCTGCATGTGCGAGTAGATGATGGTCGAGCCAACGAAGTTGAATCCGCGCTTTTTCATATCGCGGCTCATGCGATCCGATAGCTCGGTGCGCGCTGGCACTTCGCCACGTTCGTGCCAACGATTGCGAATCGGCCTGGCGTCAACGAACGACCAGAGATAGGCATCGAGACTGCCAAATTCTTCGCTGACGCGTAGCGCGGCAAGCGCATTTCTGCGCGCCGAATAGACCTTCAGCCGATTACGGATAATGGCCGGGTCGAGTAGCAGTTTTTCCAGTGCCGCGTCAGTCATGCGTGCGACGCGTGCGACGTTGAACCCGTGGAAAGCACGCCGGTACGCGTCGCGCTTGTTCAGAACCGTACTCCAGCTCAATCCGGCTTGCGCGCCTTCGAGCACGAGGAACTCGAACAGGCGCGTATCGTCGTGCAAGGGCACGCCCCATTCTTTATCGTGATAGTCGCGCATGGTGGCATCGTCACCGTCGCCCCAGGCGCAACGTTTTATTGGATTGGACATGCGTGATTCCGATCATTTCTTCAGGCTGCGCGTATCATACGCATCCCGCCCTGCGCCCGCTCCCGATGAACGATTCCGCTTCGCGCCGCGGCGCACTGATTGCCTTAGGCGCGGTCAGCCTGATCTGGAGTTACAACTGGATCGTGATGAAAGTGGTGTTGGCCTACATCGGGCCGATAACCTTTTCCGCACTGCGCTACGCGATCGGTACAGCGGTGATCTTCGCGCTGCTTGCGCTGCGTCGTGAGTCGATGGCGCCCACGCCGTGGCGCGCAACGATTGGGATCGGAGTGGCCCAGACCACCGGCTTCCAGGCCTTGGTGCAACTCGCATTGGTTGCCGGCGGCGCTGGCAAGACCGCGTTGCTCGCGTATACCATGCCGTTCTGGGTGATTCCGCTGTCGTGGTGGCTGCTCGACGAGCGCCCAGGCTTGCGCCAATGGCTGTTCATCGCGGTTGCAGCGGGTGGCTTGGTGCTGGTGCTTGAACCCTGGCAAGGACTCGGCAGCGCAGTCAGTGCGTTGCTCGCGTTGGCCGGCGGGGCGTGCTGGGCGATCGGTACGGTGCTGGCAAAGCGCACATTCCGCGATGCGCGCATTTCCGCGCTGCGCTTGACCGCCTGGCAAATGTTGGTGGGGACGACCGGATTGATTGTTCTGGCGTTGTGCGTACACGAACGCAGTATCGATTGGTCGTGGACACTGCTTGGTGCGCTGGCTTACAACGGTATTTTGTCGTCGGGCCTGGCTTGGGCGCTTTGGCTTCTCGTCGTGCAACGGTTGACGGCAAATCTGGCCGGACTGGCAAGTCTGGTCACTCCGCTTTTGGGGGTTGGATTTGCGTGGGCACTGCTCTGTGAACGTCCGGATGCTGCCGAATTGGCCGGCATCGCATTTTTGATCGTGGCCTTGTTCGGCGTGCTGCGCAAGCCGGCGCGGCAGTAGGCATCGTTTAACTGGCGCGCGAAATCTGGGCCTGACGCTCGTGATCGTTGTGATACTGGGTCAAGCGCGCGATCTTGCCTTGATGGATGGCGAAGAATGCACCGGCGGCCAGTGCGTAGCGCTGCCCCTGCGCCGGCAGCATGCCTGATGCTGCGGCCTGATAGGTTCCCTGAATCGTGAATTCGGCAGCAGCGCGGGTACCGTCGTCAATACACATCACGACGATATCGCGCAGCTCTTCGCGGTAGCTGCGCAGCGTGCGCCGAATATGATTCTCGAACGCTGCCTTGCCGGTTTCGCGAGTACCCTGGTTGATATCGTGGGTCACATCGTCGGCCACGCAATCGAGTACGCCGTCGACATCGCCACGATTCAGCGCCGCGTAGTAACGCAGGATCAATGCACTGGTGCGATCTGCGGCACGCGCGCCGTCGATAATCATGTTCAACCTCCCCGTTTGTGCCAAGTTTACTCCGCGCCGGATCGCCGAGGCCAGTCTCATGGCGTCCAAGGCAGGCGCTCCAGGTCCACGTTGCCACCGGTCAGGACGATGCCGACGCTGCGACCCGCGAAATATTCGCGATAACGCAGCACTGCCGCGAGTACCGTCGCCGAAGATGGTTCGACGAGAATTTTCATGCGCTCCAAGATCAGGCGCATCGCGGCAATGGTCTCGGCGTCGGAAACCTTGAGCACCGCCACGGCATGACCACGCAGCAAGTCAAAGTTGATCGGACCGATCGCGGCGCGCAGGCCGTCGCAAATCGTGTTCGGCACGATGTCGACGACGCGTTCATTGCGACGCAACGATTCGTAAGCATCCGCCGCACCTTCCGGCTCGGCGGCGAACAGTTCGATATTCGGCAACAGTGCCCTCGCCGCAATCGCGCTGCCCCCGATCAGACCACCACCACCGACTGGCGCGATCAGGGTTTCCAAGGGTCCCGCCTCGCGGATCAACTCAAGCGCGGCCGTGGCTTGCCCGGCGATGACATTCACATCGGTAAACGGATGTACCAGTGTTGCACCAGTAGTCTGCATCACGTCGTGTGCCGCCGCTTCACGCGCCGCAAGCGTTGCAGCGCAGATATGCACGCTCGCGCCGTAAGCCTTGATCGCCGCAACTTTGCTCGCCACCGCACCTTCCGGCACGACCACATGCGCTGGAATATTTCGCGTGCGTGCTGCCAGCGCCAGTGCCGCGCCATGATTACCGGAAGAATGCGTGACCACGCCACGCGCGGCATCAGCGTCGCTCAACGCCCATACCGCGTTGCACGCACCACGGAATTTGAACGCGCCAACGCGTTGAAAATTCTCGCACTTGAACGCCATGCGACAACCGGCCAGTTCGTCGAGCGTGGACGAGTGCATGACCGGCGTCACGTGCGCATACGGAGCGATCCGCGCAGCAGCTTGCTCGATCGCTGCGAAATCGATTGTGTGGGTCGAGCGGTTCACGCTCAGATGCTCCCTGCAGTCTCAGGCGCAACAAGCACGGGAGCTGTGCGCATTCCCGCGGTCACGCGCCAAACCAGCAGCCACGCTGCGGCGAGCAACACCGCCGCCAACAGGAATGCTGCACCGGGAAGATGCTTCACCGGTGCATGGTCGCTGATGAACAGCGCGAAGATATTCGCAAACAAGGCCGGGCCGAATATTCCTGCCAGACTGCTCAAGCTGGACAGTGCACCTTGCAGGCGACCTTGTTCGTGCGGATCAACCTGTTGGCTCATCAACGCCTGCGCCGGCGGTCCGGCCAGGCCACCCAGAGAAAGGAACGGAATCCCGAGCAGGAACACCCAGGCCAGCGGCGCCAGACCGAAGAGAATCTGGCCAGCGATGCACATGCCCAGCCCGATCAGGATCAGGCGCCGTTCGCCAAATTTCGGCATCATGCGCCGCACCAGCACGGCCTGCACCAGACCACTACACAGGCCGACCAGCGCAAGTGTGTAACCGACTGCCTGCGGTCCCCAACCGTAACGGAAATCCGTGTATAGGACGTACGTCGAGTTCAGCGAAAACTGGGCCAGGCTGATCAAGAAAAATACTGCCGCCAAGCCGAAAACCTGCGGGTAACGCTTGAGCAGCATCAGCGCGCCCAGTGGATTGGCGTGACGCCAATCGATGTGTTCGCTGCGCTTTTGCTTCGGCAGCGATTCCGGCAACACGAAATAACCGTAGCAAAAATTCACCAGCGACAAACCTGCCGCCACCCAGAACGGCAGGCGCACATGGAAATGGCCGAGCAATCCGCCCAGTGCCGGGCCGACGATGAAGCCGATACCGAACGCCGCACCGAGAATGCCGAAAGTGGCCGCGCGTTTTTCGCGCGGCGTGATGTCGGCGATGTACGCATTGGCGGTAGAAAAGCTTGCCGCGCACACACCCGAAACTGCGCGCCCGATGAACAGTAGCCATAGCACCGGCGCCAATGCCATGACGATGAAATCGATGCCTAATCCGCAGCTTGAAATCAGGATTACCGTGCGCCGGCCGAATCGATCCGACAGCGCGCCCTGCACCGGCGAGAACACGAACTGCATCAGCATGAACAGGGTGCCGAACGCGCTCGACCACACCGCAGCCTTGGCAATGCTGCCGCCGATCAAGTCCACGATCAGATGTGGCAGCACCGGGATGATGATGCCGAAGCTGAGCATGTCCAGCATCACCGTGATGAAAATGAAACGCACTGCGGCAGGGCGGCCGCCTGGTACCACAGGCATGGGTTCGATTGCTTCGTTCATCGGACCGGTTACTGCAATCGAATCGAGCGTTCAACGACCATGAATTTCGATGAAGCGCAAAAATTCTGCGCGCGTGCGCGCATCCCGGCGAAACGTCCCGAGCATCTGGCTGGTGATCATCGAAACGCGACTCTTATGTACGCCGCGCGTCGTCATGCACTGATGAGTAGCGTCGATGACCACACCGACACCGCGCGGTTTGAGCGCGTCCTCGATGCAATGCGCGATCTGCGCGGTGAGCTTTTCCTGCACTTGCAGGCGCCGCGCGTAAGCCTTGACCACGCGCGCCAGCTTGGAAATGCCAACGACCTTGTCGGTCGGCAGGTAACCGACGTGCGCGCGCCCGATGATTGGCGCCATGTGGTGTTCGCAATGCGATTCGAACTCGATATCGCGCAGCACGATCATCTCGTCGTAGCCGGCAACTTCTTCGAACGTGCGGCGCAGATAATCGGCCGGATCCTCCGCGTAACCGGAAAACCAGTCGCGATAGGCTTTCGCCACGCGCGTAGGCGTATCGCGCAGGCCTTCACGCTGCGGATCATCGCCGGCCCACAGCAATAATGTGCGCACGGCTTCTTCGGCTTGAGTCTGAGTAACGGCAGGTTTTTCGGATTCGCTCATGGGATTGATTCGCTTCCGGCCAGAGGGCGAAGTGTAGCTGATGACATGTCCTGATCGGTGTTCAGGGGGCGCACGTCCGCCCGGCACTGTTTTCACCATAAAATATTTGTTCGCCTGCGGCGGGTTTTGTAGGATGGGTTGAGCGCAGCGATACCCATCATCTTTCGATCACCATCAGAGCTTCCACTCGACTGCATCGAGCGGGCAATGTTCAAAAAGGGCTTTCACTCGCCTGTGGCGAGCGAGTGACTTTTTGGCATTGCCCAAAAAGTAACCAAAAAGGCTAGGCACCGAGCGCGGTGTTTTGATTCGCATCCTGCGAATCAAAATCCCCTGTGCTTCTCGGCGGAGCGGGGTTGCTCAGACAATGCGTCCATGCACTGTTGAGCGACCCCGCAAAGGCGAGAAGCGCAGGGCGAGCCGGGCTTTCGTGAGATGCGTTGAATCGCACCTCACGCCGGTGAGCGCCCGCACACGGATGTGCGGGCCGGTCGAGGCACCA
>JBDTLA010000068.1:0-41059 GCA_039935035.1 Rudaea sp. | reverse complement strand
GTCAGCGCCAAGTGATTGCGCGTAATCGCCAGATCTTCACCCTGCCCGGATTCGCTGGCATGTGCGGCGTAGATCCTCACGGATTCGCGCAAGTCCTTTTCCGCTGCGGCAAATTGGCGACGCGAGTTTTCGAGCACTCCCAACGTATCGAGCGTGCTGGCCACTTCGTAGTTATCCGGACCGAGCACTTTTCGATTCATTGCCAGCGCTTGTTCGAGCAACGGTTGCGCTTCGTCGAAGCGTTCCTGCTTGGTCAGAAAGATCGCGAACTTCTCAAGCGCGGTCGCCAGTTCATCGCTGGGGCCGTCGTAGATGCGTCGCCGCAGGGCGATACCTTCGCGATACAGCGCTTCGGCGGCGGCGCGGTCGCCGATGCGTTCCTTGGCAACGGCGAGATTGTTCAGCGCCTGGGCGAAGTCGTCGTCGCGCGGCAAGTCCAGTTTGCGCCAGCGCTCGATGACCGGCTCCAGCAACGGTACGCTTTCCTTGTAATGCCTGACGACGACGCTGATCTGCCCAGCGAAGCTCGCTGCCTTGATCGCATCCAGCGAATCGGCTGGCAGCACGCGGGTCGCTTTCGTCGCCATCTCGTGCGCGACTGCCACTGCTTCATCGGCATGGCCGGCATACAGGCGCGTGGTGGCGTACAACATCAATCCGGAAACAGCGGCGGGCGAATCCTGTTGGCGCAACTCCGGCAGGATACCGGTCATCAACAGGTCTGCTTGCGCATTGCGATTCGTGCGTTGCAGTAGATTGCCCCTCTGCACCAGCGTGTCGATCCATTCTGATGACGCGGGCGCCAGTCCGAGTTTGCGCTCACGCGCGATCGCGTCATCGAGCAGGGACTCGGCCTGCTTGTAATCGGCCATGCTCAAGCTCACCGTGCCCAGGGTACGCAGCAAATCGGCACGTAGTGGCGCGTCGATGCCAGCATCGGTGCGTGCGCGCTTGGCGGCCAGTTGCACCAGCAATTCTGGTGTCGGACGCTGATCGCGCGGCAGGTTGGCGCGTGCAGTATCGAATAATCCGACCAGAAAATCGCGCACGTTGCTGGCGCGCGCCGCCTGTTGGCGTGCAACATGCGTTTGCCACAGCGCGAGCCCGAGCGATGCGATGATCGCCAGCAGAAACGCCGCCGTAATTGCCACGCCACCACGATGTCGCTGAATGAATTTTTGTGCACGGTATGCGCGCGAAGGTGGGTGTGCAGTGACCGGCTGACGATTGAGGAAGCGCTCGATGTCGTCGGCGAATGCGCCCGCTGAGGCATAGCGCCGCCCTGGTTCGGCTTCGAGCGATTTGAGCACAATGTTGTCGAGGTCGCCGCGCAACTGTTTACGCAATTGCGCGGGTGCAAAATGGCGGATGCTTTGGTCGGATGCCTTGCGCGGCATCTCGCTGGTGCGCAGGGAAGGGCGCCGCGTTGGCGTGCCCGTGGGACGCAAACCAACCAACAACTCATGCAACAACACCCCCAGGCCAAATACGTCGGTGGCCGTGGTGATCGCACCGCCGTGGATCTGCTCCGGCGCGGCATAATCGGGCGTGTACACTCCAACAGTTACGCTTTGCGTGTCTTCTTCGAGCAGCTTGGCGATGCCGAAATCGAGCAGCTTCGGTGCCCCGTTCGTACCCACCAGGATATTCGAAGGCTTGATGTCGCGATGCACGATCAGACTGCGGTGCGCGGCTTCGACGGCGCGGCAAACTTCGACGAACAAACGCAGGCGCTGCGGCAGGTCAAGTCGCGCTTGTTCCGCATGCAGCGTAATCGGCAGTCCGTCGACGTACTCCATTACCAGATACGGAATTCCTGCTGCGGTCACGCCGCCGTCGATGAGGCGCGCAATGTTTGGATGTTCCAGGCTGGCCAGAACCTGGCGTTCGCGCGTGAACAGACGTTGCTCGAGTGGCGAATACAAGCCGCGGCGCAGCAACTTGACGGCAACGCGTTGGCTGAAGTCCGCGTCCACGCGTTCGCCGAGGAACACCGCCGCCATGCCGCCCTGGCCCAAGGGCCGCACGATGCGAAACGCGCCGATCTGCTGGCCGATCAACCCAACGAGCGAAACTTCCTCTGCACCCAGGCGTGCGACATGCTCAACCGCTGACGTGTCGAGAAATCCGCGCGCGTCATCGGCGCTGAGCAAGCCTTCCAGGGCCCGACGTTCATCCGAGTCGGTGACGTGTTGGTCCAGCCATGCGCAGCGCTCGACCGCCGGCAGTTCCAGCACCTGGTCAAACAAATCGCGCAGGCGATTGCGCGTGTTTTGCTGGGAGTAGGTCGTACGGGATGGGTCTTCGCTCATGGCAAGGTCGTACAACGCTGTTCGATGCGGGTTTGCGACATCCTTTGGGAAGACGATTGTGGGGTCAGTTGAGCTGGTCGTGCAGAAAGGCGCGCGCAAAACGCCAGTCGCGATCGATGGTGCGTCGCGTCAGGCCCAGCGTTTCGGCGACCTGCTCCAGCGACAGGCCGGCGAAGTAGCGCAGTTCGACCACGTTGGCCGCGCGCGTGTCGGTGAGTGCGAGCTGTTCAAGCGCCGCATCCAGCGCAAGCGCCTGCTCGGCGCTTGCCAGCGCGAACTGGCCATCATCGGACAAGGTGGTTCGAATCCAGTCGCCACCGGCGCGCTGACGCAGGCGGTCGCGCGCACGATCGCTCAGGTAATGGCGCATGGCACGTGCCGCGTAAGCGAAGAATTGCGCCGGATGGGAAAAGTGCAACTCGCGTTGGGAAGTCACGCGCAGGTACAACTCATGCACCAGCGCGGTGGTGTCCAGCGTACCGTGACCGCGCTGCGCAAGTTGGCGTCCTGCCATGGCTTTCAGGCGCGCATACACCGCGTCGAACAGGGCATCAGCCGACTGGGCTGCGGGCGCGACATTGATTGTTGGATCGGGCGCGAGGGTGGTCACGAGGTGATCCTCCTGAGTTGACGATTCTAGCGCCTCTGGGGCGAGGTCAGCGTGCCCTGTCGCGCAGCTTTCCTGCCTGAAACCCATTGGCGTGTTGCGGCGCGGCGTGGCAAATTGTTCGAAGTACGTTAAAAGGAGCTCGAATTCAAAAAAGCGTCATACCGGGGAGGGTGGCCCGTCGCGAGCAATCGCGGCGGGTTTTTTGTTTTCGGGGGGAGCCGGGACTCGGGAAAAATTAGAGCTCGTCATTACGCGCACCGTTGCCCCCAATTCCCTTCCGCCACGCTTTCGTCGTCTAATGCGGGCATGACGTTAGCGCCGCCATTGAGTGAATTCGTCAACACGCGTTACGCGCGGTTGCTGGCGCGTTGCCGTGAGGCTGGCGTGGCCTTGCACGACGATGCCGGTGTGGCCGAGCGCATCCAGCGGGTGTTGCTGGCCAGCGATTTTGCCGGCGATTGTTTTCAGCGCGAACCGGAATTGCTTGGCGCCGAATCGATGGCGTTGCTGACCGATCCGCATTCGGCGCAGGCGCGGCCGCTGCGCTTGCCGCCCGACCTGGACGAAATGCAGGCGATGAGCGTGGTGCGTCGTTATCGCCGGCGCGAAGCGTTGCGTTTGATCTGGCGCGATGTCAACGATCTGGATGCGATCGAAGATACGCTGGCCGGTTCCAGCGCGTTGGCTGAAGTATGCCTGGAAGCCGCGCTGGCATATGCCGAAGCCCAGCTTACCCAGCGTCACGGCACCCCGCGCGACGAGACCGGGGTGGTACAGCGCATGGTGGTTTTCGCCCTCGGCAAACTTGGCGGTGGGGAGCTGAATTTCTCTTCGGATATCGATCTGATCCTGACGTATCCGGAAAATGGTCGCAGCAATGGCGCGCGCCCGCTGGAGAACGAAACCTGGTTCGCCCGCGCCGGCCAGTTGCTGGTCAAACTGCTCGCTGAAATCAGTGTCGATGGCCAGGCGTTTCGGGTTGATCTTCGCTTGCGCCCGTTCGGCACGGCCGGACGCGTGGCGCTGAGCTTCGCGGCGATGGAGCAGTACTACCAGCGCGAAGGCCGCGACTGGGAGCGTTATGCGTGGGTCAAGGCGCGTCCGGTCGCCGGTGATATCGCCGCGGGGAAAAAGCTCGTCGAAACTCTGCGCCCATTCGTGTATCGGCGCTATCTCGACTACACCGCGTTCGCAGGCTTGCGCGAAATGAAGACGTTGATCGATGCCGAGGTGGCGCGCAAGGACATGGCCGCGAACCTGAAGCTCGGCCCGGGTGGCATTCGCGAGATCGAGTTCGTGGTGCAACTGCTGCAATTGATTCGAGGGGGGCGTGAGCCGAGCTTGCGCGAACGGGGTTTGTTGCCGGCATTGGCCGCGTGTGAGCGCCTCGGTGCATTGCCGATCGCCAATGCGCGGCGCCTGCGCCAAGCCTACCGCTATTTGCGCCGGATCGAGAATCGCGTGCAGATGTTGCGCGACGAACAAACGCATCTGCTGCCCGATGCTGCGCTGGATCGCGCGCGCGTGGCTGCCGCATTGGGCCTCGCCGACTGGAGTGCGTTACAGACACAAGTTGGGCAGATTCGCGACGGCGTCATCGAGGAGTTCAATGCGCTGCTGGCACCAGAACCGGTGACGACATCCGTGCCACAGACTCATGCGGCGGCCGAATACTGGCAGCGTCTGCGTGAAGACGCCGCCACCGCAGCGGAATTGACCGCACTCGGATTTTCCGCTGCGGCCGCCGCTGCGCTGCACGAGCAGGCTGCGAGCTTGCGCAAAGGTGCGGCATCAAACTCGTGGTCGATCCGCGCACGCGCGCGGCGCGATCGCCTGGTGCCACGGTTGATTGAAGCCGCGGCCGCGAGCAAGGCGCCCGACGCCTGCCTGGAGCGCCTGCTGCGCCTGCTGCATGCGGTGATGCGACGCTCGGCGTATCTTGCATTGCTTGAAGAACAAGTGCATGCGCGTGAGCGCGTGGTCGCGTTGTTCGCCGACAGCGCCTTGCTTGCCGAACGCGTCATCGCGCATCCGCTGCTGCTGGATGATTTGTTCGCCGCGCACGATCAGGTCATCGTGCCGGATCGGCGCGTGCTTAGCGCCGATATTGCGCGGCGCTGCGCGCAACTCGACGACGGCGATGCGGAAGCCGAAATTGAAATCGTGCAGGAGGAAAAGCACAGCGCCGCATTTCGCATTGGCCTGGCCTATCGCGATGGGCTTGCCGCGACGACGGCCGCGCGCATGCTCGGCGACACCGCGCAAGTCATCGTCGCGCGCAGCCAGGCCGCCGCCGAGCGCGATATCGAGCACCAACACGGGCGCCTGATCGGTGGCGGAATGGCCGCCATTGGCTACGGCAGCCTCGGCGGTGAGGAACTGGGTTTCAACTCTGACCTGGACCTGGTATTTGTATACGATGGTACTTTGTCGCAAGCCGGGAGCGACGGACCACGGCCGCTCGAAGGTGCGCGTTATTGTGCACGTATCGCCCAGCGCGTCGTGCATTGGCTGACCACGCAGACCCGCGCTGGCCAGCTCTACGAAGTCGATGTGCGGCTGCGTCCGGATGGTGGCAGCGGCCTGCTGGTCACCAGCCTGGATGCGTTCGTCGAGTATCACTGCGAACGCGCCTGGATTTGGGAAACCCAGGCATTGGTGCGCGCCCGCGCGATCTCCGGCAATGACGCCACGCGCAAGCGTTTCGGTGAAATCCGCGCCGGATTGCTGACGCGCCCCCGCGATGCGGCAACACTGCGCGAGCAGATTGGTGCTATGCGGGTGCGCTGGCGTGCCGAGCGCGATCGTTCGAATGCCGCAATGATTGATTTGAAACAAGGTGCAGGTGCGTTGCTGGATATCGAATTCATCCTGCAATTGCTGGTGTTGCTGCATGCGTCGCGCCACGAGAAATTGCTCGAAAGCGGCAATAGCGCTGCCTTGATTGAGCTTGCTGCCAGTGCTGGCGTTCTCGATGCAGACCAGACGCGGATTCTTGCGCAAGCGCATTCGACGCTGCTGGCGCGCGCACTCGATTGCACGCTGGATGCACGCCCGCGCGTCGTGCCGCTGGACGCGGAACTGGTGCTTCACACGGCTGCGGTGCTTGAGGTCGCTGCCGGGTTGGGATTGAATCTGGTTTAGACCCGAGCGCGGATCAGCCGGCCGACGCCGCCAGCGCGGTATTCGCCTGACTGGATTGCATGCGTGCGCGAATCTGCTTGACCACATCGTTCAGTTCACGCAACGGCGCAATCCGCGAAATAGTGGAAATATCCACATTATTGTCGAGTGTGTGCACTCTGCCTTCGCTGGCCAGTGCCGAATGGAACCGGGCAAGCTTGCTGCTGGTGCCGGGCGGCAGCAGGCTCAGTACCGGCTTGCCGGTGGCGCAAGCCTCGCTGAGCATGTTGACCGAATCGGGTGTGACCACGATGCGGTCGGCCGCAGCAAGATAGCCCTGGTAGGGATTGATGCCGTCGCGTTCATCGATCCAATAGTGCATGCAGCCTGCCGCGAGCAGGCCACGCACGCGTGCGCGCCAGGCATCGGGTGTGCGTCGCGAACAGGTCATCATCACGCTGCCGCCGTCGCGCGCGGTCATTTCCGCGACGCGAGCCAGCAGCGTCGCCAGCCATTGCTCATCCAGGCCCAGTCCGCGATGCGGACCGCCGAGCAATACGGCCGTGCGCGGCTGTGGCAACTGCTGCAACCGGGGAAATTGCGCCAGGCCCTCGGCCAACCACGCATCGTCGACGTGGTTGAGGGCACCCAACGTCTGGATCACGTTTCCGCCTTGTAGACCATCGTGGCGTGGCGCGACGACGACATCGAAGTGTGTGGCAGCGATGCGCGGATCGAGAATCTGCACGGTGAACGTGGCGCCCGCGCTTGCTCGACGCAGCCAGCGCGTCATCAGCGCCGACTCGCGCCCGCAACCGATCGCCAGTGCGGGCCACGGCGCATGCATGCGTTTGCGCGTTGTTGCGGAAAACGCCAGGCCTGCGGCAGCCGTCAGGCGAGGTGCAAACCATGACCACGGCGCGCGCAAGTCGATGCGCAACACTTGCGGTTGGCTACCCAGCGCCTGCGCCAAGGCAAGCGCCTGACGCTCATTGCCGCTGGCGCCATTCGTGACCACCCATACGGCCGATGGCGCTATGGTGGGAGGCGCGAGATTGAGAGCAAAACCGGATTCGGACACAATGGATTCGATCGCAGGAGACAATGGACCGCAGCGGTGTAAGGCGTTGATGCGAAGTGCGGTCCTGATGGACAGCCGATCATACCGGCAAATTTTGCCGTCGAAGGCATTTCCGTGTCTGTCGAAGGCTTGTTTTTCGTCGCCACAGCCGTCACGTCAAGCTTCTCGACCCTTCCGGGTTGTTGCAATCCGGGCGCGACCGTCCTGTGCGCGGTGCGTGATGCCAACTATCCGGCGGGTTGCATGAAAAGGTTTTTCAACATTCTTCAAGGAGGTAAACCATGTTGCGCCGTATTGTTTTATCGAGTTTGCTGGTGGTCGCCAGTCTGCCGGCATTTGCCGCCACGCAAAAATACACGATCGACCCGAACCACACCCAGGTCAGAATCACCTGGAATCACTTCGGCTTTTCCAACCCCAGCGCCACGTTCGAGCACCCCAAGGGTTTTGTCATGCTCGATAGCGCGGACCTGACCAAATCATCGGTCAGCGTAAGCATGCCGCTGAGTGGCTTGCATACCGGCGTGGAAGAACTCGACGAACATCTGAAATCACCGGCATTCTTCGACGCCGCCAAGTTTCCCGATATCACGTTCAACAGCACGAAAGTCGAAAAGGCCGGTAAAGACGAGCTCAAGGTAACCGGAACCTTGAGTGTCCATGGTGTGACGCAGCCGGTCACGCTGCAGGTTCACGTCAACAAGATTGGCGACAATCCAATGACGAAGTCGCCAGGAGCCGGTTTCGACGCGCAAACCACGCTTAAGCGTTCGGATTTCGGAATTCGGGCGTACGTGCCGATGGTCAGCGATGAGATCCACGTGCACATCACGCTGGATTCGCACCTGGCGAAGTGACACTGACCCACATGTGCACCAACCGTAGCGTGTAGGTTGCGGGTGAGTGAGCACGATCCCCAACACGAATGCACAGAAATGTCGTCCATGTTGGGGTTCGTTTCTCACCCCAACCGACCGCATTGGAAATGCGCGACTTGCCAATGCAGGCAAGTCGCGCAGTTGCCTCAGTTCTTGCTCACGCCCTGATTCTTGAGCGCTTCGAGTCCGGCCAAATTTACGCTGCCCAAAGCGGCCTTGATGGCATCGATGTTGGGCACGCTCGATCCATTCACCTCGACCACGAAGCGGTCGCCGAGCACCACGGTGTATTCGCCGCTGCCGCTGTTGTTCCATTTTTCATGGATCATGCGGCCGTCCGAATGCCAGGTTTTTTCATAGCCGTTGCTGTCTTGCTTGTCCTGGTCCATCCCAGCGAATCCGGCCAGCGCCATGATGCCTTTGGCCCCACCCGTGTCGGTGATTTCCAGATTCAGTTCCGGACCGCCTTGCGCACCACGATACGTGGCCTTGGCATTGGAAACCTGAATGCCGATCGGCGCTTGGCGCGAGGCTTCATAACTGGCCTGCGGCAAGCCACCCAGCGTTGCCGGCAGAAATGCCTTTAGCGCGTCGGGTTTGAGCGCCTCGACCTTGTCGCCGCCACCCAGCATCGCGCCAACCATCTGGGTTGCCGCTGCCGCCTGCGCATTCGCGTCGCCGGATTTTTTCGCGGCTTCCATCTTCTTGCCGGCTTCGGCCGCATTCTGGCCCAAGGCCATCAGCGCGCCCAATGGATTGTCCTTGTCCGGGGTGAACGAAGTCGATTCACCCATGTTCGCGCCACGCATCATGGCTCCGCTGGTCATCGCCGAGACGCCACTGACAGTGCCGACGATGATCGCCAGAATCCAGCCCAGCACGATACCAATGATCACGACAACCGCGGTGTAGCCGCCGGCCTTGTCCGATGGGCTATGCATGGCGTGTTGTAGCCCGAGATACATCAGGTAAATCGAGTAGATTGCCGCAGCCAGCACCAACAACGTGACCAGGATTCCAAGTCCCGGCAGGATGTTCAGGATGCCCACGACCCACACAGCCGTGTAGCTGTAGGCAGTGACCTTGAGCGCCTGGGTCAGGTCTGGCGTTGCGCCGAAGTTGGGTGCCAGCGCATTGATGATCAACGCCATGACGTAACAGATGCCAAGGGAAACAGCGTATCCCAGGATCAGCTGGGTAAGCGCACTGCCTATGCCAACGTGGATGGTACCAAGCAGCGGAATATGGATACCGAACAACACCAGCCCGATGAATGTCGCGACCGGGGTGAGCGCGGCAACCACGAAAATGTAGTTCTTGTAGAGGCCCGCAACGCTGTCCGGTTCGACCGCAATCACCGGCCATTCGGTTTTCGGGGTCAGCAGGATATTCTTGATACGCGCAATGATTTTGGCGATGTCCACGATGCAATCCCTCACTTGCAATGAATAGAAGCTCGATCTTACCTGTTTGCCGTAGCGTTTGCGTGTGGCGCAGGTAGCGTCGCACTGGTGTTGCAGTTCGTACTGAATTAACGACGCGGTGCACGTAATCGGCAACCCAAGCTGGCGTGCAACTTGCTAGACTTGTAGATCGCTTCAACTGCTTTGGTTGTTCAGTATGTCCGCTACCGCTACGTGTGCTCCAATACCGGCCAGCAATGCACCCGGATCGACTCCGGCCAATACCGAGAGTCGTTATAACGTTACCCGCGCCGACCTGCCGTTGTCGTGCCCGATGCCCGGGATGCGCTTGTGGAATTCGCACCCCAAGGTTTATTTGGCGATCGAGGCGACCGGCCACGCCCAATGTCCCTATTGCGGGGCGCAATACGCGCTGATCGACAGCCCGTTGATCGACTGAGAGTGCAAGTGCAGGCACGTCGCCTCACCGTAATCCAGCTGTTGCCGGCGCTCAATTCCGGCGGGGTGGAGCGTACGACTCTGGAAATCGGTCGCGCGCTCGTGGCGGACGGGCATCGTTCGATTGTGATCTCCTCCGGCGGGCGCCTGCTGCCGCAGTTGCTTGAACAGGGCAGCGAACATATCAGCGTGGATGTCGGACGCAAATCGCTAGCCACGTTACTCCAGGCGCGCACACTGCGGCGTTTATTTGCGGACATGCGCCCGGACATCGTGCATGCCCGTTCGCGTCTTCCAGCATGGCTTTCGCGCTTCGCGTTGCGTGGCATGCCGCGGTCGCGCCCGCACCTTGTCACGACCGTGCACGGGCTGAATTCTCCCGGTTTCTACAGCGCCGTATTGACCCGTGGTGAACGCGTCATCTGCGTTTCCAACACGGTGCGCGATTACGTGTTGCGCAACTATCCACGCACCGATCCGGCGCGCCTGACGGTGATTCCGCGCGGAGTCGATGCCGCGGAATTTCCGTTCGGCTTTCAGGCCGACGAGAATTGGCAACGTGGATTCTTCATGGACTTTCCGCAGCTTGCCGGCGGTGTACTGCTGACCTTGCCGGGTCGCGGCACGCGCCTGAAAGGCCACGCCGACGCGATCAAGTTGCTCGCCGAATTGGTCGCGCGCGGCATCGATGCGCGGTTATTGTTACTCGGTGCACGCGAACCTGGGCGCGAAGCGTACATCGCCGAACTTGAAGCGCTGGCCATTCAACACAAAGTCATGCAGCACATCGCGATCAGTGCGCCGCGCAATGACGTGCGCGAAATCTACGCGACCTCAGCGCTGATCCTGCAGTTGTCGATCAAACCCGAAGCATTTGGGCGCACCGTGCTCGAAGCGCTGGCGTTGTGCCGTCCGGTACTCGGCTATGCTCACGGCGGTGTCGGGGAATTGCTTGCCGAACTGTATCCGCAAGGCCGCGTGCCGTTGGGCGATTCGGTACGCCTGGCCGAACGTGCTGCCGAACTGCTGCGCGTGGCGCCGCCGATCGCGCCGCTTACGCGATTCCGCCTGGCGGATATGCAGTACGACACGTTGCGCGTATATGAGGAAGTCGCAGGAGATTAGGGGATAGACCCAGGATTCGGGAATCGGGAATCGAGTCAAAGTATCCGTCATTCCCGCGTAGGCACACTGCTGTCCGGAACGAATCCGGAGCCACGGCGAGAAAACCCGTCATGAACCCATGGTCGTTCTCGCGAACCTCCCCTTCTCGTCATTCCCGCATAGGCGGGAATCCAGTCAATAGCAGCTTTTGGCACGGCTTTTCCTGGCATATCCAAGCGGAACCGTGGTGCAAGAGTGCTTGCCAAGAGCATTGTTTAACGGGATTCCCGCCTTCGCGGGAATGACGATAGGAGTAGGTCGTAGCGTGCTCGCAAATTTGAGTCAGTCGCACAACGCGAAGTGCGAAAACCAAGCATGACAACTACTAAGATGGGCACACTCGAAACGTTCCGGACAGCAGTGTGCCTGCGCGGGTATGACGAACCTTTTAATGGTGCGACAGTTTCTTTCCTGATGCCCCAATCCCCAATCCCGAATCCAGAATCCATCTATTGCGATACGCGCAATAGGTGCACCGCCGCCCCGTCACGGCGCTGACCATCCATTCGCGAAATCGCTACCGAGTTGAAATCGGTATCGGTATCGGCGTTGGCCTGATGCAGGCTGCAGTTGGTTGGTGGCCATTCCGGATGGGCGAGATCACGGCTGCAAAGTAGCGCATTGCGCCCGTCTGAATCGGCAAGCTGGAAGTGCGCAGCATCCAGGGATTGATAGGCATTCAAGACGATTCGTTGCGGTGCCGCGTCGCTGGCATCCGTCACCAGCACCCACTCGCCCTGCCAGGCTTGGCCATCAGCTGCCTCTGCCAAAGGCGACCGCACCAGATCAAGCTGTTGCAATTGCAGGCTACCATCGCCGTACGGACGGCTGAGCCACGCCTGCGCGTGTGCGCTCGAAAGGAATTGCAAATCCAGAGTCAACACCGAATCGCCATGCGGTTGCGAAGCCACTGCAGAAAACGGACCGCTGCCGCCGGCGAGTCGCAACATCGACAAATTCGCGATGTGCCCGGCGTACGGCGCTGTGCCAAAGTACCAAACCGGTTGACCGCCACCGTCGTAGCTCATCAAGGCAGCGCTCAACTGGCCCTGCTGTGTTTCGATGCTGAGCACCGTGCGGTCGGCATTGGCCTGGGTTGCGCCGGTGCTCCACCAGAATCCGGTTTCCGGCGTGATGGGTGCGCTGCCGATCGGGCTATGATCGATAAGCGAGAAAGCACGCAACTTTGGCGCCGCCTGTGCACCATCGGCGGCGAAGAAACTGACGTGATAAATGGCGGGGGGCAGCACCGCGCGATTGAGCGCCAGTGAGGGGTCGAGTTGAATCGAAAACGGCATGGCGCGACGCTCGCAAAGGCCGAGCACGGAGCGTGCGTCGATGCGTAAATCTGTGCCATCGAGTGTCACGTTTTGCAAAGTCGGCGGGCATTGTGTTGGCCATTGGCCGCTGACGGTCAGATTCCACGCGGCCGGAAGCGCATTGACCAAGACTCGCGGTTTGATGGTGAACGTGTCATCGCCCTGGGCCGCATGCGCGCACAGCGAACCCGCCAGCATGACCAGCACGATCGCAATTCCGTGGCGAATCGAGGTGGACCAGATTCCGGCGTGCATGGGCAAACGATTCCGATTCCTTGTCCGGACGTCGAGTATACCCGATAATGGGCGGCTAATTTGTTGGCTTTTGGTTAGCAGCTTACTGAAAACGACCCTGGCTTAGGCGATCCACGGATGTGTCGCAGGCGATTCGATCACGCCAGTGATCCGATCCACAGCGGCGAGGGCCTTAACCGCGTGTAAGCGACTGAAATGGTCCAGGACGGACCTTTCAGCAACCTGTCAGGAGTTGTTTGCCCATGAGCAAGACAATTGCCGTAATTCGCGGCGACGGCATCGGTCCGGAAATCATGCGTGCCACGTTGCGCGTCCTCGATGAATTGAAGGCAGGTCTGGAATACGAGTTTGTCGAAGCCGGCGTGTCGGCACAGGAAAATGTCGGCGAATTACTTCCCGCGGCGACGCTGGAAAGCATTGCTCGCCATCGCGTCGCGTTGAAGGGCCCGTTGACTACGCCCATCGGGGACGGCTTTTCTTCGTTGAACGTTGAATTGCGCAAGCGTTTCGATTTGTACGCCAACGTGCGTCCGGCAATCAGCTTTCCGGGAACGCGTTCGCGCTACGAAAATATCGACATCGTCACGGTGCGCGAAAACACTGAAGGTGCCTATTTGTCCGAAGGGCAAAGCCTGTCCGAAGACGGGCAGACCGCGATTTCGATGATCCGCAATACCTGGCGCGGCAGTGAGCGCATCGTACGCTACGCCTTCGATATGGCGCACCGGCTGGAACGCAAGAAAGTCACAGCGGTACACAAAGCCAACATCATCAAGACCGCTTCGGGCCTTTTTCTGGACGTCGCGCGCACGGTGGCAAAGGAATATCCACGTATCGAATTCAACGAGATGATCGTGGACAACACCTGCATGCAATTGGTCATGCGGCCCGAACAGTTCGACGTGATCGTTACGACCAATTTATTCGGCGACATCATTTCCGACCTGTGCGCCGGCCTGATTGGTGGGTTGGGCCTGGCACCGGGCGCCAATATCGGCACCGAGGCCGCAATTTTCGAGGCTGTACACGGTTCGGCGCCGGATATCGCCGGCAAAGGCACTGCCAATCCTTGCGCTCTGCTTCTCGCCGCCTGCCAGATGCTCGATCATCTCGCCATGCCGCAACTCGCGCTGCGCGTGCGCACCGCCATTCGCGAAACCCTCACGGCCAAGGATCGCGTCACCCCGGATCTGGGCGGCGACGGGACGACCGACAGCTTTGCCGCTGCGTTGGTCGAACGCGTGCGTCGGCTTTAGGCCGGCTGGACGGATGAACCATTCCGCAACGCTACGATCCAATCCCGGCACTTAGCGTCACAAGCGCTGTCTGTCACATTTGCGAGTCCGGTCCAAAAACCCGGGTTCGAGGTAACGACCACTCACTAAAAGGTAACCATTATGCGATTGCACTCGGTTTTGATTGCGACTGTTGCGCTGGCTTTCGGCGGCGTCATTCAGGCGGCGGCTACACCTGAGGCGCAGACTGCCTCAACCACGAGTAAATCCTCTACTGTTGTTCCGGAAGCTGCTGTCCAAGGCGAAAAGGCGAAACCTGAGAAACTTGTGCCGGCATACAAGCTCATGACTCAGCAAGAGCGTGAGGCATTCCGCGCCAAAATGCGAACTGCGAAAACGCCGCAGGAGCGCCAGGCACTGCGGGTGCAACAACGCAAGATGTTGGAAAAACGTGCCGAGGCCAGAGGGGAAAAGCTGCGTCCGCTGGCGGGCCACGAAGCAATGTCGACGGGTGTTGGCACGCACGAAAAAAAGGTGCCGGAAAAGCAGGATCAACATCCGGCCCCGTAGCAAGTTGCACGTCCCAATTCGGGCCGGCCACCTAATCCCGGCATGGATGCCAGGATGGTAATGTGATGTCAGAGGATGAATTCACCCCGGATCTGGTCCGCGCAATAGGCGCTTTCCAGGTTGCGCGCTAATCTTCTTCAACTTTCGGCTTGTACGCTTCCAGCAATTGTTTCTGTACTTGCCCCGGCACCGGGTCGTAATGACTGAACTCGATGGCGTAGCGACCCTGGCCGCCGGTCATGGCTTTGAGTTCGGTCTGGTAGTCGGCGACTTCAGCCAGTGGTACTTGTGCCTTGATGACGAGCCCGCCACCGCGGGCAGAATCCGTACCGTGTATGCGCGCACGCTTGCTGGCAAGTCCGCCGGTGACGTCGCCCATGTGCGCGTCGGGAACGAATACTTCAAGGTCGACGATGGGTTCGAGCACTTGCGGTTTGGCCTTGGCGATGGCGTCGAGGAACGCTTTTTTACCGGCCGTGACGAAGGCGATTTCCTTGGAGTCGACTGGGTGGTATTTGCCGTCGTAGACAATGACGCGCACGTCCTGCAGTTGATAGCCCGCCACTGCACCGTGTTCGAGCACCTGGCGCACGCCTTTCTCGATGGCCGGAATCAGTTGTCCCGGAATCGTGCCGCCTTTTACCTCATCGACGAATTCAAAACCGCCGCCGCGCGGTAATGGTTCGATGCGCAGGAACACTTCGCCGAATTGCCCGGCGCCGCCGGTCTGCTTCTTGTGACGGTGATGGCCTTCGGCTTTGGCGCCAATGGTTTCGCGATAGGCGATGCGTGGTGGACGCGTTTTCACCTCGACGCCGTAGCGTTCCTTCATGCGTTCGAGCATCAACTTCAGATGTAGATCCGACAGGCCACGAATGACTGACTCATTCAATTCCTTGTTGTGCTCGTAGCGGAAGCATGGGTCTTCCTCGCTGAGCTTGAGCAAAGACACGGCGAGTTTCTGTTCCTGTCCCTTGTGCGCCGGTTCCACGGCGAGACCAAACATCGGTTGCGGAAATGCCAGCGGCTTGAGATGAATCTCGTCTTCGTCGTGTGAATCGTGCAGGACCGCGTCGAAGTGGATTTCTTCGACCTTGGCCACCGCTGCGATGTCGCCCGGAATCGCATGGGCGATTTCGATGTGTTCCTTGCCGTTCAAGCGAAACAGGTGCCCAACCTTGAACGGCTTCTTGCCGTCGTCGATGAACAACTGCGTATCTTTTTTCAGCGTGCCTTGATAGACGCGAAACACGCTGAGCTTGCCGATGAATGGGTCGTTGACGATCTTGAATACATCAGCGATCACATGCTGCAAAGGATCGGGTTGTGCCTGGATCGGCTTTGCTTGCGCGCCACTGCCTTTGACGAACGGCGGTGGATTGCCTTCCATCGGATTGGGTGCGAGTTTTTCCACGATGTTCAAAAATTCCCTGACCCCGGCCCCGGTGCGCGCGGACACAAAACACACGGGCACCAGATGGCCTTCGCGCAGGCATTGCTCGAACGCGTCGTGCAATTCCACGCCGGAAAGACTCTTCTCGCCTTGGTCGAGATACTTGTCCATCACCGTTTCGTTGATTTCAACGACCTGGTCGATGATGCGTTGATGAGCCTCGGCCACGCTGGAAAAATCCGCCACGCCTTCTGGCTTGAAAAAGCAGTCGACCACGCTCTTGCCATCCTGCGCGGGCAAATTGATGGGCAGGCATTCGCTGCCGAATTCCTCGCGCAGTTGTTCGATCAGCGCACGGCAATTGCCGCCATCCATCTTGTTGACGACGAGGATACGTGCCAGGCCGCGTGCCTTGGCGTGATGCATCATGCGCGTCGTGCCATATTCGATGCCGTTGTGTGCATTGACCACCACGACACAGCTTTCCACCGCAGCCAGTGCGGTCAGGGTCGGGCCGCGAAAGTCCGCAGATCCTGGAGTGTCGATGAGATTGATATGGCATTCGCCATGGTCAATGGAGGCGATCACCGTGTTCAACGACTGCTTGCGTTCCTTTTCCATCGGATCGAAATCCGAAACCGTGGTGCCGCGCTCGACCGAGCCTGGTGTACTGATGGCGCCGCCAGCATGCAGCAACGCTTCGAACAACGTGGTCTTGCCTGCGGCGGTATGCCCGGCGAGCGCGAGGTTTCGGATGCCTTCGGTGGTGTAGGCCATAACCGGTGTCTCCTGTGTTTTTGCCATCTTCTGATGGCGAAATTTTGGATGTACCCTTCTCGGAGCAAGCTCAGGGAGAGATGGCTTGTTGATTCGGCACACATCAACGAATATCTGTTTGTGCTGAGCGTAGCGTAGCGAAGTCGAAGCACTCCCGTCGACTTCGTGTCTTTGCCACTACGCTCAGGGCGAACGGCAGGTGGTCGAAAGTTCGTGCCGTTCAGCAAGAGTTCTCCTTTCACGCGGGCAGGTCAAGCGGCGCTGCGGCAGACTCCCCACAGCACGCCAAGTTAACGATGGATTTACGCGGAGTGGGCTAGTGTGACGCGCCCCCGTGTAAATGGCCGCGTCGATGCAGAACGAATCAGCCAAGACGGTTTCGCCGGTAACGCAATTCATCCTCGTCGCTCATCGCGGCGATGCGACCAATCATGTCGAAAATACGCTTGCGGCGTTCGCCAGCGCGGCGCGGCTTGGTTTGCGCTATGTGGAGCTCGACGTCCAGGTCACGCGCGATGGCGTACCCATCGTGTTGCATGATGTCTCGCTCGCCCGCATCCACCGCATCGCCAAGTGCGTCACCGCGTTGTCGATCGACGAACTGGGTGCGCTCGGGGTACTTGCCGACGGCAGGCGGCCGCCGCCGATACCGCGCCTTGCGGAGTTCGTCGCGTGGATGCGCGCCACGCCGACGATGCATGTCTTCGTGGAAATCAAGAAGGAAAGCCTGGCCGTGCATGGCCGAAAATCCGTGCTTGCGGCGATCGCTGGCGCCATCGAATCCATCCGCGAACGTGCTGTGCTGATCAGCTACGACGCACGCGTTCTGGCGATGGCCAAACGCGCAGGTTTCCCGATTGGTTACGTTTTACCGAGTCTGCATCAGCGCCATCGACGCACGGCCGAAACACTGGCGCCGGAATGGTTGTTCGCAGACTTCCAGCAGATTCTGGATGCGGGTGGTATCTGGCCAGGAAGCTGGATTTGGGCCACGTTTGAAATCGACAGCGTGGAACTGGCGCAACGCATGGCTGGGCTTGGCGTGGATTACGTCGAAACGATGAATCCCGCGAAATTGGTCGGTGCCACGCGCTGATGGATTGTGCTTGGCAGGACGACGTCCGCGCTCGTGCGCAGGCCAGACTCGCGCGCAAGCCAGAAAACCGTTCGCTTGGGCGGCTGCGGTACTGGGCGCTGGGATTGGCGCTGGCATTGCATCTTGGATTGCTGATCGAGTTGCGTGATGCGATGCGCGTGCCGCTTGCGCCGCAGCAATCCGACTTGTACGTGGTGTTTCTGGACTCCCAGCCGCTGCCGCCGTTGCCAAAGCCGCCGCCGATTCCGAAGTTCGTGCAGTCGCCGTCACCCAGCCAGCGTACACCGAGCGTTTCCGTGCCCGTGCCCGTGTCGCCGGTAACGTCAAGCGAGGCGGCCAGTCCACCGCTGCAACTGTTCAACCCCAACGGTACGATCTGGCAACCTTCGCGATCGATCGCCGCCGCGCCGACGCCGCGCGAGCGCGCCGAAGAATTGCAGCAACGTGGTCACAATATCCTGCACTGCAAGCCCACCCGGTTTACCCGCACCTACCGCTATGACGAGAGTGTGGGCGACAGGTTCGCGAGAAAATATCTGGTCTGGGTTGGGCTGTACGGTGCGGCACCGCGCGAGCGATTGCAGCGACGCTTGCGCGAAGCCAGCGAGGCTTGTGATGCGCAGTAAATCGCAGCGGGCGATGCGGTTCGGGAAACTTTCGAAGTCGCGCCAGCGCTACCACGCACGCTGATACTGTTTCGGTGCCAGGATCTGGACGCCCAGTTGTTTGGCAGCGCGCCGGGCAAAGTACGGATCGCGCAACAACTCGCGGGCCATGACGATGAGGTCGGCGTCGCCGCGATCGAGTATTTCCTGCGCCTGCTGCGCGTCGGTGATCAGTCCGACTGCAGCCGTGGCGATTCTGGCCTCGCGGCGAATACGTGCGGCAAACGGAACCTGATAACCGGGCGCGACGGGAATCTTCGCATTCGCCACATTTCCGCCGGAAGAACAATCGATCACGTCGACACCGTCTGCCTTCAACCAGCGTGCCAGCTCGACGCATTCGTCGATATCCCAGCCGCCGTCGACCCAATCCGTCGCCGAGACACGCACGAACAAAGGATTCGGGAGCGGCCATTCGCTGCGTACGCCCGCCACGACTTCGCGCAGCACGCGTGCGCGATTTTGCAGCGATCCGCCGTAATTGTCGTCACGCGCATTGCTGTGCGGTGAAAGGAATTCGTGCAGAAGATAGCCGTGTGCGGCGTGAATTTCGATGACCTGGAAGCCGGCTTCACGCGCGCGTCGAGCCGATGCAGCGAAATCCGCGACGACGTTGCGAATGCCTGGCGCATCCAATGCGAGCGGTGGCGGGAATTGCGTGTCGAATGCAATCGCGCTTGGTGCCACGGTCGTCCAGCCACCATTGGCTGCGGTCAATGGTTTGCCGCCATGCCACGGGACCGCGGTACTGGCCTTGCGCCCGGCATGCGCAAGTTGAATGCCGGCCACCGCCCCGTGCGCACGGATGAACGTGACGATGCGTTGCCATGCAGCTTGCTGGGCATCGTTCCACAAACCGGTATCGCCCGGTGAGATGCGAGCTTGCGCCGATACGCCGGTCGCTTCGGTGAATACGAGTCCGGCACCTCCAACTGCGCGGCTGCCCAGATGCACGAGATGCCAATCGTCGGGCACCCCGTCGCTTGCAGAGTACTCGCACATGGGCGATACCACGATGCGGTTTCGTAGCTCGACGTTGCCGATTTCAAGCGGCGTGAGCAGCGACATTTTTTTCTCCGTTTGGCACGCGAGCGCAAGGTAAAAGCGCGGGGCATCAACGACGTTGATTGGTCAAAGCAGGCGCAACAGCTCCGGCATCAAGGGCAGCTTGCGCACGCGCACTGTTGTTGCCGCGTAAATTGCATTGGCCAATGCAGGTGCGGCGCTGGCCACGATGATAGCGTTGGCATTGATCGGATCGGCCTCGGATTCGATGGTGAACGTTTCGACCTCGCGCGGTGCCTGGGACATGTGCATCGGCGCGTAATCCAGAAAGTTCTGTTGTTGCACCTGTCCATTTTTGAGCGTAATGGCCAGGTACAGAGCACTGGAAATCGCCTGGATCGTGTTGCCCATGAGTTGCGCCTGCAACCCGAGTGGATTGAGCACGCGTCCAACGTCGGCAACACAGATCGCGCGATGGAACACCAGATTATTGCCCTGCACCGATATCTCGAACGCATGTGCCACATAGGCGCCATCGGCCGCATGACAGGCGATGCCAAGGCCGTGGTCGTTGTAGCGTTTGCGCTTCCAATCGATCTTGTCGGCTGCCAGCTGCAGCACGGCAGCCAGACGTCCAGTGTCCAATCCATCGTGCAGTACACGCGCAGGTTTGAGCAATTCCATGCGCAAGGCAACCGGGTCGAGTTTCGCGGCTTGCGCGACTTCGTCCAGAAAACTTTGCACCGCGAATGCGGAAAAGCCTTCAGCTCCGAACCAGTCGCCACGTGGCAGGCGCGAGGCAACCGGGAAAAACGTCTGTTCGAAATTGGCCACCACGCCCGCCGGGAATGCGCCAGGGTCCAGGCAATCGGCATAGGCGGGCAACGCGCGCATGCTGTTGTCGCGATAGTTGCGCGGGGTGGCCGCGCAATGCTGCGACCAGCTAGTCAGTTTGCGATGTCGGTCCAGGCCGGCTTGCATTTCATGTACACCGAATGCGCGGTAGAAATCGTGCTGCAGATCATCTTCGCGCAACCACAGCAATCTCACCGGCACATCGACGGATTGTGCGATCAAGGCCGCCTCGGCGACGAAGTCGTTGTGCAAACGACGTCCGAAATCGCCGCCCGAGCGCGGCATTCGAATCTCGATCTTGTCGCGGGCCACGCCGGTGATGTCATGCAACAGGCGCGATGCGCCATCGGGATCGTGCAGCCCGGCAATCAGCAGCACCTTGCCTTTTTGCACATGGATCAGCGCGTTGGGTGGTTCCATCGTCGCGTGCGCGAGGAACGGCAAGGTGTAGCGTGCGCTGACCTTCATGGGGGCTTTTTTCAGCGCCGCAGCGAAGTCACCATCGTTGCGAACGACGATGCCGTCACGATTGACGTCGAGCAATGCATTTGCCGTCGTTGCCAGCCCGGCACTGGATTCGACCGGGCCCGGAGCTGGCTTCCATGTGATCTTGAGGTTCTTGCGACCCTGTAGTGCGGCCCAGGTATTGTCGGCCAGCACGGCTATGCCGGCGGCGAGCACGCCATCGAAAGGTGAATCCGGTTTTGGACCCACCACAGCGATGACCTTGCGCACGCCGGGCACGGCGCGCGTTTGTGCATCGTCGAGCTGATCCAGCGTGCCGTCCAGGTACGGGCAACGCACCATCACCGCGACCAGTGCGTCGGCCAGATACGCGTCGTTCGCGTAGTCGCTGCGACCCATGACGATGTCGCGCGAATCGACCGCGGCCGTTGGCTTGCCAATGATGCGCCACAGGGTTGCCGGCTTGAGCGGCAATTTATTGGTGGGTGGATCCAGCGTTGCGGCCAGTGCGGCAACGCTGCCGTAATCGATGCGGCGGCCATCATTTGCGACAACGTCGCCGGCCTGCGTATGCAATTGATCCGCGCCGACGTTCCATTGTTGCGCTGCGGCCTGCACCAGCAACCAGCGTGCCACGGCGCCGGCCTGGCGCAACTCGTCCCATGCCGCAGGCGAGGCGTCGCCGGCAACGCCCTGGTTGCCGAACGGATCGATCGCACCGGCGTCGCCATCGACGTAGCCATACGGCAATTGTTCAACGTGTACGCGGCTCCAATCCAGGTCGAGTTCGTCGGCAATCAACATCGGCAGCGATGTTTTCACGCCCTGGCCGACTTCGCAGCCACGCGCGCCGATAACGACCCGGCCGTCGCGCTCGATGCGCACGAACGCACCAAGTTGTTGCGGCTCGACGCGTGCGCCCAGATAAGGAAGTTTGCGCTGCGCGTTGGCGTCGCGCCAGCCCACGACCAGTGCTCCGGCCGCCGTTGCGCCGATGGTGAGGAAGCGTCGACGCGAAATTCCGGAATTCATTTCTTTTTCGCCGGTTTGCTTGCCGCCGCTGCACGCTTGATCGCGCGACGAATGCGAGGATAGCTGCCGCAGCGACACAGGTTGGCGATTTTGTCGATATCCGCGTCACTCGGATCGGCGTCGTGCTGTAGCAAGGCCGCGGCGGACATGATCTGACCGGTTTGGCAGTAACCGCAAAGCACAACGTCTTCGTCAATCCAGGCCTGTTGCAGCGGGTGCAAGTCCGCGTTACCAGCCAGTCCTTCGATTGTCGTGATGGAGTGCCCAGTCACTTGCTTGAGTGTCACCATGCACGCTGCCTGCGCCTTGCCGTCGACCAATACCGTGCACGCACCGCACGCGCCGATGCCGCATGCGTACTTCGTACCGGTCAGGCGCAACATATCGCGCAAGTACCACAGCAGCGGCATGGCCGGATCGTCGTCGGAAAAATAATTCTTGCCGTTGATGCGCAACGGCAGTGTCTTTTCCAACGCACTGGCCGCAACCGGCGGAACGGGCGTGGGTTTGCTGTGACGAGCGGGGTTGTCTTGCATACGGATCCCAATGGACTGCCTATTCTCGCATTGGCGTCGCGCCGCGAACACCCATCCGGCGAATTTGCCCGCATCAAGCTTGCATTGCACTGCTCAATTGCCGGCGGTAATCGGTCAACGCCTTGCGCCCGGCCGGCGTGATGCGCAATTCGGTCAGTGGGCGCTTGCCTCGAAAGCTCTTGGTTACCTCAATCAGTCCTGCGGCTTCGAGTTTGCTCATGTGGCTGGAAAGGTTGCCCTTGCTCAGGCCACTCAGGGTTTCAAGGTACGTGAATTCCACCTGCTTTGCCTGCGCCAGCACGGACAGCATCAGCAGACGTGCCGGTTCGTGAACGAGACGATCCAGGTTCAGCAATCCGGTGAGTTTTTCATCGTTGTTCACGACGCGGCCAGCGTGCTGCCACGCAGTGCTTCCAGGCGCGCGCGCAGGCTTTGGAACTGGCGGTGCTGGGCGAATCCGGATGCGATGAGGGCGAGCGCAAGCAGCGGATAGGTCAATGCCAACCACGACATCGGCGCCCACTGGGTCAAGTGCATGATGTCGAGTCCCGGATAGGCTCGCCCGCCACAGGCGAAGGCTGCCTGGCAGAACAGAAAGACACCGACGATGAAATCCAGCGCGCTGTGCAGCCATAGCCATGTAGCCACGGGCAATGCTACGACAAACGCAAGGTAGCCGATGACGCCGGGCGCGGGCATCGCCTGGCGCGACAATGCCTGATTCACAACCACGATCGTAATGGCGACCGCGACGAATACACTGGTTGCCAGGCACGCACGGTAGGTCCAGCGTTCGGCAGCGGTCTCGCTTTCCTCGACGCGGCCAAAACGCTGGTAGTAATGCCTTGTCAAACCGATCTTGGCCAATATCCACACAATCGGAAAGGCGATCAACACGGCGCGCACCGGCACGGTCAACGGCAACAGTGCGCCACAAAGGTAAGAGGCGACGCAGAACATGCCGCCCAAAACCGAGGCCAAGCCTCCGGCGCTGCGCGAATAGCGCGCGTAGGCACTCGTGACGGATTCGAGTTCGCGCAGTCGATCGTTGGCCAAATCGCTATCGGAAGTTGAAACCATGGACATATCCTCGTTTAGGTATGCAAACTAGTTTGCTATACAAACTATAAATTGTCAACAACCATGTAAATGCAATTGTCACCAGGTTTGACCCTGCGGCGACAAATGATTGGAAGGTAGGCTGGCGAAAGTTCGGGGAAAGCCGGACTTTGGAAAAGCACACTCGCTTGTCGCGACGTAATCGAGCGCCGTCGCGAGCGCGTACTATTGCGCGATCAAATCCAATGCCATCCTGGCGGCGGCGATCATGCTGGCCGGGTCGGCGCTGGCGGAGGCGGCTATGTCGAGTGCGGTGCCGTGGTCGACAGAGGTGCGCACGAAAGGCAGGCCCAGGGTGACGTTGACCGCGGTGCCGAAGCCGAGGGTCTTGAGCACCGGCAGCCCTTGGTCGTGATACATGGCCAGGTACGCGTCGTAGCCGGCGCGCTTGTCGGCGACGAACGCGGTATCGGCCGCCATCGGGCCGTCCAGGCGCATGCCTTCGGCGCGCAGTGCGGCCAGTGCGGGCTCGATAATGTCGATCTCCTCGCGACCAAGATGACCGCCTTCGCCGGCATGCGGATTCAGGCCGAGTACTGCGATGCGCGGCGACTGGATACCGAAACGATGGCGCAAATCGTTGTATACAATGCGCAAAATACTCAAAATCCGCGGCGCGGTGATGGCGCCCGGAACCTGCGCCAATGGCAGATGCGTGGTTGCCAGTGCGACGCGCAGACCCGGTGCGCACAGCAGCATGGCTACTTCGCAGCGCGAGCGCGCCGCAAAAAATTCGGTATGTCCGGTAAAGGCGATGCCGGCGTCGTTGATGATGCCTTTGTGCACCGGGGCGGTGACGAGCGCGTCGAACTCGCCATCCAGGCACCCGCTTGCGGCGCGGGCGAGCGTGGCGATGACGTAGGTTGCATTGCGCGCATCGAGTCGGCCCGGCACGACCGGTGCAGCCAACGGAACCGGGATGACGCGCAGGCAGCCCGGAGTGCGTTCGCTGCGCCACTGGCCGTCGTCGGTTTCGATGGTCAGGGCTATTCCGCGTGCATTAGCGGCACGTTGCAGCAAGTCGGGATCGCCGATGGCGATCAGGTCGGCGGCAATGTCGGTGGCTGCCAACGCCGCTGCAACTTGCACGCCGATACCGGCAGGTTCGCCCAGGGTCAGCGCCAGGCGGGGTAGCCATGGGATTTGTGCGTTCATCGAATCGATGCCCAGACCAAGGGCAGCGTTTGGTTGAAGTGGTATGCCTGCGTTGATTCTATTTGGAAGATGTCCATCACCAGCGCCCCCATCCGCCCAATATCTGATTGATGCTGGGCACCTTCCCCGCTACGCAAAGGAAGGGCAAACGTAAAGACGGACTTTATCGAAATTTGCTGTGAAGCAGCACACTATTCTGCAGCAGGCTTGCTGTCTGGATCGCTGTTCTTGGCCGCAGGCAGGCGGATTTCGACGAAGGATTCGTCGCGTAACTGGCGCAGAAAGTTTTCGTACGCTTCGTCGGCCTTGCGGTTGCGGATGATGCTGCGCGCCTGATCGCGTTTCATATCCTGGGTGCGATCTTTCTGGCGCGTGCCTTCGAGCTGGATGATGTGCCAGCCGCGATCGGTACGGAACGGCTGCGAGATTTCGCCATCCTTGAGCGAAAGCAGCGCGGTGGAAACGCTGGAGCCGAATTGATCCAGCGGGAACCAGCCCATCTCACCGCCGGCATTGGCGGTAGCCGTATCCTGCGAATATTTTTTTGCCAACGCTGCAAAATCCTCGTGTCCGTCAACGATGCGATGGCGAATGTCGCCCACGGTTTTTTCCGCAGTGGCGCTGTCGACCAGTTCATTGACTGAAATGAGGATGTGGCGGGCGTTGTATTCGGTGATGACCTGTTTGCCATCGCTGCGCTTGCCCACCAGTTTGACGATGTGGAATCCGCTGGGGCCATGCAATGGTTGCGAAACGTCGCCGTCTTTCATGCCCTCGACCAAATTGGCGTAGGCTTCGGGCACTTCATCGTAGCGCCGCCAGCCCAGGTCGCCGCCCTGCAAGGCATCTCGCGCGCTGGAATAGCGGATCGCGGCGGCGGTGAAATCCATGCCACCGGCGATCTCCTTTCTGACGGTCTCCGCCTTGTCGTGCGCGGCCTGGATCTGTTCGGCGCTGGCGCCATCGGGAATGCCGATGAGGATGTGCTGCAGGTGCACCTCGCCTGCCTTGAGGCTGTCGCTGGCAAGCAGGATGTCGACTTCCGAATCGCTGACGTTGGTCTGGTTCTGCACCACGCGATGTTGCAATTGCTGCACCATCAACTGATCGCGCAGGCTCTTGCGGAAATCGGCGTAGTTCAGGCCGTCGCGCTGCAGGGACTCGCGCAGTTGACTGACGTCGATCTTGTTGTGCGCGGCCACGTTTTGCATGGCTTGGTCGATTTCGGCATCGCCGATGCGAATGCCGGTGTCCTTTGCGCGTTGTACCTGCAGGCGCAACACGATCAGGCTTTCAAGTACCTGCTGTTCCAGCGCATCGTGCGGCGGCAACTGTTGCGGATTGCTGCGATATTGTTGTTCAACGTTTTTAACGGCGCGATCAAGCTCGCTTTGCAAGATCACGTCGTCGTCGGCAACTGCAACGATGCGATCCAGCGGCTGGGTCGGCAGGGCTTGCGCTCGAAGATGGGTACTGACGCCGAATCCGGCAAGCAGAAAACAAACAAGGGCGACGATTCTGTTCATCGGCAGATTACATTCCGAGCGAGCGCGCAGGGCGCAGGGTGAAAGGGGATTGGGGTGCATCGACAACCCGCCAATGATGCGGGCAGGGCAGTAATAAATTCGTTATGGCAGCGTCGCTAGCCGCTCTATCAGGGCGTCACTGGTAGCCTAGGATAGCACGCCGCAGGAAGTTCTCGGTGCGGGTTCCGGTGCTGCCCAGTCCCTTGAACTCGACCTCGAAGTACACGCCGTTGCTGGCTTTTACCTGGCCCAGGGAGCTGATGTAGCGCCGCGCCAGGACCCGCAACGCCACGCAACAACTGTCGTACTCGACGCCGCCGAAAGCCTCCAGTAGGCGATTGTCCATCAGCGAGTAGTAATAGCGTCCGACCAGGCTCCAGCGCGCGTTCAGCGGCAGCAACGCGGTGGTGTCAATCTGTTCGAGCAGTCCGCGGCGGAAGCGATAGGAGAAATTGACCGTGCCTTCGCTGCCGAAACGGTGCTCGACGCTGATGGAGGAAAGATCGGTGTGGTGCAGGTTGTCGATCAGCGTTTGCGTGCGTGGGTCGACCGCACGCGAGCTGGGGTTGTACTGCTGATCCCAGCGCAATTCCCATCGATCGTTCAGGTGCAGGTCGAGCTCAGCGACGTAGTCGGAACCAGAAAAGTCGACCTCCGGCTGCCCCGGCAATTGCACGCGTTGTGTATCGAAATAATGGATCTGGCCAACGCTGCCACGCAGTATCTCATCGCCTGAATCGGTATCGATCAGTCGCGAGGTGAGCGCCAGGGTAAGGTTGTTCGCATTGCTTTGTCGATCCGCGCCGACAAAGTTGTTGCTGCGAAACAGGCTGGGAAAATCAAACGTGGGCAATTGGGTATCGAACAGTGGCAAATCGCTTTGGTCGCGATACGGCACGCGCAGGTAGTACAACCGTGGCTCGATGGTTTGCGTGAACGCACGGCCGAAATACGTGGCCGGGCGTTCGAAGATCATGCCGGCGTCCAGATCGAAGATTGGCACCGTCCGCGTGGGCGAGCTATTGACGAATGGTGCGGCCCCTGGATTCGTCGCAGCGTAACCATCCAGATCACGCAAATCGTAAGACGTGTAACGCACGCCAAGCTCAGGCCGGATGAAATAACCCGCGGTCTCGATGGGGTATGCCAGGTACGGATAAAGATCCACGCGCTGACCGTTGATCGCCGAGACTGAGCGGAACGAGTCCGGAGCCGATGCCAACACGTCGTAAGGTCCTTTGCGGAAATTCACGTACTCTGCATTCACGCCCCAGTCGAGCCCGCCGAGCAGGCTGTGCTCGCCCTGAAACGTGCCACGCGGCAATCGCTGGTACGGTTCGACCGCTTGCGACAAGGTCAATTGCGTCAGTTGCGAGCTGTCTGCGCCGATGCTTGCGCTCCACCACGCACCGCGGCCGTTGAGGTAGGCACTCGAACCGAGCAGTGCGGTGGCCGAGTTGGTCAGATTTTCGCCGTAATCCTGAAAATACTGCTGATCGGATACGCGATTGATGTCGATCGCGGCGCTCCAGTTATCCGACAGTGTACTGGCGTCGCGCAGACGCACGGTATAGCGCTGGTGCGGAATGTCCACCGGCGAGAAGACGCTGGATTGACCGCTGGCCAAATCTGCCGAAATGCGCGCGATTTCGTCGTTGACCTGGTTGTCGTGCGGCACGTAGGTGAAATCCAGCTGCGCCTTGTCAGTCGCGTCGAGGTAGCGAAATTCGCTTTCCAGCATCGGGCCGCGCTTGCTTGAAACCATCGGGTCAAGCGTGGCATCGTAATTCGGTGCCAGGTTCAGGTAATACGGCGCGCCGAGTACCACGCCACGGCGGTCGCTGTAACCGATGTTCGGAAACAGGAAACCCGATTCGCGTTGCTTGCTCAGAGGGAATCGCAAGTACGGCAGCCAGAAAAATGGAACATCGCCGTAATACACGGTGACGTTGTGGGCGTAGCCGCGGTTGACGGTCTGATTGAGTTCCATCTCGCTTGCGCGCAGGTACCAGCGGCGATCGTCCGGATCGCAGGTGGAGTAGGTGCCCTGGGTCAGCGTGCCATGGTCCGGATCGGTCATGTTTGCCGTGGCGGCAGTACCGTTGCCGCGCTGCTGCAGCAACTGATAGCGGACATTTTGCAGATAGGTCGTGCTGGGCGTGCCCGTCCCATGCGCATGATCGGCCGACGCGAGAATGCTGCGATCCTGCATGCGCACGTTGCCGGTCGCGGTGTAGGCGGTGGTTTCGGTGTTGTAATCGAGGGTGTCGGTGCGCAGCAATTGATCCAGGCGCTGCACCTGGACACTTCCTTCGGCGCGGTAATGCGAGCTGTCCGTGCCGGTAATCTTGTCGGCCGACAATTCGCTGGCCACCTTGGAGCGATCGCCGGCGGTCGGCAAACCAGGCACGTAAAAATCCAGCAGTGCATTGCGCTTGCACATCGCGAATTCATCGTGCTGGGATTTCGGCGCGCATTTGAGCACCCCGACCGGGCACACCGGCGTTTCGGATTCGGCAGCGCACGCCAGTTGCGCCAGGCTCAGGCAAAGCGCGAGCATTAACAGGCGCGGTGGCAACGGGTGGAAACGGTTGTTGATCGACACAGGCAATCCGTGGGCGGTGCAAAACGCGGCCAGCTTGCCTGATTCGCAGGAAACCGGCAATGCGCGTGGTAATTCCGCAGCTCGGCTACAACAATGCTGCCACATGTGCGGCGGTGCTTTCGCGCAGTGCGGTTGGGCTGTAGCCGCCTTCGAGGCTCGAAACGATGCGCCCGGCTGCCGATTCGCTGGCCACGCCGACGAGTTGTTGTGTGGCCCATGCATAGTCGCCTGCTTCCAGATTCAGGTCAGCCAGTGGATCGAGCCGGTGCGCATCGAAGCCGGCCGAGATCATCAGCAGTTGTGGCTGGAATGCGCGCAATGCCGGCAGCACGATGGTATCGAATGCCTCGCGAAATTCTGCCGTGCCGCTGCGCGGGCGCAACGGCGCGTTGACGATATTGCCGACGCCGGTTTCGCCGCGCTGGCCGGTGCCGGGATACAGCGGCGACTGATGCGTGGAGGCATACAGTACGCGCGGTTCATTGTAGAAAATATCCTGCGTGCCATTGCCGTGATGCACATCGAAGTCGACGATGGCGACGCGCTCAATTCCGCGTTCAAGCGCGTGCGCGGCCCCGACTGCCACGTTGTTGAACAGGCAGAAGCCCATCGCGGTGTCGTGGGTCGCGTGGTGACCTGGTGGACGCACGGCGCAGAACGAACGCTGCGTTTTGCCATCGATCACTGCATCGACTGCTGCGCACACGGCGCCCGCTGCGCGCAACGCGGCTTCCAGCGAATCCGGGCACATCGTCGTATCCGCATCGAGTTGGAGGAAGCCATCGACTGGCGCGGTGCTGAAAATCCGATCGATCAGTGCGACATCGTGCACGCGTGCGAGTTGCTCGCGGGTTGCACGGGGTGCTTCGATGCGCTTGAGCACGGCGAAGCGCGGGCCGGCGAGCGCCTCGAGCACGGCATGCAACCGCGCCGGGGATTCCGGATGGCCGGGGCCGGCGCTGTGCAACAGGCAGGCTGGGTGGGTGTAGAGGTGCATGGTTGGTGAAGTCTGGCCGCGGATTGGTGGGTGGGAGAGTTGGGACATGGGAGGCGTGAGGGCCCAAAAGGCTTGTCATTCGCGCTTTCGCGGGAATGACAAACTTAGACTTTTTCCGAGTCCCGAGTCCCGAGTCAACTTTGCCGCTTGCGTCGCTCATGCTGCCACAGCACTTCGCCGTGGCCGGATGCGCGTGCCAACACCCGCGCCAACACGAACAACAGGTCGGACAATCGATTCAGGTAGCGCACCGCTTCGGGTCGCACGGCTTCGCTTTTCGCCAGCGTGACGGTTTCGCGCTCGGCGCGGCGGCAAACGGTGCGCGCCACATGGCAACTCGCCGCCGCCATTCCGCCGCCGGGCAAGATGAATTCCTTGAGCATGGGCAGCTCGGCATTGAAGCCGTCGAGGGTGGTTTCCAGTCGCTCGATGTCGGCGTCATGAATCATCGCCATCCCCGGAATGCATAACTCGCCGCCGAGATCGAACAGGTCGTGCTGTACCTGGGTCAAGGCTTCTCGAACTGCGTCGGGGATGACCTGCGCCAGCACGATGCCGATCGTGCTGTTGAGTTCGTCGACAGTGCCATAGGCGCTGACGCGCATCGAATCCTTCGGCGTGCGCGAGCCGTCGCCCAGGCCGGTCGTGCCGTCGTCGCCGGTGCGTGTATAGATTTTGCTGAGTCGGTTGCCCACGTTGCCTATCGCTCATCATTCCCGCGTAGGCGGGGATCCAGTTCGTTCTTGGGATGCGCTGCCTTCCACACCGGCGTGATGCCGTTGCGAGGACTCGGCAAGCTATGCCGTTTGCGCCGACGCGAGTGCAGACCAGCGCTGCCGCAGCAGTTCAAACCCGCCGAACAACAACGTGCTCCACACCAGCGTGCCGGCCAGCGAGCTTTTGAGGAACGGTACGGCAGCGGCGTAACACGAGACAATGCCAGCGCGGCAAAAAATCGTGTCGCCGATCAGCCATTCGACGAAGCTGACCACGGCAAAGAACAGGATCGATCCGGCGACACCGCAAGCCGCGACGCGCAATACGCTGACTTTGTCGCGCAACGCGAAGCCGAGCAGCACGCTCGCAGCGATGCAGGCGTAAATAACCGGAATCAGCGGATGCAGGCCGATAATCGCGTCGGCAACAAACATGGCACCAAGTGGCACGATGAAGGCGAGGCGCTTGTCGCTGAAATACGCGCCGCCAAACAGGGCGATGGCCTCGACCGGAGTAAAATTATAGGGCAGCAAACCGGGCACGAAGAAAATCAGCAGGCGCACGCCAAGCGCAAACGCGATCATCGCAATCAGTATCCAGGTGCGCGGCGAAATCAGGGAACTTTGTGGAAGATGTTGCATTGTATAACTCTCCATTGACGTTTTTGCGCGTTCAATCCGCTTCGAAGCGCGAGGCATTGACATAGCATACTTCAAACTGTCCGCTACGGGTGCGCACTCGCGCGGCATGGGCCAGGTCGATGCGCATGGTGAAGGCGCGCGACGGCGGCAATCCCAGCGCATGGCAGAGCAATGCGCGAATCGATCCGGCATGCGCGACGGCGAGCACGCAATCGTCGTCGCTGGTGGAACCGAGCAGGGAGGACAGCCACGCCCCGGTGCGTCGGATTACATCGGAGAAACTTTCGCCGTTTGGCGCTTCCTGGATCACCCAGTTGTTGGTCCAGTGTTCGTAACGTGCGGCATCGCTGCGCACGACTTCATCCCAGCGCTTGCCGTCCCAGTCTCCGAGGTTGACTTCACGCAGACGTGCGTCGGCCAGTGGCTCAACCGCAAAATGCGCGGCGAAGATTGCCGCAGATTGCTGCGCCCGCTTCAAATCGCTGGAAAAAACGAAGCGCGGTGCCGGACCAGACCACGTCGCCGCGAGCTGTTGCACGGCACCGAAGCCGGCCGCCGACAATGGCGCATCGGTCTGCCCGAGGCACAATCCGGCCGGTGCGTCGACTTCGCCATGGCGGACCAGGATGAGGTTCATGGAAGGATTCGCGGGTGGTTTGCAAGGGTAACATTTTAGCGACGCGGGACTGGAGAGCCGGGAATGGAGAATCGGGACTCTAGAGATGTGAGACGTGGAGCGTGAGGCGTGGAGCCAAAGCCTTCGTCATTTCTGCGTAGGCAGGAATGACGAAGGCTTTATGCTCTTCCCGAGTCCCCAGTTCCGAGTCCTGGCCCTCAGCCCTCAGCCCTAACACGCTATCATTCTCCCATGTCATCCGAACTCGACATTCTCATCATCGGCGGTGGCCTGGTTGGCGCCAGTCTGGCGATTGCGCTGGACGACGCGGGGCTACGCGTCGGCATGGTCGAGGCCGCGCCGTTGAAGGCCAGCAATCAGGCCAGTTACGATGAGCGCAATCTGGCGCTGGCGAAAGCGACGCTTAACGCACTGACGGCGCTTGGCGTGTGGGCACTTATTGGCACCCGCGCGACGCCAATTCGCAAGATCCATATCAGCCGCCATGGCGAATTCGGGGCGGTGCGGCTGGATGCGGAAGCCCACGGCGTGGATGCGTTTGGTGCGGTTTTGCCGGCGCGGGAGTTGGGCAACGGATTGCTGGCGCGATTGGATACATGCCGCGAACTGGTGCGCTTCACGCCCGCAACGCTGGAAAGTTTCGAGGTCGACAGTGATGGCGTCAGCACCACGCTTGAAGGTGCCGCTGGCACGCAAGTCGTGCGTACGCGCCTGCTGGTTGGCGCCGATGGAACGGGTTCGTTGGTGCGATCGGCTTCTGGTATAGAAACGCACAATGTGGATTATGCGCAAACCGCGTTTGTGTGCACGATCACACCACAGCGCGAAGCGGATTGCGCCTACGAGCGCTTCACTGCAAATGGACCAGTGGCGCTGCTGCCGCTGGCACAGCGGCGTGCTGGTGTCGTACTGACCGTTCCGAGTGACGATGCTAAGTGCGTTGCCGAACTGGACGATGTCGGTTTCGTGAAATTACTGCAGCAACGCTTCGGCTACCGCCTGGGGCGACTCACGCGTCCGGGAAAGCGCGTTTCGTATCCACTTAAACGCGTGCAGGCAATTCGCGTCACCGCGCCGCGTACCGTCTTGATCGGTAACGCGGCACAAACCCTTCATCCAATCGGCGCGCAAGGGTTCAATCTCGGTTTGCGCGATGCGCTGACGCTTGCGGACTTGCTGACCGATTGCGCGCAGTCCGGTGGCGATCCGGGTGCTGCAAGTCTTCTTCAGGAATATGCCCAACGCCGACGCGAGGATCGCGAAGGCACGATCGCGATGAGCGACGGCCTGGCGCGATGGACTGCCAATGAAGCCCTGCCGCTGAAAGTGCTGCGCAGCGTTGGCCTGCTTGCGCTCGACCGCATCGCCCCGCTGCAATCGGCCCTGGTTCGCCGCGGCATGGGATTTCGCGGCAAAGCGCCGCGCTTGGCGCTGGATGCCAGTTTGTCTCCCCGCGATCTGGGAGGATCGCCGAAATGAGTGCTCGAAAAATGCACGACGTCGCCATCGTCGGCGCCGGGATGGTCGGCGCGGCGCTCGCGCTGAAACTCGCGCGAGCAGGCTTCGACGTCGTGGTGATTGAACCGCGAGTACCAGCACCGTGGAGCGATCAAGACGACATCGATCTGCGCGTCGTGGCGCTGGCGCCATCGTCAGCGCGCCTGTTTGCAGACCTGGATATCTGGTCGGACCTGGTTGCCGCGCGCGCCTGCGCGTATCGTCGCATGCATGTGTGGGACGCACTGGCGCCGGGCGAATTGAACTTCGACGCTGCCGAACAAGGCGAACGTGCGCTCGGATGGATCGTGGAGAATCGTGCGATCCAGCATCTGCTCTGGCAGCGATTGCACAACGAGGCGAATGTGACATTACGCTGCCCGGCGCGGGTGACGGCAACCGATGCCGACGAAAATCGCCGCACGCTCACGCTCGACGACGACACAACGCTTTCGGCGCGGCTTGTAGTGGCGGCAGACGGTGCGAACTCGGTATTGCGCGACATGCTTGGCATCGGCACGCACGAGCGCGACTACGCGCAGCGCGCGATCGTCGCGCATGTGTCAACGCAACGATCGCACGAATTCACTGCCTGGCAGCGCTTTCTTCCCGGTTCGGTGCTCGCTTTCCTGCCACTTGTTGATGGGCGCAGTTCGATTGTGTGGTCACTGCCAGTAATCGAGGCGGCACGGGTTCTGGGATTGGACGATGCGCAATTTTGCGCGGCCCTCGGTTTGGCGTTTGATTTTCGTCTCGGAACTGTTACGGGCACGACGTTGCGCGCGGCGTTCCCGCTGCGCCTGCGCACGGCCGATCGTTACATCGCGCTGCGCTTTGCATTGATCGGCGATGCCGCCCACGTGGTGCACCCATTGGCTGGGCAAGGCGTGAACCTCGGCCTGCGCGATGCGCAAGAACTTGCCGCAACGCTGGTCGAATCACGCGATGCCAAGCGCAACTTCGCGGCAGAATCCACTTTGCGCGAATACGAGCGTCGCCGTCGCAGCGACAACACGTTGTTTGCCCATGCGTTCGATGCGATCCAGCGCGTGTTTGCCAGCGACGCCCTGCCGCTGGCCACATTGCGCGGTGCCGGTTTGACGGCGGTGGATCGCATCGGCCCGCTCAAGCGCTTGTTTGTCGCACATGCGGCGGGGCGCTGACTTTCGCTTTCGCAATCTTTGAGCCCCTCTCCATCGGGAGAGGGGTTGGGGTGAGGGTTGGAGTACGCGAGAAGATCGGTCATCGGTGGGTTCGGTCATGCCGCTGCGCCCGACCCTCATCCGTCGCTTCGCGCCACCTTCTCCCAAGGGGAGAAGGAAGGAATCTGCAAACCGCTGTTTTGCATCTGATTCTTGGTGTCTTTGGTATCCTTCGTGGTAAATCCTGCATGCTTCGTTGGGGTGCATGGCCATGTCCGGCAAGCAAAGGGTTTCGTTGGATCTTGCGCTATGATGTGCGTCGGTTTCGTTTGGAGATTTGCATCATGTGGGTGATCAATCTGATTTTGCTGATCGTGCTCGGACTGCTCGGAATTTCGCCGTGGCTCAAGGCGCAGCAACCCGGCACGCGCGATTTCTTGACCAAGCTCGAATCCGTCGAAGGCTGGATCGGCATTGCTGGCCTGGTCTGGGGCGTTGTGTTGCTGCTGCGCTGGTTGTCCTACGCGTCGATTGTCCTGCGCTACGCCTTGGGCAGCGGATTGATCGGACTGGCCATGATCCTCGTCATCCTGGCGTTGTCATTGATCCTGGCATTGACCCAATTGCGTACGTTGTTCGGCAGTAACGACTTCACCAACAAACTGGCTGGCTTTACCGCCAAACTGGCCCCTTACCGGACTGGCTTGGGATGGGCCTGCCTTGTTCTTGCGGTGTATACGTTGGCCATGCTGGTGCGCTAGGGAGCGCGGTGGCACGAGCCTAGTGAGGCGTGCGACGTAAAATCAAAGGCTCGTCATTCCTGCGGAGGCAGGAATCCAGTTCTTGCGCTTGATTCGGTGGCAAAAAGAAAAGAAAGAATTGGATTCCAGCTTGACCAGCCCTTCGGCTGTCGCGAAGCGCCTCGCTGGAACGACGAATCTGAGAGGGTGCCCCGTCTCCCCACTACTTCTCAATCTTGTAGTTGAGCCCTGCCCGACTGGACAAGGTGCCGTTGCGGATTTCGATGTTGAACAGGCGACTGAGGCGATAGCGCAGGGTGACGACTTCGCCGGGCGTGAACAGGCCGACGCCGTAACTCAAGTATAAACGTGGAGAAAGGTACTTTCCGATGGTAAGCGCCGCACCGCCGACTGCACTATTGTCGGCGACGCCGACATCGTCGAAACCCATGCGCGAGCCGATGCTCTTGGCCAGCAGGTCGCCGCCGGCCGTGCCGAGCGCGCGCGCTGCACTGCCGACTGCATCGCCTTCGCCGCTCTTGAGTTGGCCCAGCGGTTTGCCAGCGACGAGATAGGAAAGCGCGTCGGATTGTTCCATCGCAGGATCGGAAAACACCGTCAGGATCGGGCGTTGCGCGGTGCCGCGAACCTGAAGACCGGCGGTCACGCTGGCATCGGAGAATCCGCTGCGCGAGGCGCGGATGTCCAGGCCTGGATTGTCCACTGGTGTGCCGGCGAACAGCAGGCGGCCCTGCGCGATCTTCAAGTTCTGGCCGTAGGCTTTGTAGGTTCCGTTAACGACCACCTGGCCGCGAGCAGTCGTCGCCCGACCGGGGCGTTCGCGCACGGCGAGCTGCCCGCCAAGGTAGCCGTTCAATCCGAATCCGACCAGATGAACTTCCTGGCCCTGACGCAAGTCCAGATCGAGCTTCTTGCCGGCGCCGAACTTAACGGTCACATCGGCATCGAGCACCAGCCTGCCTTGGGCAGGAGTCGTTTCTGCGTCGGTGACGACGACGTCAGGCGATGCTGCCGCCGCGCCGCCACCCGGCAACTTGCTCAGGTCCACATCAGCCTTGGGAATCGTTACCTCGCCACTCACGGCGTATTTGCCGTCGCTACGCTTGAGAGTCAGGTCCGGCGAAATCCACACTTTCGCACCCGGAATGTCGGCTGCGAGGAAATCTTCGCCCTGGATGTGCAGCGCCAGCGGCGTATCGGTGTTTGCGCCGATATCGCCCTTGATTGCAAGCTTGCCGCTGCCCGATCCAATCGTGCCGTCCAGCACGAAAACCCGCCCGTCGTTGGAGTGAAGTTCGACGTGGCCATCGTGCAGCTTGAGCCCGGCAGTTGGAATTTCGGTGGCGAATTCCGTCAACGTCGCCGTTCCGGAAATGCCGGGCGTCGTGGTGGTTCCCGACAACGTCAGCGATGCGGCCAGTTTGCCCTTGGTCGCCGCTGTTTGCCCGCTGAGCAGATCGACGATGCCGAGATTTTCCAGCTGCGCGGAAATCTCGCCGGATAACGGCATGCCGGATTCGGTCGCCGCACCGAGCTTGATATGACCATCCAGACGACCGCCGTCGTTCAACCGGCTGCGCAACGTGATGGTGCTTTGTTGCGCGGCCAATGTCGCATCCAGATGCAGGTCGGAATAGGCGATCAGCGGTTTTTGCGCATCATCCGGATAGGCAATGGAGCCTTTGTCCGAGGCAATCGTCGCATGTCCCGTCAGCGCCCCATTGGCCGCATAGGCAATCTCGCCGGTGCCGTCAATCATGCCGCTGAGTTGCGTCGGCGAGTCCGGACTGAGCAGATTGGCGATGGCAGCCAGCGGCAGATGTGCAAGGTTGAATTTCGCATGGGTGTTGCCGCCCGTTTGTGTAGCTGCCATGCACAGCCGGGATGGGCTGGCAGACAGGCACAATTCGCCGATGTCGAAATCACCATTCGCGACCTTGATTGCCACCGGCTGGTCCAGCGTCCACGCTGATTGCTTGTTCGGTTCCAGGCCAAGCTGTGTCAGGGTTGCCTGCAGATTTTGTCCGCCCGATTTATCGCGAGTCAGGCCGCCGTTGATGGTGGCGTCGATGCCAAGCTGTGGTCCGTGCGCGCGCAGCGTGGCTTCGAGTGCAGATTGCTTGCCGTGCGCGTCGAGCTTGAACGTGTCGAACAGATAATTGGCAACAGCGAGTTTGCTGGCGACCAGTGAGAGCTGCCCGCTCGGCGCGCGCAGGTCCTTTGCGTCAATTGTCAACGCAAGCGATTCAGCGCGAACATCGCGCAGCGCGACCTTGCTGCCATCGATCTTGCCGCTGGCATCGAGTTGAGGCCAGTTGCCTTTCAGCACGATATTGCCGTGCAGCGTGCCCTGGGCGTGCGGCAACCAGTCGCCGAGGCTGGCAATGGCCAGGTCGAGCTTGAGATCGGTACGTGTGAGGCTATTGCCGGTCACCACAATGGAGCTCTTGCCCAGGGTCAGGTTAAATTTGCCATCGATCGACAGCGGTGCTGCGAAGGCCAGGTTCGCGCTGCCATGAACCGGGCGTTGGCGCAGCGTGCCGCCAAGGTGATCCAGAATCAACTTGCCCTGCGCACCGTCTTTCCGCATTGTTCCATTTGTGGACAATGTGAAATCGATGGCGCCGGGCCAGTCCTTGACGAATGCTCCCGGGTCCAGTTTTTTCGCGCTGGCATCGAACGTCCATCCAATGTTTGGTTGCAACACAATCGTGCCGTTGGCATTCATGCCGCCGCTCGATTGTTTCAGATCGAGTTGTTTCAGGACGATTTTCTGCGGCGTGCCATCGAGCTTCAACGCGATATCGGCGAGATTGCCCGGTGGGCCGATACTCAGTTCGCCGTGCGCGGAGAATTTCCCTGCGCTGCCGTCGGCGTGCAGCGAGCCGTGGCTGGCCAAGGGTTGGCCGACCAGATCGGCGGGCAGCTCAACGCCTTTCCAGTTCGCATCGATTTGACCGCGTAGCGGCGTGGCATCAAGTTGCAATTGACCGTTTGCCGTCAAGGTGCCGGTTGCATCGGCACTGCGCAGTTGCAGGTTTTGTAGCGTGAGGGTCTTTCCGGAAAGCGCAAAGGCAAGCGGATCAAGTAACACATGATGCGCATTCACAATGCCGCTTCCGCCTAGATTGCCGTGCACGCGATCGCCGCTGCCCTGCAGATGCAATGCCAGCGATTTCACTTTGTTGCTAGCTACGCCGAGCGTCTTCGGATCAAATTCCGGCACATCCAGATTCAGGGTCCACGGCAGCGCATCGGCGCTTGCGATAAGCGTCGCCTGGGCCTTTGCGGGGGTGGGCTGGCTCAGCACAAACGTTAGGGTCGTTGATTTTCCGCTGCCATCAATCAGCACGTTTCCGACCGCGCGCTGGTCGCCAATGCGCCAGTCGAATTGTGCTTTCGCATTGCCGTGATAGTTGCGGTAGGAATCCAGTGTCCCCTGCAAATCGACATGTCCATCGGGTGCGCGCAGAGCAAGTTGGCGAATCGATAACGCCGAATTCGTCCAGTCGGCGGCGAGATCGAGGCTGGTCGCCGTGAATACCGGTTTGGCGTCTTGCGCGATCGCGATGTTGCCGATATGCGCACGATCGATCGCCAGCGCCAACGGCGGTGTCAACAACGTTTGCAACGATGGCGGTGGTGCCGATAGCGCTGGGGTGGCCACCGTGGTCAGACGCACGTCGACACCCTCGACCTCGAGATTGCGCACATGCAGGCGTCGCCCAATCAAGCCTGATAGCGCGTAATCCACTTTTATACTCGTGATGTGGACGTCGATGCCGGACGCGGGGTCGCGATAGCGCACGTCGTGAAGTTGCAGCGGACTTGTCAGGTCGCCCTGCAACTGGGCCACGTTGAGTTTGTTGCCGAGCGCGGCTTCAGCACGCGCCAGCGCGAAGCGCGCGCCGGATTCCGAACCCAGCAGCCACCACGCAAACGCACCGACCAACGCAAGCAGTATCGCCACGGCGATGCCGATGCGTTTGATCCAGGTGCGCGTGCGCGGGCTCACAGGTCGGGTCCCAGGGTCAAATGCAGCTGAATGCCATTGCGACCGTCCGGATCGCGAACCGGCGTGCCCAGATCCATGCGAACCATGCCGACGGGCGAGCGCCAGCGCAATCCGACGCCGGCACCGATATGGGTGTCGAAATTGCCAAACCCGGTGAATGCATCGCCAGCGTCAACGAATGTGGCCATGCCCCAGTCGCGCGTGAAGTAGTACTCGTATTCGGCACTGGCGATGGCAAGGTCGCGACCGCCGATGACCAGGCCGTTCGCATTCGTGGGGCCAATCACCTGATACGGATACCCGCGAATGCTGTGGTCGCCGCCAGCGAAGAAGCGCAGTTGCGGCGGCAACTTGTCGAAATCGTCGACCCGCGTGAAACCAAGCGAACCGCGCAGGATCACGCGCTGGCGCCGGCCTAGGGCATGAATCCATTTTGCGTCCGCGCGCAACTGGGTGAAGCTCGTTGATGATGCCAGGCCGGGGCTGGCGCGGGCGGTCAGGGTGAGCGCGTAACCGCGACGCACAAACAGCGGGTTGTCCGCGCGTTTCTTTTCCAGCACGAGTTCCGGATACAGCAAGGTGGTGCTGCCGCGCTGGTCGAGCTGCTTGTCGCCGTTCGGATCCAGAATGGTGAAATCGCCGGTCAATGCGCGGATACCCAGCGTCCGCGTCACCCCATGCCATTGGCTCGTTTCGTTGACCACCAGCGAGGTCGTGTGCGACAGCGTGGTTTCGGTGTTTTCGTCCAGGTAGTTGACGCCGAAGTTGTAACTGCGATGGTTCTCGCCCGGAAGCGGTATCGAATAGGTTGCCGCCGCGGATTTGAGCCGCTGCGCGATTTGCGTTTCGAGTTTGAGCTTGTGCCCGTGGCGGTTTACCCAGCGCCGCGTGAGTCCAGCGCGAATGCCCACGCCAATGTCGGTATCGACGAATATTCCGGCCGTGTAGACATTGCGTTTGGCGGGACCGAGCGTGACGCTCACTGGAATGATGCCGGCATGCGCATTTTCGGTATCCAGTTGCACTTCGACCACGGAAAAATAGTCGGCGTCGATCAGGCGTTGTTGCAATTCCAGCAGCTTGGCCTGACTGTAAAAATCGCCCTCATGCCAGGGAACGTAGCGTTTGAGAAAGCCGGGAACGAACTGCCCATCGCTGAAAGTCGTCGCGCCGTAGCGGTAGCGCACTCCGGGTTTCCATGCCAGATGAATCGCCGCGCGATTGTCGGCGCGAACGACTTCAACTTTGTGGGTGGTGGGTTCGGCATCCAGATAACCGGCGGCGAGCAGGGCAGACTGCACCGCGGCCTTGCTTTTCTCATAGGCAACCTGGTCCAGGCGCTCGCCTTTTTTTGGAACGAACATTGCCAGCGCCTTGCGCACCTGCTTGTTGTGGCGCGCCGGCTCCGGTACGTTCACCTCGAACGTAGCGATCGTGGTCGGCTCGCCCGGATGCACGTGCATCACCGCTATCCAGCCTTGCGCGGTCTGCTTCAGCTCGCCGTCGCTGCTCGCGTTGAAATAACCATAGGGTTCCAGCGCCTTGGCGATGCGTCCAGACGCTTTGGAATACAGCCGTTGGGCTTGCGCGGCGCTTACATCGCGTTTGGCGTATTCCTCGATCCCGGCCGCATTGGCGACCGCGGTTCTCATCTCGCCTTCGACGCCATCTATCTGCGCGATCAGGGTTCCTGCGTGCGCTGGTAAGGCGGCCAGCGCCAACAGCACGGCCCAGCCTCGATGCGTGCGCCTCGCGGGGAATTTGCCTGCCCCAGCTGTCGGGGTGTGATCGAAATGCGGATCCATGCACGTAAATTTATAACAGGTCTCATGTAGACAGGATGTTAGGCCGGCGCTGGTACCAGGCTGGTTTTGTCCGCGATGGCTTCAGACCGCCAGGCGATGCGTGCGCCAATCAGTGCGGAAAGATATGGAATTGCCTGCGCGCAAAGTATCGCGATCCACAGCTTGCCTTCAAGGTAATTGATGCCGATGGAGTGCAACATGCCGTAGAT
>JBDTLA010000067.1:0-8646 GCA_039935035.1 Rudaea sp. | reverse complement strand
GCCCAGGTGGAAAATGTCATGGCGTCGACCTTGTCTGCCAGCGTTGGCGCGGTGTTGACCAGCGGTCCTGGCGGCGTAAACCGCACCGATCTTCGCGCCTATCAACCCGTCGGCTACAACCGCGTCTACGGCACATGGGATGTCGACGTCGGTGCCAGTGCGAACACCGCGACAATCAGTTTGATCGCAGCCGGCACCGGCTTAAAAAATCCGATCTTTATTCTGCACCATCGCTCGGCAGATCTTCCCGCGAGCGTGACTCTCGATGGCTTGGCATTGAGCGCAGACGTGGACTATTTCGCGACCGTGGATCCCGCCAATGCGGATCACGCCGACACACGTTTGTGGATCACGATCAACCGCAACTGGGTTGGTAGTCACAACCTGCACGTTCTCTAGCCGGTTTGCCGGTCCGGGTCAGTGATCGGCGATCCGAACAAAAAACCGGCCGCAGCGTGTTGCCGCGGCCGGTATCGATGGCATCCTTGCCCTGTGGTCTGCATTGGGAGTGTGCCTGGAATTTGTAGCCGACAAAGATCGCTATTTGTCGAGGTTCGCGATCAGGCACGATCGCTTCGGTTCAACGGTTCAGAAGCGGTATTCGGCGCTGACTGAAACCAGGTCCGGACTGAGCTGCAATCCATTCGTGTTGGCCTTGTAGTAGTCGTAGTTCAAACCAACGCTGGCGTTGTTGCTGAAGTCGTAGCCGAAACCAACGCCGGCGTAATACTTGTTACTGGTACCGTCAACCGGGATAAAGGACAGGGCAGTAACGGAACCATCCGACGCTGTAACGTAGGGACCGGAAACGCCCTTCACATCAGCGCGGAACAAGCCGGCACGGCCACTCAGGTACCAATTCGGAGTGACGTTGAAATGTCCGTTGACGCCCGCGGTCCAGCCTTCGATCTTGGCGCCCGGCAGACCAAAACCGGCAGCCGAATTGTCCACAGCAAATTTGCCAAGGTCGGTATAACCGCCCTCAATGCCAATCGCGGCGCCAGGACTCATAGCCCAACGATAGCCGAAGTTGAGCCCGTATCCGTTGTCGTTGTCGTTATAGATACCCTTGTCCACATTGGACTGGCCGACATTGCCATTGATGAAGAATCCACCATTGTCGCCATTGGCGGCGTGACTGACAGTCGGAGTAGCGATCAGGCCTGCAGCGGCCATGGCTAGTGCGATCAGGGTGAGTTTCATTGCATTTCTCCTGTTGAGGTGAATCGGGTTGCGCGTTTTTTAATTGGTCGTTGCACCCGCGCGAAAGCACAATCGTCCTTCGAGACAACAGATGGGGCTTAGGCGTTTAATTGCAATACTCTCCAGTTTACTAATTGTTCAGATAACTGTACGAGAAAGTCCGTGTTGTGTACGCGGCTTGCATGCCCGATGGCGCTCGGGCAATCTGGGCGGATCGCGAATCAACGCATCTGCGCTTGGCGCAAACGGATTGCTCACCGAATGTTTCGTCCGCTAGAACTTTGTATCGGCCTGCGTTATACCCGCGCCAAGCGCCGTAACCATTTTATTTCGTTCATTTCGCTGATCTCGATGCTCGGTATCGCCGTCGGCGTGATCGCATTGATAACCGTGATTTCGGTGATGAACGGATTTCAGAAGGATCTGACCAACCGAATTCTCGGCATGGTCGCGCATGCGACGATTTCTGGCGTTGGCGAAAGCGTGCACAACTGGCAGCACGCGCTGAAACTCGCCGAGGAAAATCCGCATGTGCGCGGGGCCGCGCCGTATGTCCAGGCGCAGGCCTTGTTGCAGGGCACGCGCACGACGGGTGCGGTGATTCGCGGTGTCTTGCCAGCACAGGAACCGAAAGTTTCCGACCTGAATCGCAAGATGGTCAGGGGCAGCCTCGATGATCTCAAACCCGGTGGATTCGGCATCATCCTGGGCAATGAATTGGCAATGCAATTGGGCGTTGGTCTCGGCGACAAGGTCACGGTATATGCGCCGGAAGTGAGCGTGACGCCGATCGGCGCCGTGCCGCGATTCAAGCGTTGTGAAGTGGTCGGAATCTTTTCGGTGGGCTTTCAGGAATATGACGACGGTCTGGCGGTGATGAACATGGAGGACGCCGAGCGCCTATTCCGGCTCGATGGGCCAACCGGCATCCGCTTGAAACTCGACGACATGTTTCGCGCCTGGGATATCGGCCAGAGCCTGGCACAGCAGCTCGGCCAGTTCTATCGGGTGCAGGATTGGCGTGAAGGGCATGCAAATTTTTTCAGCGCCGTGTCGATGGAAAAGAAAGTGATGTTCATCATCCTCTCGCTGATCGTGGCCGTGGCCACGTTCAATCTGGTTTCGACGCTGGTGATGCTGGTCACCGACAAACAGGCGGATATTGCCATTTTGCGCACCTTGGGCATTTCTCCAAAAAGCATCATGGGCATCTTCATGGTCCAGGGGGTGATCGTCGGCGCGAGCGGTATCTTGATGGGCGTGATCGGCGGCGTTGCTCTGGCGACGAATTTGCCGGCGCTGGTCAAATGGATCGAACACACTTTCCACGTCGAATTCCTCTCGCCGGACGTGTACTACATCAGCGAAGTACCATCGGACATGCACTGGCACGACGTTGGCTGGATTGCCGGCATCGCTTTCGTGTTCTGCCTGCTAGCGACGATCTATCCCGCATGGCGTGCGTCGCGCACGCATCCGGCGGCGGCGTTGCGGTATGAATAGCCGGCAATCGGGAATGGCGAATCGGGAATCGCAAACGCGAGAGAATCGCACCGGGTTCGCGGGCCCAAGCGCTGCGCTGCGCATCCGTCGCGCATGCGAAGACGACGCCGCCACGCTGTGCGCGGCCGAGCGTGAAACCGCGCGCATTCCTGGGCGCTTGGTGTCGCGGCCCGATGAGTTAAATGAAGCGGCATTCGCTTGCACGATACGCGAGTTGTCCGAGTCCGGCAGTTATCTGGTAGCCGAGCGTAATGGCGCGATCGTCGGTCATGCTTTGCTCGAATTTGCTGGAGCGATAATTGGTTTGGCCCACGTGCGCAGCCTGACCATCGTCGTGCATCCGGGTTTTACAGGGCAGGGCATCGGTACCGTATTGTTGAAGGCGTTGCAGGATTGGGCACGCGCTGCGCCAGACGTAAAGCGCATCGAGCTACGCGTGCGCGACGGCAACACGGCTGCATTGAACTTGTACACAAAGTGCGGTTTTGTCGAAGAAAGCCGGTTCCGCCAACGGATCCGCTTGCCAGACAACACCCTGATCGACGATATCGGCATGACCTGGTTCTGCCCGGAAGAAAAACCATGACGCAAGCGAGCAAACCCGTATTGACCGCGCGCGGCGTCGCCAAGACGTACAAGGAAGGCGATCTGCGCACGGATGTGCTGCGCGATGTGAATTTTACCCTCGACGCCGGCACAACGCTGGCGATCGTGGGCACGTCGGGTGCTGGAAAAAGTACCTTGCTGCATATCCTGGGCGGGCTGGATACGTTGTCCGCGGGCGAAGTGGAAGTTGAAGGCCGTGCGTTGTCGAAGTTGTCGGATCGCGAGCGCGGCGTGGTGCGTAATCGCTCGCTAGGCTTTGTGTATCAATTCCATCATCTACTGCCGGAATTCACTGCCCTTGAAAACGTGTCGATGCCGTTGCTGATCCGTGGCACGTCAATCGCCGACGCGAATCGCCAATCCGCCGAATTGCTCGATCGCGTTGGACTGGGCAAACGCCTGCGCCACAAGCCCGGCGAGTTGTCTGGCGGCGAGCGCCAGCGTTGTGCGGTCGCGCGCGCACTGGTGACGCGTCCGGCCTGCGTGCTCGCCGACGAGCCGACCGGCAATCTCGATGAGAAAAATGCCGCGCAGATCTATGCGCTGATGCTCGAACTCAATCGCGAAATCGGTACGAGCTTCATGTTGGCTACTCACGATCTGCGCCTTGCCGCGCGCATGGATCGCGTACTCGAACTTTCCGATGGCGCCTTGCGCGAACCTGCCGCAACCTGATCGGTTGCGTGCATCCCCCCTTCCCCTTCAATGGGAATGCTGGAATGGGGCTGGTGTGGATCTCAGTATTCCGTGTCCAAAAGCCCATCGCGTTCGATTGCTGCCGTGAACGCTGCCACGCCTTCGCCAACGCCGCTATCCCGATTCGCGGATCTATTCCGCCCATCGACCGCAATTGGTCTGCTCGGCGGCGCGCTGATCGTGCAGACATTCACGTCGCTACCGCCGCGTTGGGTCGACTACACAGCAATTGCGTGCGGCTTGGCGATCTGCTGCATGCGCAGCCGCTGGCGCTGGATTGGGTTCGTATTGCTCGCCGCAGGCTGGACCTTGCTGCGTGCAGACTTCGCCATGTCGCAGCGTCTGCCGTACGCACTCGAAGGGCAAGACGTCGTCGCCACCGGCGCCATTCGCGGTTTGCCGCGCGCGCAGGATCGCGACAGCCGATTTGAGTTCGATATTGCTGCGGCCCAATACGAGGGTCGCGAGATTCCGCTGCATGGCCGGGTACGCCTGAGCTGGTACGAAGATTCACCGGTGCTGCACCCGTGCCAGCAGTGGCAACTGCGTCTGCGCCTGAAGCGACCGCGCGGCATGATCGATCCTGGTGGATTCGATTTCGAGCGATTCGCACTCGAACGCGGCATCGTCGCTACTGGCTACGTGCGCGACGACGCCGGGAACCGCGTACTCGGCAACGATGCCATTTGCGTGGATCGCCTGCGCGCGCGCATCGGTAGCGCGATCGAGACAACACTCGGTCCTGGCGTCAGCGCGGATTTGTTGCGCGCACTCGCCTTTGGCGATCAGCAAGCGATGGACGATCACGAATGGGCCGTCGCTCGCGCCACCGGCATTCCACACCTGATTGCGATCTCCGGTCTGCACATCGCCCTGTTCGCCAGTTTCGGCATTGTGCTCGTGCGCTTGCTGTGGAAGCTCGCGCCGCGCCTTACATTGCGATGGCCAGCGCCATTCATCGAAGCCGTCGCGAGCCTTGTTTTTGCGTTCTCATACGCCACGCTCGCCGGCTTGGGCTTGCCGACGCGACGCGCGCTGGTAATGATCGCGGCCTTGCTCGTGGCCAATCTGGCGCGCCGTGCGCGTGCCCCGGTGCAGGGCCTGGCGCTGGCCGTGATCGCGTTGCTGGCGTGGGATCCATTGTGTGTGCTCAGTGCCGGATTCTGGTTGTCGTTCGTCGGTGTCGGCTGGTTGATGTTTTGTCTCGGCGGCAGCACGCAACGCCGCCGCTGGGGGCACGAACTGGTGACGGCGCAAGGCGTGGCCAGTCTCGGCCTGTTGCCGCTGTGCATCTGGTTTTTCGGCCAGAGCTCGCTGATCGGGCCGTTGGCGAATCTGGTCGCCGTGCCGGTCATCTGTTTTTTCATCTTGCCAATCACGGTAGTCGCCACGTTGCTTTTGTTGTGGCTGCCGGCACTAGGCGCGCCGTTGCTGCACGTCGCTGGTTGGGCGATGCAATGGTTATGGATATTGCTGGAAAAGATTGCCGCGTGGCCGGGTGCGTTGTGGTATTTTCCGGAACCGAGCGTGTGGGCGCTGCTGCTCGCGCTGCTCGGTGCGATCTGGTTGTTGTTGCCGCGTGGTGTGCCCGCGCGCGCGCTGGGGTTGCTGCTGTTGCTGCCGTTGTTGTGGCCGGCGCGACAACCCTTGGCCGATGGCGAATTCGAGACGTACATGCTCGATGTCGGCCAGGGCCTGTCGTTCCTGGTGCGCACACGCGATTACGCCCTGGTTTACGATGCCGGCGCGCGCTATCCATCCGGATTCGATTTAGGCGACGCGACAGTCGTGCCGGCGCTGCACGCGCTCGGCATCGATCGTGTGGATCGCATGATCATCAGCCACGGCGACAACGATCATGCTGGCGGCGCAGCGGCGGTTGCGGATGCGTTTCACGGCGTTCCGGTGGAATCCGGTGAGCCGGGTCGTTTGAAGATCAAGGCCACGCAATGCGTGGCCGGTGAGACGTGGAACTGGAATGGTGTGAGTTTCCGCATCGTGCATCCCACCTTGCCGTTGTCTTCGGTCGACAACGACCGTTGTTGCGTGCTCGACATTCGTAGCGGCGACAACGAACTGGTGTTGACCGGTGATATCACTGCAGCGGTTGAAGAGTCCGTCGCCGCCGCGCTACAGCCGACGGCGCCGCAACTCGTGCTGCAAGTCCCGCATCACGGCAGCAAGACCTCGTCAAGCGACGGATTCCTGAGCGCCTTGCATCCGCAGTTGGCACTGGTGTCGGCTGGCTACCACAACCACTTTCACCATCCCGCCGCGGTCATCGCTGCGCGCTATGCTGAGCATGGCGTGAACCTACTCAATACCGCTCCAAACGGATTTGTCGCCGTACGCTTCCCGCCCGACGCACCACCACGCATCATCGAACGCGGACGCATCGACCGGCATCCGTATTGGCGCGAGTAGTTGAAGCCCGCTCCCCCGACGTTGTCGGAGGAGAGGGAGCAAAGAACGACGTATCGTTTCTTGAGACTCTCAGCGCTTATCATTCGTCAATGAACTTGAATTTCTACATGCAACGGCCGGCGAACCAATGAGCAGCGATACGGCCGCTTTATTCGTGCATCGCGCCAGCCGTACCGAGCTCTTGGCTGCGAAGTTGGCGGATGCGCTCGATGCCCAGCGCCCGGCGAATCCGCTGGCGGCGCAGACGATCGTCGTGGCGCACCCGGGATTGCGGCGATGGCTGCTGGGTGAATTCGCGCGGCGGCCGGGTCCGAATGGCGCACCCGGTATCGCCGCGAATTTCACCATGCTGCAGCCGTGGCAATGGCTGGAACAAGTGGCGCGCCGCGTGCTCGGGGACGTGGCGCTGATCGGCGGGGAATACCAGCGCGAAATGCTGCGCTGGCGTATCTTTCGCGTGCTACCGGCTATCCATGACCCACAGATCGAAGCGTACCTGCGCGATGGCGATCTTGGTCCCGCGGAGACCGAACGCCGCCGATTTCAACTGGCCGAACACCTCGCCGGTGTGTTTAGTCAGTATCTGATCTATCGGCCGGACTGGATTGCCGATTGGGAGCGTGATTCGTCTACCAGCGACTGGCAGGCCGATATCTGGCGGCTCGTACGCAGTGAAATTGTGCAGGCGCATCGCGCTGAGCGACGCGATGCCCTGTTGCAAGCCTTGGCCGAGTGCGGCGATGGCGAAGCGATGCCGCTGCATGTGTTCGGCGTCAGTCACTTGCCGCCGGATATTCTGGCTACACTCGGTGCGCTCGCGTTGCATCGCGCCGTGCACATTTATTTTCCCGATCCTTGCCACGAGCATTGGTCTTACCTGCGTGGCGAACGCGATCTGCTGAAGCGCTATGACGATCCGCAAGCGCTGCATTTCGAGGTTGGACATCCATTGCTCGTAGGGCTGGGACGCATGGCTCAGGATTTTTGCCTCGCCTTGGAAGATCACGATGCAATTGATCAATCGAACGCGGACGACGATGCCGATTCGCCAAAAGAACCTGCCAATCTGCTGACGCAACTGCAATCGAGCATCCGCTATTGCGAGCCCGATCTGGTCGGCGCCGTTCTACGCGAAAGTCTTGGTTCAGCGGGAATATGGCAGGAACTTTTGCTGCGAATGCGTGATGACGCCAGCCTGCGCATCCACGCCTGCCACACGCGCCTGCGCGAACTCGAAGTACTCAAGGATGCGTTGCTGGCGCGGCTCACCGCCGATCCAAGCTTGCAGCACCGCGACATCGTGGTGATGGCGCCAAACATCGAATCTTATGCGCCGTATCTTGCTGCCGTGTTCGGCGAGCCGGCGCGTTTCAGCCGCGACCCGTCGCGGATTCCCTGGCATCTGGCTGATGTCGGATTGGCGCGTACGCACCCATTGATGAGCGCATTTGCGCGGCTGCTTGAGTTGCCGGAGAGCCGTTTCGCAGTCAGCGACGTCATGGATTTTCTCGATGTTCCCGCGGTGGCGCGCCGATTCGACATTGAGACCGAAGACCGCGAAACGCTCGAACGCTGGCTGCACCGCGCACGTGTTGCCTGGGGACTGGATGCGCCAATGAAAGCGGCCAGCGGCGCGGCAGCGATCGATGCGAACTCATGGAAATTCGGTTTCGACAGGCTTTACGCCGGATTGATTGCCGGAAGCGACGTGCCCGGCGAATTGCTCGATGACATTTTTCCAGTGTCCGGTATTGGCGGCGCTGCGGTTGAAGCACTCGGTGGTCTGGATCGTATGCTCACAACCTTGCGACGGGCGCGATCCGGGTACGCACGACCGCGTTCGCTGGGCGCCTGGTGCGAGTCACTCCTGAACTTGATCGACGCGGTATTCCTGGCAGATACGCACGACGAGCGCGAAATTACTGCGCTCGACAACTTGCGGCGCGAGATTGCGCAGTTGAGCGAGCAGTCCGAATCGGCGGGGCCAGAAGCTGTGTTGCCATGGAGCGTGATGCGCGAGGCCGTGCGTGGCGCGCTCGATGAACAATCCCAGCGCCAGCCGTTCCTGCTCGGCGGCGTCACGTTTTGCGGAATGGTGCCGCAACGCTCGATTCCATTTCGCGTGGTCTGCGTGCTGGGCATGAACGAAGGCGAGTTTCCGCGCCAGAACAACGCGGCGGGACTCAACCGCATGCTCGCGCGGCCGCGCAGTGG